>JAYPCW010000045.1:0-8916 GCA_038124905.1 Candidatus Nanopelagicales bacterium | reverse complement strand
CTGATTTAATGCATCGAAATCTAGATCGAAGAGTTGAAGCTTTAGTGCAATTAACTGAGCCAGAGCATGTTAAATTCATCGGTGATTTATTAGATTTAGGACTCTCTAAAGAAATTAAGGCTTGGGAATTAGAGCCAAGTGGGGAATGGACTTTACGTAAAGTAAATGAGCAAAATGAACCTTTACAAGAACTCCATGAAGCATTAATTCAAAAATCTCAAAAGCGAAGCCAGCTAGATGGCTAAAGAAAAACCAAAGATATTTGCTGCTGGCGTAGTTTTAGAAAAACCGACAAAGCTTGGCACAAAAGTAGCAGTAATTCACCGCCCCTACCGCGAAGATTGGTCTTTACCTAAAGGCAAAATTGAAGACAACGAACTACCGCAATTAGCAGCTATTAGAGAGTTAAAAGAAGAAACGGGATTGGATTGCAAACTGCTCCAACCGCTTCCTGAGCGGCTTTATTATAAAGACGAGGACTTAAAACAAGTCTTGTATTGGAAAGCGCTTTTAAAAGGCGAAGAAAATTTTACGGTAAATGAAGAAGTAGATGAATTAGTTTGGTGCAATAAGTCGCAATTAAAAAATAAACTAACCTACCCAGATGATCAAGATCTTGCGATTCAAGCTTTAGAAGAGCCAATCACTTCTCCCTTAATTTTACTGCGTCACGCCCAATCTGAAAAAAGAGCAGATTGGTCTGATCGATACCAAAAAAAGCCACCCACAGATACAGTAAGACCACTTACACAGATTGGATTTAACCAAACAGAGCAAATCAATCAAATACTTCACGCCTATGGAGTTGAAAAAATCACTTCGTCAGATGCAACAAGATGTGTTGCCACCATTAGTCAGTTTGCTGCAGAGATCAATCAACCAGTGCATGCGTACCAGGCATTAAATGAATTTAGCTGGGAGGTAAATCCTTCCCCGGCACTGAATCTCATAAGCGAAGCAGTAAGTGATCCAACTCCTCAAGTTATTTGCGGTCACCGACCGGCCTTGCCTGAAATCGCAAAATTTATTCAAGGCCAATTTGAAAGTTGTGAATTAAATGCTGCGCTAGCTCCTGGTTCCTTGTTGGTGATACATCGCAACTTTAACAAGGGCAACATGAGTATCATCAGTGCTGAAATAATCAATATTAATAATTAATTCACCCGGTATTAACCTTAAAAAAACCTCTTGTACAACTGAGTTTCTTACTCTTTAGGGGCAAGATTAACTACCAAAGGGAGAGATTTTGAAAAAAAATCTAATTGCGACACTTGCAGTAATTTCTGCAAGCGCAATCTTGTTATCTGCTTGTGGTAGCAGCGATTCAGCAAGTGAAGATACCAGCGCTGCAACTACTTCAGAAGAAACAACGCAAGAGACAACTGCTGAACTATCTGGCTCAGTACGTATCGATGGATCAAGCACCGTTGCACCGTATGCCGAAATTGCAGCTGAATTGTTTATGCAAGAAAATCCAGGTGTTCAAGTTTCCGTGGCAACCAGTGGAACTGGTGGAGGATTTGAAAAATTCTGTAATGGTGAAACAGATGGCAGCAATGCTTCACGTTTGATTAAAGATGAAGAAGCAGCTATCTGTGCTGAAAATGGAATAACTAATGACAATATTCAAGTAGCGAATGATGGCATATCAGTCGTAGTGAATATTGATAATCCCATTGAATGTCTCTCTATCGAACAGTTAAATGCTATTTGGACTGATGGTGCGGCTTTGCAAACTTGGGGCGAGGTTCCTGGTCTAGAGGACAGCGAAGTTAAAGATGTTCCCTTAAAACTATATGGCCCAGGTTCAGATTCAGGTACCTTCGGTTATTTCACTGAAGAAGTTAATGGAGATGATGGTTTAATCACTACCAACTTTGTCGATATTGGCGAAGATGACAATGCCTTGATTGTTGGCGTTGAAGGTGAGCTCGGTGCGATGGGTTACGTTGGTTGGACCTATTACAACGAGTCGCGCGATCAAATTAAAGCTCTGCAAATTGACGGAGGAAACGGTTGCGTTGCTCCGGAATTAGAGAATGTAGCAAGTGGAGATTATTCACCTCTTGGTCGTGGGCTTTACGTGTACGCGAGCGACAGCTCACTACAACGTGAAGAGGTCGCAGCATTCTTTAGATTCTTCCTCGAGAATCAAGCAGAAATTGCCTCACTTGCAGGGGGAATCCCTCTCACTGATGCACAGTTAGCAGAAAATTTAGCCAAGCTAGATGGACTCCTTTCCTAGATAGGTGGTTGACTGGATGAAGACTTTGATTGGAGAAATCAACTAGTGTCTTCATCTATGGTGACGGCTCGTAGTGGTGACGCGAACTTCCCTTCACGACTACGAGCCGAAAGCCCTCGCTATGGCGAAAAAATTATTAAAGCACTTTTGGCAACCGCTGCGGCAATTTCCGTAGTAACCACGGTATCTATTGTTATTTCACTTTTGGGTCCATCGATTTCATTTTTTCAAGATCCAGCAGTTACTTTAAGAGAGTTCTTTACCGGTACCCAATGGGCACCTTCGTTAGCTAATCCCAGCTTTGGTGTTTTACCGATTGTTGTTGGAACCTTGATGGTTGTTTCTTTTGCGCTCATAGTTGCAATTCCTTTGGGTATCTTGCTTTCAATTTATTTATCTGAATATGCTCCAAAAAGAGTAAGAAAAGTGGTTAAACCTTTACTCGAAGTTCTTGAAGGTTTGCCAACTGTGGCAATTGGTTTATTCACTTTCTTTTGGCTAATGCCAACAATTGTTAAGCTCACTCCTTTCTTGCCTTGGGCTGGGCCGTTTTCAATCGGAGTCGCAGGCATTGCAGTTGGTTTGGTAATTATTCCGTTAGTTTCTTCGGTGTCTGATGATGCAATGCGCTCAGTGCCAAGAGGATTAAGAGAAGGAGCCTATGCGCTAGGTGCGAGTAAATTTGAAGTTTCTCTAAAGGTGGTGCTTCCCGCAGCAATCTCGGGAATCATTGCTGCAATTGTCTTAGGTGCCTCACGTGCTGTTGGTGAAACTATGGTTGTCATGTTGGTGGCAGGAGCTGGCAACCCTAACTTAAGTTTTGATCCAACCAAAGGAATACAAACCATGACTGCCTTTATCGGTGGTAGGGCTACCGGTGATATTGCAACAGGGACCTTGGATTACAACACAATATTCGCAGTTGGATCACTCTTATTTTTTATGACGCTTGCCATGAACATATTGGCTATAAAGCTAGTTAAGCGATATCGCGAGGTTTATGACTAAATGGCAACATTAAATTCACCTCTTCCTAAGAGATCTCAAGCAGCGGCACTTGGTGCCCGTGCAGTGACGGAGAGTGTCTTTGGTAAAGCGTCAGTGCAATTAAAAGTTAAGAACTTAGCTTTCTATGGAATACTTTTAACGGCATTAACTATTGCAACTTTGTCTATTGCAGCCATCTTGATCTGGTCGATTGTTGAAGGGCATCCACGATTAGATTTAAATCTTTTAGTTAACAACCCTTCAAGTATTTCCCCAGAAACCGCTGGATACCGACCAGCAATATTGGGCTCCACCTATTTAATTGCTGGAGTAATTTTATTTATTGTTCCAATTGGTGTTGCCTCTGCTGTTTATATGGAGCTGTTTGCTAACAGAGCAAAATGGTACAACCGATTTATCGAGCTTAATATTCAAAATCTTGCTGGGGTACCTTCAATTGTTTTCGGAATATTAGGTTTGGCATTTATTGTTCGTGGGCCATTGAGTTTGGGCTTTGTGGTAGCTGCAGGATCCTTAACTGTTGCTTTACTAGTTTTGCCAACTGTTATCTTGGCTTCCCGAGAAGCAATTCGCGCAGTTCCTTCATCAATTTTAGAAGGTTCACTCGCACTCGGTGCAACGCTTTGGCAATCAGTTCGCCGGCAAGTTTTGTCAGCCGCGTTCCCGGGAATTCTTACCGGTGTAATTTTGGCCGTAGCGAGAGCTATTGGTGAAGCTGCTCCACTGTTACTAGTCGGTGCCGTTACTTTCGTAACTTTTGACCCAAAGTATTTAGAGGGTGGGTATTCCGCTCTTCCGGTAATGATTTACAACTACGCCGGTAGACCTCAAGAAGAATTCCATACGTTAGCTGCAGCTGGAATTTTAGTGATGTTGTTGCTCTTAATGTCAATAAACTCAATTGCAATTTGGCTCAGAGCAAGAAGCGAACAGAATTGGTAAATGAAGGGGAGCGTATGACAGATACTAAAAATCCAGACCAGATTAAAGCCACCGTGATTGATCAAGATTCACATATGAGTATCGTTATGGACGATATGACTGGAGTTTCAATGGAAGATTTTGCCGGACGTGAAAGTGTTTTTAACTTAAGTGACGTGAATGTTCACTACGGCAACTCCTTAGCGGTAAAAGATGTGAGTTTGGACATCTACAAAAATCAAATAACTGCTTTCATTGGCCCTTCTGGATGTGGTAAAACAACAATTTTACGGTGTTTAAATCGGATGAATGATTTAATTCCCTCAGCAAGGGTGACTGGCTCGATAAAATACCATGGCGAAGAAATGTACTCACCAGAAGTTGATCCGGTTCAGGTTAGAAAATTAATCGGAATGGTGTTTCAAAAACCAAATCCATTCCCAAAATCTATCTATGACAATGTAGCTTTTGGGCCTCGCACTCTAGGTATGAGTGGCAACATGGATGAGATCGTTGAAAAAGCCTTACGTGATGCTGCACTATGGGATGACGTTAAAGATCGTCTTGAAGATAATGCGTATGGCATGAGCGGTGGGCAACAACAACGTTTATGCATTGCTCGGGCGATAGCTGTTAAACCTGATGTGATTTTGATGGACGAGCCCTGCTCAGCACTCGACCCAGTTTCAACCTTCAAAATTGAAGACCTGATGATGGAACTCAAAAAAGATTACACAATAGTTATCGTTACTCACAACATGCAACAAGCTGGCCGAGTAGCTGACCTAACAGCTTTCTATTCGGTGGTTAGCAATGATGAGATTGGTAGCCGTACTGGGCAGTTAATCGAATATGACACCACCAATAAAATCTTTTCAAATCCTAAAGATTCCAGAACCCGTGACTATGTCACAGGAAGATTTGGCTAACCAGATTGATAGATTGAGCCTCCTAGATGGCTCAACAACAGCAAAATAGCGTCCACCCACTCTTGGGTTATTTACTTTTAATCCTCGGTGTAAGCCTTTTTGCTTTTAATGCCTCTGTTGCAAAACTAGTTATGCAAGCCGCTTTAGGTGCGCCAGAACTCACAGCAATCCGTATTACCGGTGCTTTTTTAGTTCTTTTGCCTATCGCCTACTTTCGTGCCCGCCCTTATTTAAAAGTCTCTCGCAAAGAAATTCCTAAATTTATTGGGTTTGGTGTTTTGGGATTAACTATGACTCAATTTTTATATTTTGCAGCTTTAGAAAGAATTGAAGTAGGGCTGGCAATAATAATCGAATATCTTTCACCAATAATCGTCGCGCTATATTTGCGTTTTTGGCGAAAGCAATTTATCAGCCCACGAGTATGGCTTTCCATTATTCTTGCTTTATTTGGATTGAGTTTAATTACCGATATTTGGTCTGGTTTTGATGTTGACATTTTAGGTTTTTCTTTTGCTTTCGGAGCGGCAATTGCAGTTTCAATTTACTTTTTAGGTGGCGAAGTTTTAGTTAGACAAAGAGGCTCTATTGCTTTAACAACACTTGCAATGGGTGTGGGTGCTGGTTTTTGGTTAATTTTTTCACCATTTTGGCTTTGGAGTTGGGAGCTATTTGCTAACACCATCGAGATTTCACAAGTTGGTATTGAGCTTCCGATTTATAGTTTGCTCATTTGGGTGGCTGTGATGGGTGCGGTTGCACCGTTCTGGCTTGTTTTTACTGCAATGAAATACATTGATGCCAAGAAAGCGGCAATTCTCGGATTACTTGAACCAGTAATTGCCTCACTAGTGGCCTTTATTCTTTTAGGTGAAATACTCTCAACAATTCAGTTAATCGGTGGCGCAATAGTTTTGATAGGTGTAACACTGGCTGAAACTGCTCGCCAATAAAGCACTTTTGCCGTAACCTTTTGCTATGAGTTTCGCAGGAGAATACAGAATTCGACAAATTGTGCTGGTAGGTGCAAGTGTATTTTTAGTATCTGGAGTTGCATTAATTGCGTTTCCTGAACAATTTGGTGAATTCATAAATATCAGTGGTGATAGTGCCATCTGGGCATTGCGAATGATCGGTGTAGTCCTTATCCCACTTTCTTATGCCATGTTTATTCTGCGAGCAACTGCCTCTAACCACACCATAAGAAGTTTTGCCAGCTTAATGATTTTGATTTCTGCCGGTCTAGCGGTAGTTACTTTTATCGCTCCAGGCCCAGCAAATCTTGGGCGTTGGATTTATGGCTTTGTTGGAATCGCTTTTGCGCTGGCTTATTTTGCCGCAGTAGTGCTCCGGCCCAGAATTCGCTAATCAGCGTCAATATGTTCTTTAACATTTTGGCGAATTGCCCAAAGAAAAATTAATCCACCAATTAATGCTGGTGGTATCAAGATCAATGGAAGGCTGTTGGTGCCAAAGTAACGCATCAAGTACCCCATCAAAGTTGGTGAAAATGTGCCACCGATTATTGCCGCAAGCAAAAAGAAGCCTGCAGTTCTTGGGTCGCCAGGAGTAATTCTCACTGCCCAAACTAAAACTGATGGGAAAACTGGAGCACAAACTAAACCCAGTAACGCGATACTAAAAAAAGTCCAAGGTGTGTACCAAATCATCAGCAAAGCAATTACCGCAGCTAATTGCGCATAGGCTGAGAGCCATGCCGGCGAGATGTAATTAGTTATTTTGTGTGAGAAAACTCGTCCCAAAGTGAGCATGGAAAAAAATAAAGCCACTCCCCAAGCACCCATGGTTGGAGTCATTCCTTTTTCAATTAAGTAGGTAGGTACCCAACCGCCGATACCTGCTTCAACTCCTACATAAAAAGCGATTCCTAACAAAAGCGAAAAAAGCACCAATCTATGGCCGAGTGGTTTTTCGCGCTGTTTTTCATGGGTTAAACGCCCAGTAACATTCTTAAAAAATATAAAACCTGCGATAAAAAAAGCAAAACTTATCGCAACAACTACCACAGTAAAGTTTGTGCGAATTCCGTAATTTATTACCAAGGGAACAACAACTGCACCCATAGCAAATGAAGCATTCAAAATATTTGTTCGTTTAACAGCTTTAGCGTTCCCCCCATTAGAGGCAAATTGACTAATAGTTGCATCAGATGATCCAAAACCTAAGCCAACAAAAACCACTCCTATTAAAGTTGCCATCCAGGATCCAGCAAGAGCAATTAATACCGCCCCAAGTGACATTGAAAAAGCACCCCAAGCGCCAGCGATACGCGCAGGAATTTTAGAAACTGACCAAGTACCAAGCGCAATTCCTACAAATGCACTTGCGCCTGCCACCGCAAAAATTAATCCACCTTGCGCGATGTCAAGATTAAATCTCTCTCGAAATACTGGCACCATCACGCCATAGGCAGTCGAAAAGCCACCCATTAAGGCAAATATGGCAAAGCCGGCCCACTCGCCGGACTTCTTCATGTTAAGTCGCGTTAATTCAGTTGTCACATTTATCTTGACCGATTATAGGCGTCTACTATCTTCTGTTTCTCGGCGATCAACTTCTCTAATTCTTCTTCTGCAGATACCGCTTCTTTAAGTGCATCTCTTGCCTCTTTAAGCGCCCCATCGGCTTTACCAAGCAAGCCATCTAGCTCACCTTGACGCTCTAAAACTTCAATTTTTTTCTGATCTAAATCCTTGATCAAATCTTGAGCCGTTCTGATGCTCGAGTTTTGAGTTGAGGCAAATAGCTGTAAAGCTAGCAAAGTTTCAGCAAAATCATTAGGGGATTGAGCATTCAGCATGATACTCAACATGTCCATCTCACCTTGCATATAAAGAATTCTTACTAAATCATCAATTTGCGATTGCGCTCTTAGCACTTCAATTTCTTTTTGAGCAATCTCAAGTTGCAAAGTCAATAAATCATTTTGCGCAACTTCAATTTGTTCCCTGATTTCACCCAATTTTCGTCTAGCAGAATTAGCTTCCCCGCGGGCTTCATCTGCCTGCTCGCTAGCTTGTTGATACTGCGGAGTGAGGCTGGCAATTTCAGCGGCAGCTTGTTGTGCTTTATATGCTTCTTCATCAAAACCAGTAGTGGTTGGGATATCTCCTAAGGTATCGGCAAATTGCGAATCCACAGCTCCAACTAAGTAATTTGATTTCAATTTCAATCTAACTTGAAAAGTCCTACCTGACATGGTCACGCTGTTTCCAGCAGAATCAAATGCCACCATTGTTTTTACTGCTCCGCTTGAAAACCTCTCAGTAATATCTATGCGATTAACATCAACTAATCCAAGTGCGTTTGCCATATTTAATTGTGAAACTCTCGCTGCCCAACGATAGTTTGGGTTTAATCCAGGATCTAGCGACCAAGCATCATCAACTGATTGAGACCAAGCTCGAACTCCACCCCAAACTTCACTTGTTGGTTGAGTACGCCCTCCAGTAGAAGAAGAATAATAAGCAGTTATTACTGATCCGTTAAAAGTTAGAGCAAGCGGGTTTCCGCTTGGCGCAAAAGAGCTATTTACCGCGCTGCGCCAATTATCTCCACCCGATGAAGCTTCTTTACTCCAGCCAACAAACACCTGATCTGTTGAGTTGTTATAAACATGACAGTTACAGTTTGCTCTGATTCCGCCATTTTTTCTACCCATTGCATAAGAACGAGCAGTTATAACCTGAGCAATTAATGCCGCTTGAGGCCAACTTGATGGCATCTCGCCCAAACCTAATAAGTATTCACTATGCAATTTCAAATCATTTACAACTAACAAGCCACCATTTC
>JAYPCW010000044.1:0-9501 GCA_038124905.1 Candidatus Nanopelagicales bacterium | reverse complement strand
GCAATATTTATGCCACTCGCGATTAGAAAATTTAAGGTCGCTACTTCACGCTGAGTAGGTTTTAACTTCAACAATTTTTACGCTGACAGATTTACCATTGGGTAATTCAAAACCAGTTTCATCGCCTGCCTTTTTACCTAAAACAGCCTGGCCTAAGGGCGAATCGGGCGAGTAAACATCCATGGTGGCATGTTGTGATTCCTCGCGCGAGGCGAGCCAAAAAGTTTCTTCATCTCCATCAGAAAATCTCACAGTGACCACATGACCTATGGCAATTTCACTAGTATCACTAGGGGGAGTGCCGATAGTGGCGTTTTCTAAAATTTGTTTAAGTTGTCTAATCCTGGCTTCGTTTTTACCCTGCTCTTCGCGAGCTGCGTGATAACCACCGTTTTCTTTTAAGTCACCTTCTTCACGTGCGGCTTCAATTCGTTTGGTAATTTCTGCACGAAGTGCACCTTGACGTTCATCGTATTCCGCTTGAAGACGATCAAAAGCCTCTTGGGTTAACCAGGTATTCTTGATTTCTGACATCAGATTATTGTAAGTCATCTTGACCTAGAAGGAAAATTGACACAAAAAATGCGGATCTTAAGCGTTCATGCACACCCGGATGATGAGGCAAGTAAAGGTGCTGCAACCACAGCAAAGTATCTTAAGGAAGGCCATGAATTTTTAATCGTCACCTGCACAGCCGGTGAACGAGGTGACTTACTTAATAAAAATTTAGATGAAAATGCTTTTAAGAAAGATGTAAAAGCATTTAGAAGATTAGAAATGCAAGAATCAATCAAGATCTTAGGAGCGAGCCACCAGTGGTTAGGTTTTGAAGATTCTGGCTGGGTAGAAAGTGGGCCAGTACCTAAAGGTTCATTTGCTGATGTGCCAATAGAAGAGCCGGGCGACAAGTTAATAAAAATTGTTAGAGAATTTAAACCAGAAGTGTTAATTACCTATGACGAGAATGGTGGCTATCCGCACCCAGACCACATCAGATGCCATGAGATTTCCATGTACGCTTGGGAAAATTCTCGAAACTTGACCTACAAGCCAGAATTAGGATTTCCTTGGACAATTCAAAAACTTTACTATCAGCAAACTTTTCATACCAAAAAATTGGCTGTTTTTGCTGAGGCGTTTGCTCGCTTAGGAATCCCAAATCCTTACGCGGAGTGGTTTGATGAAAAAGTTGATGACGGCCATTTAATTACCACTCAGATTGAATGTGCAGATTATTTTGAGGTGCGAGATGCCTCACTAAAAGCGCATGCTTCGCAAGTTGACCCAACAGGGGATTGGTTCGCTATGCCGCGTGATGAAGAAAAGAAAATTTGGCCATTTGAGGATTATCAATTAGCCGCAACCAGGGTCAATACCACTTTGCCAGAGAGTGATCTGCTCGCTGGCTTAAGGTAAAGTTGGACGCGTGCTTTATCTAGAAGACGTTGTTGAAATGGTGCCTTCTCCCGGTCGATACGCCCTAATAGCTTTTGCATTGCTAGGGGTTACTGTTTTAATTATTTTTTATTTCATGCGAAATAGTCTTAAAAAGACAAAAAAGCACTTTGAAGAAAACTCCTAATAGTTAAAGTGGCCAAACTTGCCTAATGCTGATTTACTAATCAAATTTGCACTAACCGCATTTGCCATCATCGTGATTCCTGGCCCAAGCGTGATGTTCACAGTTGCAAGAGGGATTTCGTTAGGAAAACGAGCTGCCGTACTAAGTGTGCTCGGCAATAACCTAGGTGCTTACGTTTCGGTTATCTTGGTTTCATTTGGAATCGGGCCAATTATTCAAAGATCCCAATTAGCATTTATTTTGGTTTCTATTTTAGGTGGATCATTTTTGATTTACCTTGGGCTTCAAACAATTCGAGACCGCAATAAAAAAACAACTGAAATTTTGACCAAGCATGATTACGCAGGGAGCCTGCAGATAATCAGACAAGGTTTTACCGTAGGAGTTTTAAATCCGAAAACATTGGTATTTTTTGCTGCAGTATTACCGCAGTTTGTAGAGCGTGGAGCTGACGATGTTCCAGTCCCGATTCAGCTGCTCATCTTGGGCTTAATCTTTTGGATTATCGCTTTTATTTCAGACAGCATTTGGGGCTTATCGGCTGGGGCTGCCAGAGCTTGGCTGGCAACCAAGCCAGATCGAATTTCTAATATGACGGCAATGGGTGGAATTGTGATTATGATTTTAGGCGCTGGCATTCTGCTAAGTTTGCTTTAAAGGAGGGCTATGAAGTTAAGAGAGCTAGCCTATCCTTTTTATGAACGTAGATTATTAAAGGAAATTGCTGATTTACCAAGACCCAAGCATGTTGGTGTGATTTTAGATGGAAACCGTCGCTGGGCAAAAGAGCAAGGAAGTAGCTCAATTGATGGTCACACGGTTGGGGCTAGTCGTATAGAGCAATTCTTAGATTGGTGTGAAGAATCAAAAGTAAAACATGTAACTCTTTGGCTTTTAAGCACTGAAAATCTCTCCAGAGATAGCAAAGAACTCACTTATCTTTTTGATTTAATTGAAAACACGGTTACTAATCTTGGCGCTACCAATAAATGGAGAATCTTGTCAGTAGGTGCACTAGATTTATTACCTGCGGCAACTGCTAATGCCTTAAAGCAAGTAGCTGAAAATACAAGAGACATCTCAACAATGACAGTAAATATTGCAGTCGGTTATGGCGGAAGACGTGAAGTTATTGATGCGATAAGAGCAGTTTTAGCTGATCATGCACAGCTTGGCACCACTTTAGAAGAATTATCTAAAACCATAGATATCGATCACATCTCGCAGAACCTATATACAAAAGGTCAACCAGATCCAGATCTAGTAATTAGAACTTCAGGTGAGCAGCGACTTAGCGGTTTTTTACTTTGGCAAAGTGCCCACGCTGAATTTTATTTTTGTGAAGCTTATTGGCCAGATTTTAGAAAAGTAGATTTTCTTCGCGCCTTAAGAGACTTTGGCGCTAGAAATCGCAGGTTCGGCGCCTAACCCGCAGCCGGCGTGTTGCCCCGCTGTTATTAATGTGAACAGTTAGCCTTAAGAGGCACAAGTTAATTAACGCAAGGGGGTGGGCTTGACCCCACACAGAGTAAACAAAAAAACTTTTGTGCTCGATACCAGCGTTCTTCTCTCAGATCCAAAGGCCCCTTTACGTTTTGATGAACATGATGTGGTTTTACCTTTAGTCGTTATTGCAGAATTAGAAGCAAAGCGAACTCATCCAGAATTAGGTTTTTATGCTCGTGAGGCACTTCGCCTGCTTGATGATTTGCGTGTTGAAAAAGGCGGGCTAGATAAAGCTATACCGTTAGGTGATTTAGGCGGAACCCTTCGAGTAGATCTTTCGCAAATTGATCAAAGTAATTTGCCAGCAGCATTTGGTCCGCTAGATAATGACGGACGAATCTTGGCTACCGCAAAACAATTAGCTGATGCCGGGGCGGAAGTCGTAGTAGTTAGTAAAGATTTGCCCATGCGAGTTAAGGCCTCAGCATTAGGACTAGAAGCTGAAGAATACTTAGCAGAATTTGTAGCAATCTCAGGCTGGACTGGAATTAGCGAATTAGATTTAGCGAGTGATGAATTAGACGAGCTATATTCCAACCATTCACTTGAGCATGAAATGGCAAAAGAATTACCTTGTAATACCGGACTTATTTTAATGTCAAGCAAAGGCAGCGGCTTAGGAAGAATTACTGCCGATAAAAAGATTCAGTTAGTACGCGGAGATATTGAGGCATTTGGTATCCATGGAAGAAGTGCGGAGCAAAGGCTCGCGCTTGATTTTCTCTTAGATCCAGAAATTGGAATTGTTTCACTTGGTGGCAGGGCGGGAACAGGTAAAAGTGCCTTGGCGATTTGTGCTGGCTTAGAACAAGTTTTAGAAAGAGGCGAACAAAGAAAAGTTATGGTTTTTCGCCCACTTTATGCGGTTGGTGGGCAAGATTTGGGTTATCTCCCTGGTAGTGAAAATGAAAAAATGAGCCCTTGGGCGCAAGCAGTTTTTGACACACTTGGTGCGGTTGCTGCACCAGAAGTGATTGACGAAGTGCTCACCCGCGGTCTGATTGAAGTTTTACCACTCACTCATATTCGTGGTAGATCCTTACATGATGCCTTTGTGATTGTTGACGAAGCTCAGAGTTTGGAGCGAAATGTACTACTCACGGTACTTTCGCGACTTGGTAAAGGCTCAAAAGTAGTTTTAACACATGATGTTGCCCAAAGAGATAATTTAAGAGTTGGGCGCCATGATGGAGTTGCTGCAGTTGTTGAAAAACTCAAAGGTCATCCATTATTTGCCCATGTCACGTTAACGCGTTCTGAGCGATCACCGATTGCTTCTTTAGTCACTGAACTGCTAGAAGATATTCCTTCTTAGCCAGCATCTGGGCCAACTGGAATTTTGTTGGCAATCGGTCGCATGGTGTCTTCAAAAAAATCATGACCCTTATCGTCAACCACAATAAAGGCTGGAAAATCTTTAACCTCGATCTTCCAAACTGCCTCCATACCTAAATCTTCAAAGTCCAATACTTCGACTTTGGTAATGCAGTCTTGGGCTAAGCGAGCGGCTGGGCCACCAATTGAACCTAAATAAAAACCACCATTTGCCTCGCAGGCCTTAGTGACTTGCTTTGAGCGATTACCTTTGGCCAGCATTACTAAAGAACCGCCCAACTTTTGAAATTGATCCACATAAGAATCCATGCGACCGGCAGTAGTTGGTCCAAAAGAACCAGACGCGTAACCCTGAGGTGTTTTTGCTGGGCCGGCGTAATAAACCGCAAAGTCTTTGAAGTACTGCGGCATCGGCTCGCCCTTGGCCAACATTTCAGCAACTCTCGCGTGGGCCAAGTCTCTAGCAACAATCATTGGCCCATTTAATGAGACGCGGCTCTTAACTGGGAGCTGACTTAATTGATTTCTAACTTCACTCATTGGCTGATTTAGATCAATCACGGCTACGTCATCATCAAGTTTTTCGGTAGTCACTTCTGGCAAAAACTTTGCTGGATCTGTCTCAAGTTTTTCTAAGTAGGCACCCTCTGGGGTTATTTTTGCTAGCACTTGTCTATCGGCAGAGCAAGAGACTGCAATAGCAACTGGCAGTGAGGCGCCATGTCTTGGCAAGCGAATTACTCGCACATCGTGACAAAAATATTTGCCACCGAATTGCGCACCAATACCAAATTGTTCAGTAATTTTTAAAACTTCAGCTTCCATTTCAATATCTCGAAAGCCATGACCTAACTCAGAGCCAATCAATGGCAAATTATCTAACTCTCTCGCGGAAGCTAATTTGGCTGTTTTCAACGCAAACTCAGCAGTGGGTCCACCAATAACGATCGCTAAGTGATACGGAGGGCAGGCAGCAGTACCTAGGCTGCGCAACTTTTCTTCTAAAAATGCTCGCATTTTTTCTGGATTTAAGATTGCCTTAGTTTCTTGGAACATTAAAGATTTATTTGCACTGCCTCCACCTTTTGCCATGTAAAGCAACTTGTATTCAAGTTCATGACCCGGTTTGGTATCGGCGTAAATTTCAATTTGTGCAGGCAAGTTAGTTCCGGTGTTTTTTTCATGCCACATATTTAATGGAGCTAATTGGCTGTAGCGTAAATTTAAATCTTGATAAACATTAAAAATACCTTTAGCAATTACTGCTTCATCTTGACCGTCAGTCAAAATGTGGGACCCTCTTTTTGCGCTTACCACCATGGTTCCGGTGTCTTGGCACATTGGCAAAACGCCACCAGCTGAGATATTGGCATTTTTTAATAGGTCTAAAGCCACAAAGCGATCATTGGGGCTAGCTTCAGGGTCATCTAAAATTCTGCGCAATGACGCTAAGTGATCGGTGCGCAAGAGATGTTGCGTATCTTTAATTGCTGCAAAGGTTAATTCTTCTAAAACTTTAGGGCTGATTTTTAAGAATTTAGTGCCGCCCAAGTCTTTCACTTCGACGCCTTCGGTGGTGATTAATCGATATTCACGCTCATCTTCACCTGTTGGTAAAAGGTCGGTATATTTAAAATCCACCATTTTTGCGTCCTTTCAATATCTCTATTGTATGGGTATGCGCAAAATTTAAAGATACGCAAAGATATATGAGATGAGTTACAAGAAGCCCAGCTACAAAAAGACAGTTTTTGATATCACAATTTCGATGGCATTGGTAGGGCTATTTGTAGTTTTGCTGGCTGGATTTGTTGGCCAAACAAGAAAAGTAAATGAAGTTGAAATAAGAGCTATTGATCTAAATGCGGTATCTCGAGCTACTAGCCAAAGAACTGATTTGCCAATTTACGCACCAGAAAACCTGCCAGATGGATGGCTTGCCACCAGCGGAAGGCTAGAACAAATACAAAATCAACCCATGTGGAGATTTGGATTGGTCACTGCAGATGAAGAATTTGTTGGCGTAAAAGTCAGCGCTTCCAAACCAGAAAGAATGTTGAGTGCTTCTGGTTATGAAATAACGAGTAGTGAAATTCAAATAATTGACGGAAAAACTATGACGCTTTGGACCGATCAAGCGAAAGACGAAAGCGGTATTTACTACCAAGTTGAGGGAGTAAATCTACTAATTTATGGGACTGCAAGTTTTGAAGAGCAACTTAGATTAATTGAGAATTTAAAACTAATCTCTTAAATCTATTCGTCTTCTTCTTCATATTCAGCTTGAATTTCTTCTAATCGAGCCTGGGCTTGGTCTAAGATTTTTTGACAAATCTCAGCTAGCTTTTCGCCCTCTTCCCATAATTTAAGGGTGTCCTCTAGACCTAAGTTTCCTGCAGATAGTTTTTCGGTAATTTCGGTAAGACGAGCTCGTGCTTGCTCGTAACTTAATTCCTTTTTTTCTTTAGGCATTTTTAGATCCTATTCCACCTTTGCCTTGATACTGTCTTTTGCTAGGCGGATTCTCAAATTGTCACCACTTTTAACATCGCTAGCTTGTTTCAAAAGTTTTTTATTTGCTAACTGCACGATGGCAAATCCTCGCTCCAAGGTTGCTACCGGCGAAAGAGCTTTTAGTTGTGCCTTGGTGGGACCTAGCCAAAGAACTTCTTTTTGCACTTTACTATTTGCTTGATCTCGCAACTGAAATAAATCATCATCAAGTTGATCTTGATAAGGTTGTAAAAAATCTGATATTGAATCTAGCCCTGAAGCTTCAAGCATTCTTTCTAAAAGAATTTGCTCCCTTTCAATTGCATTAGCTACGATTCTTCTTAAATTAAATAGTGTGTTGTCAAGCAATTCAAATTCATGATCAAAGTCAGGCACTACTTTTCGAGCCGCATCGGTGGGCGTTGAAGCTCGAACGTCTGCTACTAAGTCCAATAGTGGAGCGTCTTCTTCATGGCCAATGGCACTAACCGTAGGGATTTTTGACGCGGCTACAGCGCGAATTAAAGCTTCGTCAGAAAAGGGGAGTAGGTCCTCAAATGAGCCACCACCTCTAGTAATCACGATAACTTCAATATCGTCTCTAGAATTTAACTTTTTTAATGCCTGAATAATTTCACCAGCGGCTTTTGCACCTTGCACGGCAACTTCTAAGGTTGCAAATTCGATAATTGGCCAGCGTCGCTGAGCATTTTCGATTACATCATGCATTGCCGCACTTGCGCGTCCGCAAATCAAACCAATTTTTTGTGGCAGAAAAGGAAGGGCTCTTTTCCGACTTGCCGCGAATAGGCCCTCGTTAGCTAATTTTTGCTTTAGCTCTTCGAGTCGAATCATTAACTCACCTAACCCAAGAGTCTGAATTGCTTTTGCGCGAATAATTAAACTTCCGCGATTAGCCCAGAATTCAGGTTTGCCATGAATGACTACCCGCATGCCACTTTCTGGTGTAATTTTGGCAATTTTTAGCGCATTCTTACTTAGCATCACATTTAAAGTTGACTCTTGCGAGACATCTCGTAGGTCCATGAAAACCCAGTCACTGTTGGGTCTAATTTTTGCTTGGGTGATTTCGCCCTCAATCCAAATTGCTGGAAGCGGATTAATTAAGTCAGCTAAAGAACGAGCAGCATCGCGGACCTGCATGGGATTTTCTGGTGAATAACCTGGGTACATGAGATAAGCGTAGGTCAAGATGTGCAAAATTCAGTTGTTGCCTACGATATGAGGATATGTCGAATAAAAAAGTGCTACTAGCTGCGCCACGTGGCTATTGTGCTGGTGTAGATCGTGCCGTGGTTACGGTCGAAAAAGCTCTCCAAGTGCATGGGGCGCCAATTTATGTTCGAAAGCAAATAGTTCATAACAAACACGTTGTAGAAACGCTAGAAGAAAAAGGCGTAATTTTTGTTGAAGAAATTTCTGAAGTCCCCGAGGGGTCGATTGTGGTATTCAGCGCCCATGGAGTTTCCCCATTGGTGCACCAACAAGCAGCAGAGCGCAACTTAAAAACTATTGATGCAACCTGCCCACTAGTAACAAAGGTTCATAATGAGGCAAAGCGTTTTGCTAAAGATGATTACCAAATTGTTTTAATTGGCCATGAAGGTCATGAAGAAGTAGAAGGCACCATGGGCGAAGCGCCAAATAACATGATTTTGGTAGAAAGCCCTGAAGAAGTAGAAAAATTAGAGATTGATCCAAACAAAAAGATTGCTTGGCTTTCGCAAACTACACTTTCGGTAGATGAAACATTGGATACTGTTTATGCTTTAAAGCAAAAATTGCCAGAATTGATCGACCCGCCGAGTGATGACATTTGCTATGCCACACAAAATCGTCAAGCGGCTGTTAAAGCTATCGCCCCTCGTTGTGATGTTTTAATCACCGTGGGTTCAAGCAATAGTTCAAATTCAGTTCGCTTGGTAGAAGTGGGCTTAGAAGCAGGTGCAAAAAAATCATTTCGCGTTGATGGAGTAAAAGAATTAGAGGAAAATTGGTTTGAGGGTGCACAAACTGTTGGCCTAACCAGCGGAGCATCGGTTCCAGAAGTTTTAGTTGAAGAAGTTTTAGTGTGGTTGAATAATCGAGGATTTGGTGAGGTTGAAGAAGTTCACACCACCAGCGAAAGTGTTACCTTTGCGCTTCCTCCGGAGCTTCGTAAAGATCTGAAGGCTGCGAAGCAGCGCTAGATTTTTGACCGTTAATCCGTAAATAAGTTAAAGCTGAAGCAACGACCGTTGCCCCGATTACCCAAGTTGCGTTAAAAGCCAGGGTGGGAAGCAGCATGGTGCTTTGTTGCATCAAAAATGAACCAACTCCAGAGAGAGTGAATTGGCCAGCAATTAATATTGCAACAAAGTAAATAGCCGGCCCCATTAAAACTGGATCCCAAGCATTGTTTTGACTTACTAAATAAACAAAGGTGATGAGCAAAATTCCATAAACAGCTCCAGAAAGCGCGCCAATACCTTGACCTAGGAAAACATCGATTAGCGTTGCTACCAACATTAAGACACTAAAAATTGCGCCAACTAATTTGCTATCAAGCGGCAAAGAAAAGTCCT
>JAYPCW010000043.1:0-9685 GCA_038124905.1 Candidatus Nanopelagicales bacterium | reverse complement strand
ACTAATGAGGTAGACCCATAGTGAGCAGCCAAAGATCCTCGGGTCGTCGCATCGGATTTAATAAAAATTGGTGCGATAAAAAATGCTAAAACGGGAATCAAAATACCAAGCAAGATCGTAGTAAAGATGGGTAGAGCTATTTCGCTGAATCCATTAGCACTTATTGCCACTCCACCTTTAATGCCGATGCCCAGCAATAAATAAATCGAAATAAATTGAAAAACTTGATCAGGGATTCTGATATCGCTTTTTAATCTTGCGGCAACAAACCCAAGAACAAAAGCTAACACCGTGACTGAAGTTAGATTACTTGCAGCGATAGAGAGCGTGTTTGTCATCTAGCGAAACTGTACCTTAAGCCTTCAAGGGTGGAATTCAATTCCACCCTGACTAAGCATTGCTTTAATGCGGCTAGTTGGTAGTTATTAATACATTTGCATGTCGGTCAGAACCAGTTTTGGCGCATTGATACTGCAAAGGAATCGTAACTACGGCAACTGTTGCAGGGGCTACTACAGATGGAGTTTGACCTAAAGACTCGTAATATGCCACGCCTCCATTTGTCATACATTCTGGCTCAATACTGTCTATCACTTGAACACTTCCATCTGGTGAGCGATAGTTTCCACGCTCGGTCCAAGATAAGAGGCCACCATATTCTTGATATAGCTTTAATTGAGTAAATACTTTTCCTTCTGAGTTAATTAAGACCGTTCCCTCTTTAATTTCAAGTCCACCGGTGTCGTAATTCACGGTTACTGAATAGATGCTGTCCGCTAAGCGTCGTTTTGTGGCTCCTTTTGCATCTCGCTTTGAAAAGGAGGTTATTTTCCCGGCGCTATTAAATTTAAAATTGGTGTAGATACCATCAAAAAAATCAAAATAACTATTTAGAGTTACTCGCCCGTTTTTATAGCGATAACTTCCTCGTGGATCTTGCATTTCAGGGCTAATGTTTCCGTAATTATCTACTGACTTTAAATATTCACGAGATTCAAAATGATTTTTGACTAAATTTCCAAATAAGCGGGCGTCGCTACCTGCTGCGGTACGAGCGTTGACTGCTCTTTGAATCTTTGCAGGTTGACTTGTTGCAAAAGCTTTGAATAACGCTTTTATTGCCGCCTGTTGGCTGGAACTATAGGTAACGGCCTGTGCTGCTGAACTTGAGCCCGCAAAAATTAACAAGGTTGATAGTGTCGCTGCAAAAAATCTTTTCATTTCCACCCTTAATTCAGAGAACTCTATACTATTTCAAGGGTATCCACCAATTCAAGCCCTTTAAATTAAGAACATTCTTCATTCAGAGTAAAGTACTGACGTGAAGTTCAAACTGGCATTCCTAATGTTGATTGCTTCATTGGCGGGGTGTTCCGAAAGCACGCAAATTGTTGCATCGAGCAACCAGTGGCGATTGGAGAATATTCAAGATATCGGTATCGCTGGAGTCAGCCCGGAATTGATCAGGACTTCAGACGGCAAGTATCTGCTGCTAGCAACCACGATTTCTCCAGACAGGGTATTTGAATCTTCTGACGGAATAAATTTCTCTCCCTCTTCGATTATGCTCCCGCCAGGTTCGGATTACTCTGTTATCCAAAAAGCGGATGGAACTTTTTTGCTCTACTTTGTAGGTTTTGATATGCAGCCTCCAAATCCATCACAGATGGAACCAAATGACGCGAATCCACAACAACAAAATCAACCTATGGATCCAAGTAAGGCAAAAAAGAAAGTTTTTGTATCGACCTCATCTGACTTACAGAATTTTTCAGAGCCAATATTCACTGGCATCGAACAAGAGACGAGTGAGCCGGCTTGGGGTGTGCCGGATACCTATTTTGATCTAGACGGAAATATAAAAATGATGTGGGTTGAAATGATTGAAGGCGAGCGAGACGAAGTTTTGCTGACTGCAACAAGTAAAGATGGCATAACTTTTAACAGAGATTCAAACGTGGCGCTTAAGGGTGGATATGTAGATCCCTACATGTTGCAAGTTGCACCAGAGGATTGGATCCTGCTGCTTTCCACAACACCACATCGACTACCCCAAAAACTTTTCGCCGCCTATAGCCAAGATGGTGAAAATTGGACCGTTGAAAAGCAGCCATTACTGGAAGAAAAAGACTTCAATAATTTGGACCCCAGTGCAGTTGAGGTAGCTGAAGATCGTTGGAAGTTGATCTATTCCAATGTCGATCTTAACAACGCGTTATCTGGCCCCTACGCATATAAAATTGCTGATTTGATTCTAGAAAAATGAAACAAAAAATATTTGAATGGTTTGGGGTCTTAACAGCCATTTTCTATTCAATGCTGGTGGCATTAAATATTGGTGCAGAATTTTTAGGCTTTAGCTTGTTACTTATTTCGGCAATTTCAATTGGTGTCTGGGCATATTTAGGTAAACATCGTGGAATTTTATTTTTACAACTTTTCTATGCCACAGCAGGCATCATTGGAATGTTTCGCTGGTTCTGATACAAATTCTATCGCTACACTATTTAAAATGAAGCTCACTGCTCAAGAAGTAATTGACCAACTTGACATGAGCAGATTGCCTGTTGAGGTTGCTTTTTTCAAGCGCACTTACCTTGGGGAAATTGACCCAGCTACTAACAGCCCATCGACAAGTGCAATTTTGGCTTTATACTCCGAAGAACCTCTTAGTCACTCAATATTTCACAAACTTAAGCAAGATGAAATGTGGCACTTTTATACCGGTGACCCCATTCAATTACACCTGATTTATCCAGACGGCGCTTACCGCAAAATTGTGCTTGGCGATGACATCACTCATCATCAATTCCTAATTCCAAGAAATGTTTGGCAAGCCGGAGAGTTGGTACCTGGAGGATCATGGGGACTATTTGGCTGCACATTGACACCTGGATTTTCAAATGGTGACTTTATCGGCGGAAGAAAAACCGAGCTTTTAAAACTTTGTCCCTCACAACATGAATTAATAGAAAAGCTAGCTTTACCCGACAGCGAATTAAATCACATGCCACAGGAATGAGTATTAACTTTGATAACTATGTATACAAATAACAGTTTTTTATAAAGGGTCCGACTAAAAGATTAGCTAATTCTTTTTTGCAGGCATCAGTTTGTCAAAAAGATAGAACACCACTAAAAAGATGAACCCGGCAGTTAAAATTGTTAATACTTGAAGCAGGGTAGCTGGATACCCATTGGTATGAGCATCTAAGAATGGGTACGGGTATTTTGTAATGATTGCGCCACGAATAAATGTATAAACTAAAAATATTGTTGGAATTATCAATGCCTGAAATATTGTCTTAAATTTAAACCATTTTCTCGGACCAAAGAAGATGAAAACTAACAGTGTCAAAGCCGGAGTGAAATAATGATTGAGAAAGTTTGTATAAATGTTCCAGCTAATTGGAGTATCGTCGGCAGAAAGTAATAGAACGTAAAAAATTGCTGTAACTGAAATCATCATCAAGCTGGTTAAGCGAGCCGCATGTAATTTTATATTTAGGCTATTGGGATTTTTATAAATCAAAGTCATAGTGATTGCCACCAAGAAAACTGACCAAATTGTAAAATAGCTTAAAGTGTCGATAACTCTAAATATTGCACCGGGCAAACCTTCATCATGGCCACCAAAGAGGGTCTCACCTTTGCGAGGTTCATCAACTAAATTGAAAAAAGAAATGATGACTTGACCTATAAAGCCTATCCAGGCAATTAGGGCATTTAATCCAAAAGCAATTTTGCTTAATTTCACTAGCTATCCCCTAGCCGGTAGATTGTTCGATTAGTGAGCATACTTGGAAAGGGTTGAAAATTGTTAAAAAAGCCGGGCTGGATTTTGGTAGTGGCGCAATTTGCGCTGTTAATTACCTTGGTACTACTTCCAGATCAAGCCGCGCCAACTCAATCTATCTACTTGATGGGTCGTGCACTAGCCATATTCGCGCTTTTTGCTCTCGTAGTCGCAGCATTTTTTCTGCGCCCCTCGCTTACCGCGCTACCCGAGCCGAGAGCCGGCGCACCCTTTATTACTAATGGAATTTATCGTTACATAAGACACCCGATGTATTCAGCTTTAATTCTTTTTGGAATAGGCGCTGCAATTTATAAATGGTCTATTTTTGCGGTCTTAGTCGCAATCGGATTATTCTTAGTTTTAAGCGTTAAATATCGCTATGAAGATTCACTGCTTCGAGCAAAATGGCCAGAGGCGGCTGAGTATCAGAAGAAAGTTGGAGCGTTGTTTCCTAAGTCAATCCGGCCAACATATAAATAGCAATTAGCACCACAATTACTGAAAAGATGTTTTGAATTGTCTTATTAGGTAGCTTGGTAGCTAACGGAGCTAGCAACAATGAAGCTAGCACTGCCGCCAGAGTAAAGGCGACAATAGCTTCAACTGGAATCAAACTCCAAAATTCGTAGCGAAAGCCGAGCGCAATAATGGTATTCGTGGCAATCGCAACTAATGAGGTTCCAACAGCGATCTTGGTCGGAATTTTAAGGATTAAAACTAATGCTGGAACAATCAAAAAACCGCCGCCAATACCTAAAAATCCGGTAATTAAACCAATCACACAAGCTAACACTATTACTAATAACCAATTAGGTATATATAATACATCACTCTCACAAAATAGCACACGCCACAAACAAAAAGCTGCTGCAAACATTAAAAAGGCAAAAATAGAAACAGTTATTGTTTCAGAAACTTCTGCAACTAAAAGCGTGCCAAGATAAGTACCCACTACCCCAAGACTTGAAAAAATTATTCCAAGCTTTATGTTTACTTGCTGTTTTTTAATTCTGGGAATAACTCCAGCAATTGCTGCAGCGCCAACTATCACCAAAGATGAAGTAGTTGCCGCAGTTGCGCCTAAACCGATAACTGCAATTAACCCAGGCACTGCCAAAATTGCGCCGCCCGCGCCAACAATCGCTAGCACCGCACCTATGGCAATTCCTAAAAGAATGCCTTCTAAAAGCATCATCTAGGCGACGTAAGGTGATCCGTTATCGGCGGCCATTGGCAATCCCGCAGCTTCCCAAGCTTGCATTCCACCAACCATGTTTGCCACATCAAGCCCATAGTTTTCTAATTGCATGGTTACTTGTCCCGAGCGATTGCCTGAGCGACAAATAAAAATCACTGGCTTATCTTGCGGCAATTTTTGTGGGTCAAATCCACTTAAAGGATTCCAATCTACGTTTTCAATACCGGCGCGACCTGCTTGCCATTCCATGGCTTCTCGAACATCCATACCAATTGCTTCGCCACTATTGATTTTTTCGAAAGCTTCTTGAGCACTGACTTCTTTCATAATTAGGCATTCACCTCTTGGTCACTTGGGGCAACTGGGCCAGCATCAACAGTACCGAGTTCAATTGGCAATTCTTTCACTTTCAAAGTTGCGTCATATGGTTCATTGATCAATACCGCATTAAGGCCAGCTTTTTCAAGCATTCCTACCGCAGCGGCTGCCCGATAGGCGCCGGCACAATGGACCCAAATCTCTTTAGCTTTAGGCAGCTCTTCGGTGCGCTTTTTTAACTCATGAAGCGGAATATGACTGGTGCCCTTGATATGCGATGCTTCTCTTTCGCTCTTGCGTCTTACGTCAAGTACCAAAATATTTGGATCCTTCAACGCCTCAACCACATCATTAAAAGTGACAGCCTTAGTTGAGGTGAGATTTTCAAATTCGTCTAACTCACCTACGTAAGCTGCTTGAGGCCGTTCGATACCAATGCGAACTAATTCTCTTTGCGCCTCTTTAATATCCTCGGATTTATCAGAGAGCAAGTACAACTTTTCTTCATAAGGGAAAACCCAACCAAGATAAGTCGCAAACGAACCATCTAAACCAAAAGATAAAGATCCAGGTACGTGTGCTTTAGCCCAGCCATCGCGATTTCTAATGTCGACTACCCAAGAGTCACTTTCAATAGCCTTTAATACTTCTTGGCTACTCATGCGTTTTAATTCGCTTAAATCAATTGGACCAGGACCGGCGTGATTCGCTGGGCCCATGTATTTGTAATAGGCAGGAAACGCATCTAAGCCAGCCAAAGTTTGGGCCACAAAATCATCAACTGTAAATAACAGTGCTGGATTAGTTCGCTTTTCATCAGCAATGGTTGATGATGTGCCACAGGTTGAAGTTGCGGCGCAAAATGATCCAAACCCATGTGTTGGGTGAACTGAAACATGATCTTCCAAGAGTTCGGCTAAACGATTAGCTGACCCATGTTGCAATCTTGCCAAAGTTTCTGCGTGATCCCATCCAAGTAAATCTGGCCGACCAGTTGATCCATGCAACATAGAGCCACCGGTGAAAACTCCTTGATAAGAATTTTCTGGAGTTAAAAGTGCATAAGAAAGGTGGGTGAAGGTGTGGCCAGGAGTATGCAGCGCTTGAACAGCAAAACTGCCAACCGGGACAATCTCTTCATCTTTAACACTTTGTCTTTCAAAGGTAACTGGATCTTGCTCGTGAACTAAATATTTTGCGCCGTGCTCTTTTGCTAACACCAAGCCGCCGCTGACGTAGTCATTGTGCATGTGGGTTTCGACCACCGCACCTAGCTCAACGCCTTCTTGCTTTAAAAGCTCTTGCACCCGATCAATATCGCGCTGTGGGTCAACAACCAAAGCGGTTTTCCCGTCATGAGCTAGATATGAGCGATCGCCCAAAGTAGGGGTATCAATATTGATAATTTTCAACGACACGGTTCCTCCGAATTTTCTTAGAACCAACTATATACCCCTAGGGGTATCGTGTATAGTAAAGCCATGCCTAATTGCTTCACCTCGATAATGGCTTGGCCAGCTAAACGATGGATCACTGCCATCGTTGGCGCTCTTGGCACCTACTTAGTGCTGGGTCTTCCAACTGCAGTAATTCCAAATCCAGTTTTTGGGCGCGCAGTTGAAGTGACTCCTTGGTCTGTTCCAGTTTTAGCCATCACCAGCATCTTTGCTGGATTGTTATTGGCAACTTATATCCGCACTGAAAACTATTTACCTGAAGAGAAGTCACTCAAAGTTGGTGGAATTGGGAGTCTACTTTCATTTTTTGCCATTGGTTGCCCAGTTTGTAACAAACTAGTTTTAATCGCACTTGGCACCTCTGGCGCGATGAACTACTTCGCGCCAATCCAGCCATTTCTGGCAGTGTTTGGAATTGCCTTTTTAATGTACGCATTTAGAAAAAGAGTTTTAAATGAATCTGCATGCAGTGTGGATTCTTCTAAAGTCTCAGCCAGTAAAGGAGAAGAAAAGTAATGGCTACAAAGGAACTAACCGCAGAAAATTTCGAAGACATTATCGCCAAAGAAGGCATAACTGTTGTTGACTTTTGGGCTGCTTGGTGTGGGCCATGTCGAATGTTTGCTCCAGTTTTTGAAAAAGCTTCTGAAGAAAGACCAGCCATTACTTTTGGCAAGGTAGATACTGAAGCCCAAAGAGAGCTTGCGGGAGCCGCCAACATCACCTCAATCCCTACTTTGATGGCGTTTAGAGATGGAGTTTTGGTTTTCAATCAAGCCGGAGCTCTACCAGCGCCACAATTTAATGAACTACTTGATGCGATTGAAGCTTTAGATATGGATGAAGTACGCGCAGAAATAGCTAAGTCAAAGGAACAGTAAAAATCATGGCAGCCAAAAAAGCAAAAGCAAGTCACGTATTAACTGACGAAGAGCAAGTGGTACAAATCAGTAATCGTTTGAAGCGCGCGCATGGACAACTTGGCGCAGTTTTAAGAATGATTGAAGAGGGTCGCAACTGCGATGAAATAATCACCCAAATGTCAGCGGTAAGCAAAGCAATAAATACCGCAGCCTTCACCTTACTTACTTCCAGCATGAAGGAATGCTTAACCGAAAAACGAAAAGATTCAGAAGAAGTATCTGAAAACCTACAAAAACTATTTTTGAGCCTGGCTTAGGAGAAAAATGAAAAAACTATTTGCTGCTCTGGCGATTGCTGCTATTGCACTTGCAGGATGCTCGAGCGGAACCTCTGCAACAGAAGATGTTGATGTGCAAAGGTTTGCTGAGGTAATTAAAGATCAAAACATCATGATTTTGGACGTGAGAACCCCTGAAGAATTTAATCAAGGCCACATCGCCGGCAGTGTCAATATCGATGTCTCTTCAAGTGATTTCGTGTCAAAAGTTTCGGCGCTGGATAAAACAAAAACTTATGCGGTTTATTGCCGAAGTGGCAATCGCTCTCAGGTAGCAACCGGTGAAATGGAAAAACTAGGGTTTACCAGTCTTTACAACATGACTGGTGGAGCAATCGATTGGGCAGCTGCGGGATTCCCGTTAGTTACCCCTTAAGGAAAGGTAAATAAATACATATGTGCTCACGCGTAATGTGTAGAACCTGCAACAAGGTTACTTACTCAGGCTGTGGCCAACACCTTGATGAGGTTTTTGCCGGAGTACCTAAAGACAAGCGCTGCACCTGTCAAGAAGATGCCATGAAAAATCGCAAGTCATCTTCAAATGAATCATTCTTTTCAAGGATGTTTTCTAGATAAAAATTTTCACCTAGCGTCGCGAACATACCTTTTCCTCACGGCGCTAGGTGTTTTTTATTTACTTCTTAGCGTTCTCTTTTAACCAAGCAACTGGATCAAGTAGTTTTTCACTAGCACTTCTAACTTCAAAGTGAACATGGTTGCCGGTGGAGTTTCCTGTTGAACCGACTAATCCAATTACATCTCCAATTGCTACCTGTTGACCTTTCTTGGCAAGAATTTTGGTCATATGAGCGTAAATCGCTTCTGAGCCGTCTGCATGCTTGATAGTCACTAAGCGACCGTAGCCTCTGGCGTAACCTGTTTTTATTACTTCGCCATCCATCACGGTGCGAATTTTTGTGCCACGGGGAGCTCTAATGTCAATTCCAGTGTGACGACCACCTTCCCAGCGACGTCCACGTTGCATATAAGTTGCGCTAACTTGACCTATTACAGGAACTCGATAAGGAAGACTTCGGGTTTGAGTTCCACGTGAAGGTTGTTTACCCGCTTTGGAGCGTGATGAAGTGCCACTAACCGAAGCGGAATTTTCTGAACTGGATCTTCTTTCAGAAGCATTTGCTGCTTGTCTGAAAAGTAAATCCCAACCGGCTGGTCCCATCGACTTGCCATCTTCAATTTGATTACGGCGAGCATAAAAATCTTGTACCGCCGCAATTGTTGCTGGCCCATAACGACCCGTTGCCGAGGGAATTGAATAGCCAAGTTTGATCATGGCTTCTTGCATTTCTTTTACATCACTGTTTACTTGACCCGCAGAAACTCTCGACTCACCGGGATAGCTGGGGGCAGCAATTGCCACTCCGCCAATTAGTGACAAGGCAACAGTAATAATGCCGGCGCCTAAAATGCGTTTGAACTGGTGAATCACCCACAAGACCTTACCTGCCCTCCGGCTAGTTCGCTCAGGGGGCATACGAGAAATCATCAATAATAATAGGCTTTTTTAGCAACTAAAGAACACTGCTGTCACATTTGTAACTAATTTCACAAGCGTTTGATAGTGATTCGCTAATGCGAAGAACAAATCAAGATTTACTTGATGAATTGTTCCCGCAAGTTCCTAAAAGACGAGAATTCTCAGAACACGAAAGCTTGCTAGATATAGGTAAAGCAAAGCGCCTCTTGGG
>JAYPCW010000042.1:0-9872 GCA_038124905.1 Candidatus Nanopelagicales bacterium | reverse complement strand
CAATCACCGTTAACGTTTCGGAATTTAATTGCCCTAGATCTTGAGTATTAACCCATGAGTCTTGAAATGTCTCTCGGTTGAGTTCGGGGGAATTTCGATAACCTGAAGCGTTCGTTGGCGAATTTATGGAAATTCGTCCGGTGCCGAAATCATCTTTTTCTAGAATTCGAATCTCAACTTCATCTAGCGCAAATCCGTCCCAAACGACCCCACCACAAGTTTCAGTCATTCCATAAGTACTGATTAATTTCAACCCAGCTTGTTTTAAATCTTCAAAAATTTGACTTTCAACTCTTGATCCGCCAACCAAAATTGCATCATACATTTTTAGCGTTTCTAGTTTGTCAGAATTAACTAACTGCATTAATTGTGCCCAGACAAGAGATGTTCTGATTGTGGGGTTTTTTTCTGCTGCCATTAGTGATACTTTTGCAAATGTGTCAGCGTTGAATTTTCCTGTTTCAGTAAGAGCGTAAGTCCATCCTTCGTCTAGTACACCTCTAGTTAGCAAACTAAAACCACCAATAAATGCGGGATTCATAGCTAAAACCCAATTTGCCTTGCCTGCCAATTTTTTATTAACCAGTTCATGATTTTTAATTAAGGCACCCTGAGAGATTTCTACCGCTTTAGGTGCCCCGGTAGAACCACTAGTGCAAATTGCTAATGCCGTATTTTCATAAATTGGATTTTTTTCAATTTGTAATGCTGAAAGGTAAGTATCATTTGCCGGCCCACCGGCAGGGGCAAGCATTAGAGGTTGCTCACCAGCGAGCGCTTTTTTAATTGACTGTACTAACTCTTGCAGGTTTTCCAGGCCCGGTTTGGCCAGGTGTAAGTTCCAAGGTTGTGACACCATAAGGTCTTAAGCCTAAAGCGAGGAAATTTTCGAAAATGAGCAAGCCGGATCCTTACCTTTCAACCGTTAAACCAGCCTTAGCCTGGAGGCCACAAGGCGAGTGGCAAGACATTGAATATGCGGTTTGCGATCAAATTGCAAAAATCACGATCAATCGCCCAGAAAAACGTAATGCCTTTCGCCCGCAGACGGTAAAAGAATTAATTCAAGCCTTCGAGTTGGCTCGCGATGATTCTGAAGTAGGCGTGATCATTCTCTGCGGCAAGGGAGACTTAGCTTTTTGCTCGGGTGGAGATCAATCTATTCGTGGTGATGACGGTTATTTAGGCGATGATTCAGTTGCTGAAAAAGGAATTGGCCGTTTAAATGTTTTGGATTTACAAGTTCAAATTAGAAGATTGCCTAAACCAGTCATAGCCATGGTTGCTGGATTTGCCATTGGCGGAGGGCACGTGTTGCACGTAGTTTGCGATTTAACAATTGCCGCTGACAACGCAAAGTTTGGGCAAACCGGACCAAGAGTCGGGTCTTTTGATGGGGGCTACGGATCTAGCTTGCTCGCTAAACAAGTGGGCTTAAAGCGCGCAAAAGAAATTTGGTTTTTGACAAAGCAATATGACGCACAAACCGCACTTGATTGGGGATTAGTAAATAAGGTTGTACCACTCGAAGAATTAGAAATTGAAACGGTTGCTTGGGCAAAAACTTTATTAGAGCAATCACCATTATCGTTGCGGCTACTTAAGGCAGCATTTAATGCAGCTGACGAGGGAATAGCCGGTGTTCAACAATTAGCAGGAGATGCCACTTTGCTTTATTACATGAGTGAAGAAGCACAAGAAGGTCGAAATGCGTATAAAGAAAAACGCAAACCGGACTTTAAGAAGTTTCCGCGTAGACCGTGAGCTTGCCCTCGTTAGTTGACTTGATGAAAGGTGCCAAACCTTTCGAAATCAAATTAGATTTCACATTACGCGGTGAATCATCCAGATTTGGTTTGCTCTTAGAAGGCCCTTATGGCTGGGGGGAATTCGCTCCATTTGCTTATCACAGCGCTAATCATCAAGCGCGCTGGTTACAAGCTGCAGTAGAAATGGGCTGGAAGCAATTACCCAATCCAAAAAAATCTGAAGTTCCCGTGAATGCAATCGTCCCATTTTCTGATCTAAGTCGCGTTGAAAAATTAGTAAAAACTGTTGGATCAAACACCATTAAAGTAAAATTTGCCGCTAAAGATCTGGCAGCAGATCTTGCGATTTTAGAGAAGACTTCTCAAATGGTACCTTCGCCAATCTTTAGAATTGATTTCAATCAAGCTCTTACCGCAGGCTTAACTCAAGATTACCTAGATGGACTGGCAGATTTTAATGTTGAATATCTTGAAGAACCTAGCACTGACCTTGCGGTTATAAAAAAAATAAAGCAAAGAATCCCGATAGCAATCGACGAATCCATAAGATTACAAACTGAGGCAATTGATTTAACTTGGGTTAAAGACCTTGATTGGGCAGATTTTTGGATACTAAAGCCAATTCCCTTGGGAGGTTTTAGTCGGACTCAATTAATTGCTGAAGCGGCCACCAAGCCAGTGGTTATTTCTGGCAGTTTCGATTCTTCTTGCGGGCTGTATTTAACGACACTCGCCGCTACTTGGTTAAGTGAATTGCCAGCTGGTGCTGCAACTGGCGCGCTTTTAAAAACAGATGTGACTGCAAACTCTTTGATTCCTAGTAAAGGGATGGTTGAGGTAAAAAAAGTGGTACCAGATTTGATCACAACCCCACCAGAATCAGTTGTTGGTAAATTGTTCAGGCAATTAGAAACTGCCTATTTCGAACTAGTGCAATTGGAAGGATGAATGACCAATCCGCAGTCAGTCCAAGGTGCCGAATCCTTAGTTAACAGTTTTTTATTAGCTGGAGTTAAAAATTTTGTGGTTTCGCCCGGCTCTAGAAATGGAGCTTTGTCGCTAGCTCTAGCTGCGGCGAGCGATGAGAAATTAATTAATTTAGCAATTCGAATAGATGAGAGATCAGCAGCTTTTGTTGCCTTAGGAATGGCACTAAAAACCAAAACTCCAGCTGTGGTGGTTTGCACTTCTGGTACTGCAGCTGCAAATTTATTGCCAGCGTTAGTTGAAGCAAAATATAGCGAGGTACCACTAATTGCTATCACCGCAGATCGCCCAAAGGAATTAATTAATACTGGAGCGAGTCAGACTATTGATCAAGAAAATATCTTTGGCAATACGGCAAAATTAAATTTAACGCTGGATAGTGAAACACAGGATCTTGCATCTTGGGCTAGTGATGTAGAAGATTTAATAAATGAAATAGCAGAAAACCCACAGCCAGCACATATCAATATTCATTTTTCAGAGCCATTAATCCCTAGTGAAGGTCTGGAATTTTCAAAGCCAGGTAACTTTCAGTTAATAAAAAATGATCCTATTGAATTACCAAAGGACTTTATTAATAAAAAAGGCTTAATTATTGCTGGAGCTACTTTTGAGAATTTAGATTCTTATGTAGATGATTTAGCGGCGAATTTAAAATGGCCAGTAGTTGCAGAGCCACCTATTTTGGCTTCAGTAAATAAGATCAGCCATCATCCTGCAGTGCTAGCCGCGCTGCCCGAAGATTTACAACCAGAAGTGCTTTTAACTGTTGGGCGAGTTGGATTATCGCGCCCTACAGCAAAATTACTCGCTAACGTAAAAAGAAAAATTCACTTAAATTCACCTAAAGTTCTTGATCAAGTTAGGGCAGAGGTAGTAACTAAACAACTTGCAAAATTACCTACTAGCAAACAATCTGAAGATTGGATCGCTATTTGGAATGAAGTAAATCGCAAAGCCGAAAACGCCGCTTCCAAAAGAAAAGTGAATCAGCCTGAGTTATTGCAAGTGGTGACTAATTTGTTTTTAAATGCTGCAGCAGACTCTCATATTCACTTGAGTGCCAGCTTGGCTGCAAGAGATTTTGAATTAATGCTCACCAAAGATCTGGCCAAAGCTATGGCAGCAAAAGGAATAACTGTTTCTATGAATCGAGGAGTTAACGGAATAGATGGAGTTGTTTCGACCGCGTTCGGCTTATCGCTCGCAGAGCCAGAAAGACAGCACTACTGCTTACTTGGTGATATTGCAGCTTTACATGACTTGAGTGGATTTGCTTTGCCATTGGGCGAAAGACCAGTGAATTTACATTTTGTGATTGTAAATAACAATGGTGGGGGAATTTTCTCAACCTTAGAGCAGGCTAGCGTCAAAAACTTTGATCGAGTTTATGCAACTTCGCACGGAATTGAAATTGACAAAGTGTTAGCGCAATTAAAAGTCAAGCAAGTAAACCCGGGTGCCAGGCATGAAATTAAATCAGCCCCGGGGGTGAGTGCCCAAGTCTTTAATGTTGAGCCAATTGAGAAAGCAAAAGAAACAAGAGAAGAGTTTTATAAACTGATAAAACAAGCCATCAATTAAGGCTAGATTTAATTGCAGTCAATTTAGTTTCGATTTCGTGAAGTTCACTTTGTGGGTTACTACCTGCAACAATCCCAGCGCCAGCAAATAATCTCGCTGAATTTTCTGAAATGTGCGCACAGCGCAGCGCGATGCCGAATTCTCCATTACCTTCAGAATCAAACCAACCCACTGGCCCTGCGTAGCGTCCTCTATCCATTTGCTCTAATTCCGAGATTAAGACTCGGGCTCTGCTTTTTGGTGTTCCACAAACTGCTGCAGTGGGATGTAAAGCCCCGGCGAGTGCCAATGCTGGTGCATTATCTACTAATACACCTCTTACATCTGTAGCCAAGTGCGCCAAATTTGCCAAAGTTAAAACCACTGGATCGCTGGGGACGGTCATGTTCGTGCAATGTAGCGCTAGAGCGTCTGCCACGGATTTCACTGCGAATTCGTGCTCTGAAATATCTTTTTCACTTGCTAAGAGCTGTTCGGCCATTTGTTTTGAGTCATCGCTGATTGCGATGGTTCCAGCTAAAACTCTAGAGAGTACTTGCTCATTTTCTTTCCTGATTAGTAGTTCTGGAGTTGCTCCAACTAATCCAGCGACGGAGAATGTCCAGCACTCGTCAAAGTTTTTGGCAAGATTTTTCATCAAGAATCTAGGATCAATTAGGTTTTCGCTAGTTACGACTTCATCTTTAGCCAAAACGATTTTATCGATTTCACCGTTTTCAATACGACTAATTGCATTAGCTACCGCAGCTTGCCATTTATCGTCAGATAGGGCACCGTTGGCAAAATCAAGTTTGCCTGGACTAGAAATTGAGTAGGTCTTGCTGAATATGTCAGCAGTAACTTGATTTAAATCAGCCTCACCAAAGACGGTTAGCCAGGATCCGATTTCGTTTCGGCCTACTAGATATTTTGGAACAACTACCATCGATGGTTCGTTAAAAGCATCAAAGGCAAAAGAAGCAAAAGCAATTGCGCCAGAGCCTTGAGTCTGAACTAGATCTTCTATCTTAAGAGTGGCAACAAAATCTTTCCACCATTTATGGGCTCGGGAAAATCGTTCTGTGCCAATAAATTCTTTGCGGGCAATTTCACCCCAGGCAACAATTCCTTTTGAGCGCCTAACCCAACTCATTGGATTTGTGTCAGGAAGAATTTCTAGTAGATTGACATCTCGCTCAAGCCAGACTGAACGAACCAACATTTCGGTGGACATGGATTAATGCTAGAGCGAGGCTAGTTACTTGGCGAGACGAGCGGGTTGAAAAGATTAGGTTATGAATAAAGCGGATTTGAGCAAACAGCCTCGGGCAGTAGCGAAAATGTTTGATCAAGTTGCAAAAAAGTATGACATAACAAACGATATTTTGGCTTTCGGTCAAACCAAAGTTTGGAGACTTGCAACCTTCAAGGCGGTGGCACCTCAAAGCGGCGAATTAATCTTGGATTTAGCAGCAGGAACTGGTACCAGTTCTTTGTCATTTGAAAAAGCTGGGGCAAAAGTAATTTCTGGTGATTTCTCTTTGGGAATGTTAGAGGTGGGAAAAGAGAAATTTGAAGCGCTCACATTTTGTGCGATGGATGCTTTAAAGCTTCCTTTCAGTGACGAGACTTTTGATGCCGTAACAATTTCATTTGGCCTAAGAAATGTTCACCAACTACAAGGCGCTTTAGCTGAAATGAAAAGAGTTTTAAAACCCAATGGTCGCTTGGTAATTTGTGAATTTTCTTCACCCACGAACAAGATATTAAACACAATTTATTTCAAATATCTCTTGGAATATTTGCCAAAAATTGCAAAGTATGTCTCAAGCAACCCTGAGGCGTATGAATACCTTGCTGAATCAATTCAAGACTGGCCAAAACAGGCAGAACTTGCTTCATCAATAAAGAATTCTGGTTTTAGCGCGGTTGCTTGGCGCGATTTAACCTTTGGAATTGTTGCCTTACATCGCGGTCGCAAATAAAATCAAATAGCCTAGGATTACTAAAAAATTCAAGAGTTTTGGCAGATAAACACGGAAAAGGATTTCTTTGAGCGACGCAGATGTAATTGTGGTGGGGGCGGGCCCTTCTGGCTCAACGACTAGTTACTACTTAGCCCAACAAGGTTTAAAGGTATTACTTTTAGAGAAAACCAAGTTTCCGCGCGAAAAAGTTTGTGGTGATGGCTTAACGCCACGTTCCGTCAAGCAGCTTTTAGATATGGGAATTGAACCTACTGAAGCAAATGGGTGGATCAAAAATAAAGGTTTAAGAATTATTGCTGGCAAACATCGCCTGGAGCTGAACTGGCCAGAATTAGAAAGTTTTCCAAATTACGGTCTAGTTAGAACTCGCCAGGACTTTGACGAAATTTTGGCGCAACGTGCAAAAGCCGCTGGCGCTGATTTGCGCGAGGAAACTAGAGTGCTTGGCCCAATTAGAGATGAAAAAACTGGAAGAGTAATTGGAGTAAATGCTAAAACCAAACAAGGAAACATGAGTTTTCATGCACCGTTTGTAGTCGCAGCTGACGGTGTCTCAGCTCGCATGGCTTTAGCTCTAGGTTTGCAAAGAAGAGAAGATCGTCCGATGGGCGTTGCGGTGAGAACTTATTACAAATCGCCTCGGACTAATGATGACTTTATGGAATCTTGGCTTGAACTTTGGGATGGCGACAAATTACTCCCTGGGTATGGATGGATTTTTGGCGTAGGTGATGGCACTAGCAACGTGGGGCTAGGAATTCTAGATTCATCTCCAGCGTTTCAAAGCATTGATTACAAAGAATTATTAAAAAAGTGGCTCGAACAAACTCCGCTCGAGTGGGGTTATCGAGATGAAAATATGGTAGGTGAAATTCGCGGTGCTGCGTTACCTATGGGCTTTAATCGTCAACCTTTTTATACGCAAGGGCTAGTTTTAGTCGGCGACTCTGGCGGCATGGTTAATCCATTCAATGGTGAGGGAATTGCTTACGCCATGGAGTCAGGCAAAGTTGCAGCCGAAGTAATTGCAGAAGCCGCAAAGGCAAATAATGAATTTGCCAGAGAAAAAATTCTTCATCAATATCCAGCTTTAATGAGAGACAGATTAGGTGGCTACTACACATTAGGAAGAATTTTTGTAAAAATAATTGGCAACCCCGAGGTTATGAAAATCGCAACCAAGTACGGGTTGGGCTATGACCGCTTGATGAGATTCACTCTTAAGTTGCTCGCCAATTTAACCGATCCCAATTCAAAAGAGACCTCAGATCGAATAATCAATGCCCTAAGCAAAATCGCACCAGCCGCTTAAGTCACAAGTTCACAAAGTGAAAACTACGGGTGAGGTGGGTCTTCCTTAGACCTCCTTAATAACTAGACTAACTTTGTACAGACTTTCACAAGCACCTTTAGTTAGCTAGGAGTTCTTTTGAACGCTGCTTGGCCCATTATCGGGCTCGGAGCAATAGCCCTTGGCTTCGCAGTTATTTCTGTAGTCCTCGGTGCCTTGACTGGTCCAAAAAAATATAACCGAGCGAAACTTGATTCATACGAATGTGGAATCGAACCAACCCCACAACCACAAGGTGGCGGAAAGTTCCCGATCAAGTATTACTTAGTTGCGATGATGTTCATAATTTTTGATATTGAAATAATTTTTTTGTACCCTTGGGCAGTAGCTTTTGACCAGCTAAACATGTTTGCAATTTTTGCGATGCTTCTATTTTTGTTTAACATCATGGTTGCCTATGTTTATGAATGGCGACGTGGCGGATTGGAATGGGAATAGTAAATGGGTCTTGAAGAAAAACTCCCCAGTGGAGTTTTGTTAACTTCAGTTGAGAAGCTGGCTGGTTATGCACGTAAATCTTCAATGTGGCCAGCAACTTTTGGTTTAGCTTGTTGTGCAATTGAAATGATGGCATCTGGGGCTGGGCGGTATGACTTAGCGCGTTTTGGAATGGAAGTCTTTAGAGCGTCTCCCAGACAAGCCGATCTAATGATCGTGGCAGGTCGTGTTAGTCAAAAGATGGCTCCAGTGCTTCGACAAATCTACGATCAAATGGCTGAGCCTAAGTGGGTATTAGCTATGGGGGTTTGCGCATCTAGTGGCGGAATGTTTAACAACTATGCGATTGTGCAAGGAGTAGATCACGTAGTTCCAGTGGATATGTATTTACCGGGATGTCCGCCAAGACCTGAGATGTTAATTGACGCCATTTTGAAGATTCATGACCAAGCGATGAATAAAAAACTTGGTGCACACGCAAAGAAAGAGATCATTCAGAATGAAGAAGTAGCTCTAAAAACCTTGCCCTTGATTGAATCAACAGGACTACTTAGATGAGTGACGAGAAAGATCTTGTAGCACAAGAGGCTGATTTAACGATTAAATCAGTTCGCACTGGTGCATTTGGACCAAGTGATGGCGCTGATACTTCAGGCTTTGGAGAATTAGTAAATGTCGTTACGTCACGACCAGCTGCGGTGCGACCATTTGGTGGTTGGTTTGATCAAGTTGCTGATGCTTTAGCCAAAGCCCTTGAAGCAAAGGGTAAAAGCTTTGAGCAGGTAGTGTCAAAAGTAGTTATTGCGCAAAATGAAATTACTTTCATTGTAAAGCGGGAGCATTTATTAAGTTTTGCTCAGGCCTTACGCGATGATGCTGCACTCCGGTTTGAAATGTGCCTAGGTGTTATAGGTGCTCACTGGCCAAATGAAAAAAATGAAGAATTACATGCGATTTATCCATTTTTATCAGTAACGCATAACCGACGAGTATTTGCTGAAGTTACCGCGCCAGATTCTGATCCGCATATTCCATCTTTAACCGGAATTTATCCGGCTAACAATTGGCATGAGCGTGAAGTTTATGATTTTTTTGGAATTATTTTTGATAATCACCCAGCCTTAACTCGAATTGAAATGCCAGATGATTGGGCAGGTCATCCGCAAAGAAAAGACTATCCACTTGGTGGAATCCCTGTCGAATATAAAGGGGCCACTATTGCACCTCCTGATGAAAGACGGAGTTATCACGGATGAGCACTGACATGTTTTCACAATCTTTCGATACGACCGAAGGCAAGGTTTACAACGTTTCTGGAGGCGACTGGGAAACCGTGCAAGGTGGAACACCAGGTGAAACTTCACGCATGGTTATCAACATGGGGCCACAACATCCTTCCACCCACGGCGTATTGCGTTTAATTCTTGAAGTTGAAGGCGAAACAATTATTCAAGCCCGATGCGGAATCGGTTATTTGCATACCGGCATCGAAAAGAATATGGAATATAGAAATTGGGTGCAAGGCACAACTTATGTAACCCGCATGGATTACCTAACACCGATATTTAATGAAACTGCTTATTGCTTAGCTGTTGAGAAGTTGCTGGGTATTACGGATCAAATCCCAGAGCGTGCCACCACCATTCGCGTGATGATGATGGAGCTAAATCGCATCTCATCACATCTAGTCGCGCTTGCCACTGGCGGCATGGAGCTTGGTGCATTAACCGCGATGACAAATGGTTTTAGAGATCGAGAATTAATTTTAGATATTTT
>JAYPCW010000041.1:0-9884 GCA_038124905.1 Candidatus Nanopelagicales bacterium | reverse complement strand
GATTGCAGCAAATTCAAACATCCCTCGGTATTTCTGGTGTCTTGAACAGGGGTTTCTTTCCTGGATTAGCAAGAACCTTAGAGTACTTGCAGAACTCTTTAGCCCTGGTGATTGTTTTCCTATTATCATCCTTGTTTATATTTGGAACCAGGAAAAAGTTTAAGACAAAAATCACCTTCACCCTCGCCTGCATAAGCCCGACATTGCTAGTCTTTTTTTATTTAGGTGCAGGTAGCCGCCTTCCTTCGAGGGTGTATTTGCCAGTTTTGGTCATGCTAACTTTGTTTATGATTCTATTTATTTTAATTGAATACAAGTATTTAAATGTAAACATACTTGTCCTGATACAAGTCGTATTGACAATCTCTAGTGTTATTTTTATTTTTAGCGAAGACGGAATCATTAAAATCTCTAAAAAGAATCGGATGCTCGAAAATAGTAGAATAGAAAATATTAATTTATTGAAAAGTTTAGATTACAATGGTATTTTTATCGGTGATATAGAAGTATTTTACGAGCAAGCAGCCTATGCCTACAAGAAGCCTCCAATAGCTGAGATCAGGTATTTATCTTCAGGCTGGTTCACTTTTTCTCCAAATTGGTACTTAAAACTTTTTGATCTAGGTCTTCAAAAAAATGACGTTTATTTATCAATAGCTCAGCAACCAGGTGTTTATTGGGTATCGGATCCCTTTACTGCAGAAGTATTAAATATGTATATGAATGATCGCGAGATTTTTAGAAAAAACAAGTGTGCGGTTGCAGATTTAAATAGGGGGTTGAAGGTTTACACCTATCAATCAGAGAAAATTTGTGAAGATTAGTTAGTGAAAACTAGGCAAACGTTGTGCCCACCAAATCCAAAAGAATTATTTAGGGCTACCCTGGCGTTGTCTGGCAATTGATTTTTATTTTTGATTGAAACATTAACTGGTATTTTTGGGTCTTGATTTTCTAAATTAAACGTTACCGGTGCTTGCTTATTAGCCAAAGCTAAGATTGTAAAAATAGATTCAGCAGCACCTGCGCCACCCAGTAAGTGTCCGGTGAGCGATTTGGTTGCGGTAACCAGCACTTGATCTAGATCTGCTCCCAGCGCCCGGCGCATTGCTTTATATTCAGCAATATCACCCACAGGGGTGCTAGTGGCATGTGCGTTTATATGTGCAACATCGCTTGAGGATAGATCTGCATCAATTAATGCCTGATTAATTGCCCTTGAAGCACCTGCGCCTTCTGGCTCGGGGGCGGCAATATGGTAACCATCAGCAGACATACCAGCACCAGCTAAGTAACCATAAATTTTTGCGCCGCGAGCTTTGGCATGATTTTCATTTTCTAAAATCAAAGCTCCAGCCCCTTCGCCCATCACAAAACCATCTCTGGCGAGGTCGTAAGGGCGCGATGCTTTCTCTGGCTCATTGTTTCTTGTAGAAAGTGCCTTCATGGCAGCAAAGGCGCTTACGGCAAGGCGATTTAAACAAGCTTCTGTTCCACCCGCTATGACAACATCAGCCTTGTTGTTTCGAATCATTTCTAGGCCACCAGCAATTGCTTCGGCGCTGGTGGCACAGGCAGAAACTGGAGAGTGCACACCTGCACGAGCACCAAACTGAAGTCCAACCGTGGCTGCGGCAGAGTTCGGCATAATCATTGGCACAGTCATGGGATTAACTCGATCTGCACCACGATTTATCATGATTTCGTATTGTTCGATTACGGTATTAAGCCCACCTATGCCGGTTCCAAAATGAACTCCAAGTCTTTCAAGTTCGATCTCGGGGGCTCCGGCATCTTTCCATGCCTCTTTAGCTGCGATTACGCCTAGTTGGGTGCTGCGATCCATTCGTCGAGCTTGCACCCGATCCAATACTTCATAGGGATCTTGAGTAACCCGGCCAGCGATTTGCGCAGCTAATCCCTCTGCCCATTCATCACCAAGCTTTACTATTCCGGAGTTTCCAGCAAGCGCGTTGTTCCAAGTTTCGTTGACATTCGCACCAATAGGTGTGATTGCACCTAAACCTGTAATCGCAACTCTTGTTGACATGACTCGACCTCCGGATTTAATTATTGAGCTTTTACGATGAAGTTGATTGCATCTTGAACGGTGCGAAGATTCTTAACTTCTTCATCTGGAATCTTCACGCCAAATTTATCTTCAGCGGCCATTACAACTTCAACCATACTTAGCGAATCAACTTCTAAATCATCTAAGAATGATTTATCGGCACTTACCTTGGAAGCTTCGACCCCTGCAACTTCATTAAGGATCTCTGCTAACTCTGACAAGATCTGCTCTTCTGTCATCGTTTTTCCTTTCTCTATATTTCAGTATTTCTGAAATATTTAAGGTATAGCAATCACCTGACCGCTATACGATAAACCTGCGCCAAACCCCATAATCAGTGCGAGATCACCGGATTTGACTTCGTTGTTTTCCATAAGTGTTTCTAGGGCAAGAGGAATGGTGGCTGCAGTCGTGTTTCCCATTTGGATTCCATCTTTAGCAATCGCAACATGCTCAGGTAAATTTAGAGATTTTGCGATGTGATCGGTGATTCTTTGATTTGCTTGATGGGGGACGAAAGCACCCAAATCGGTAACTTGGATGCCCGCTTTTGCTAACGCTGCATGAGCTACCTGAACCATTTCGGTGATTGCCCATCGAAAAACTCTTTGACCCTCCATTTTCAGCGAGGGGAATTCGCTTGCTGTCTCTGCCTGAAAATCAGTCCATGATTTAGTCATGCAAATCGCTTCTGCCATTGATCCATCTGCTCCCCAGACGGGAGGAGCAATTTTGAATTCTTCATCACGAGTTATTACAAAGGCACCTGCACCATCACCAAATAAAAATGCGGTCCCACGGTCGTACTGGGACACAAAATCACTCATCCGTTCAGAACCGACAATTACGGCAACTTCAGCATCTCCGGCGAGGATTGCTTCTGAGGCAGCTGCAACTCCGTAACTAAAACCTGAACAGGCAGCACCCAAGTCGTAGGCACCAGCATGAGTTGCCCCGATTTTGTGAGTCACTTCCATAGCTAGATTTGGCAATTGTGCGGGGTTAGTTGCTGTTGCCAAAATAAGTAAATCAACTTTTTCTGGTTCGATATTTGCAAACTCTAGTGCTTTAAGAGTTGCTAATTTAGCCATCTCGGCAACAGTTTCATCAGGGCCGGCAAATCTTCTGTGAATAATCCCAGAGCGTTCTCTGATCCATTGATCTGAAGAGTCAATTAAAGGTGCAACTTCATCATTTGTTACTACTCTTTTTGGTCGATAACCACCAACCCCGGCAACTTTTGTGCCATTTGGTCGAAACGGCGCTTTAATTTGAGTCATGAGTTTACCCTGGCGTGGGTCTTGATGAATTCTTTGGCATTTTCAATGTCTGAAGGAGTTTTTATAGCAAAGAGTTCAGCTTCTGGAACTTCTCTCTTTGCAATGCCCGTGAGCACACCACCAGGTGCTAGTTCTAATAAGCCGGTGACCTTTTGGTTTACAAAGTATTTTTGACATAGATCCCAGCGAACAGGTGAATCAATTTGATTTAAAAGTTTTTCTCTTAAATCTTCACCAGTTGAAACTAATTGACCGTCTTTGTTTGAAATAATATTTAATACAGGATCACTGAAAGTAGTTTCTCTAAAAAGTGCCGCTAAATCATTTTTTGCACTTGACATAAAATCGGTATGAAAAGCGGCACTGACATCTAACGCTCTAACTCTGGTTCCTTCCAGCGGAGCTTCACTGAGTTTTTGTAGATTTGAGCTTAACCCAGCAGCCACAACTTGGCCTGAAGCATTTACATTCGCGGCAATTAGCTCAAGACTTTGCAAATGGGAAATAACTTGATCTTTCTCGCCCCCTAGTACAGCGCTCATCCCCGTCTGTGAATTTGATTTCGCCGCAGCTGACATCGCGCTACCTCTAGCTGCTACTAAGCCAAGAGCTGAACTTAATGAGATTGCCCCGCTTAGATAGGCGGCAACAAATTCCCCAACAGAGTGACCAGCTAGAACAACAGAGTTTTGATCAAAATTTAGTTCCGCAAGATCAAGTAGTTCTGCTGTCATTAAAGACGCGGCTACGATCAATGGTTGAGATATTTGGGTTTGTTTGATTTCTTGGGCGCCAGCAGTTGTGCCAAGTTGAATTAGGTCTAATCCAACAAATTGCGAGTAAGAAGTAAGAATCTCATTTACTCTTGGGTTAGCCAACCAGGGTTCAAACATTTGAGGGGATTGAGCCCCTTGACCAGGCGAAACAATTGCAAGCACGGGCTAATCCTGCCTAATTTAAGCTAGTAATTAAGGTTTTGATTCTACGAAAAGATAGACCTCAATTTGTAGGATACCTCTAATTATCTCTGCCTGAGCCGCCCCAGCGAGATTGCTACCTGGAGCAGGTAACCATCACGCGCTTTGGTGGGGGAAAGGCCGATAGCTTGCTCAATTCCTTTGAATCGATATCTAACCGTGTTGACATGGATATGAAGGCTTCGTGCAGTTGCTTCCAGTGAGCCACCGCATTCAAAAAAAGCTTCAAGAGTGTTGAGCCAGTCGGGATCAAGAGTCTTCATTTTTGAATAAATTTCAATAAGTTCACTTTGAGCTAACGGGTCGGCGTTAATCGCTCTTTCTGGAAGCAGCTGTGAGGCAGAAATAACTCTTTGGTTTTGAGATGCGGCTTCTTTAGCTAAATATCCGGCAATTGCTTCTTTTGTAGAAACTAAGACTTGACCAAAATTATCAACCACTCTTCCATAAACAATGGAACCTTCTCCAAATCTAGGTGAAAAATATCTAGCAGTACTTTCTGGGTTTGTAGAATTAGAAATTAAGGCAATTAACATTTCACCTCTAACGCCGGCAATTGTTAATAAATCTTGGTTACGCGCAGCTCTGTGTATTTCAGCAACAGCTAAAGCAGAATCTTTTTGAGGTTTTTTGCCTACAATTGTAAAAATATTTTTTACTTCACTCCACCCCAAGCCTGCAGCATTAACCTCGATTTCATTAAAATTTTCTCCATCAATTAGGGCATCGATAATTCTTGTTTCAAGTCTTGCATCCCAAGCGCTTCGAACCTCTGCAGCACGTGCGTAAGCTAAAGCAGTAGCAAAAGCAATATCTCTAGAAAATCTAAGTAATTGTATTTGTACCGCTGACTTTTCATCGTCTTCTAATATTTCTAATAATTCATTTTCAACATAGGTAAAGATTTTTTGAGTTACAGAAACAATTTGTTCAAAATTAATTGCTAGCGCTAGATCGCGCGGAGCTTCGTTTTCAAAAAATGAAGCGGTAGAAAATTGATTTGGGGTTCCCTCTAACCAGTCAGCAAAGGCATTTATTCCTCGCTGAGTTATTAGAGTGAGCCAAGCTCGATGATTTGGATTTGTAGATTTAAACCAAGGCTCTGACTCTTCAAGTTTTTTTACTATCGCTGTTGCCCAGGTTGCTTGATTATCTTTTATTATTGAAACCAAGTTAGTATTCTTATTCAAGACGTCTCACTTGCAATCTTTGCAAATTCCAGAAATTTCAATTATGTGATCAGTATCGGTGAAATTGTATTTCTTCGCAATCACTTCAGCCAATTTTTCAATTTCTGGTGCAACAAATTCTCGTGTTTGCCCACAGCGTCGACAAAGCAGATGATGGTGGTGGTCTTGACTACAAGCCCGATAACGGCTCTCACCATCTGAGCTCACAATCACATCAACTAAACCGGCCTGTGCCATCGATTGCAGCGATCGATAAACGGTGGCTAGGCCAACCTTTGATTTAGCCTTGGCCAATAATTCATGAATCTCTTGAGCTGACTTAAATTTATTTTGCCCTTCTAAAACTTGCGCGATAGCCAGCTTTTGCTTGGTAGCACGAGTATTCGTTGCCATTTGGTTAATCCTCAATGGTTGTGCAGTGGCGCCTTTGGTTTTTCTTTCCGCTTCAATGGAGCAGCCGCTATTGCCATTATGGCAAAGATTCCAAGAGAAACCATGACGATCGTAGGGCCTGGCGGCACATCCACAAAAAATGAAATTAATAGACCAGCTAGAGAAGAGATCAACCCAAGAAAGGAAGCCAAAAACATTGTTGATTTAAATGAGTTTGTGATTTGCTGTGCTGCTGCTACCGGAATAATCATTATCGCACTAACTAGAAGCAATCCAACTACACGCATTCCAACAACTACCGTCAAGGCTGAGAGCACTGCAAGAACTATTGCTGTTACTTTTACCGGGATATTTTGTACTTTTGCAATATCTGTATCAATACCAACAGCAAATATGTTTTGGCCCCATAAATAAATTATTATAAAAATAATAATTGTAATTAAAGCTAAATAAATTAAATCGGCTCTTGATGCGGTAGTAAGTGAGCCAAAAAGATACGAATTAAGTGCGGCACTGGTTCCACCTGGTGACAGTGAAGCAAAAAATACTCCACCAGCAATTCCTCCATAAAAAACCAGAGCTAGTGCTAAATCTCCAGCAGCTTTAGAGCGGTCTCGAATTAATTCAATAAGCACCGTTCCAAGAGTCGCAGTAACTAGGGCAAAAGGTATTGGAGTCCAACCAAATAAAATAGCTAAACCAACACCAGTTAGCGCAACATGTCCTGCGCCATCACCAAGTAATGCCAAACGTCGTTGAACCAGATAAGTTCCAACCAAAGGTGCAACCAAACCAATTAACACGCTTGCAATTAGAGCTCGCTGAGCAAATTCAAAGGTAAATATTTCTAAATTCATGAATTTAGTCCTAAGACTGATTCTGAGATTTTTGCTTTTAATTCTTCAGAATGATGTGATTCAGGTTCTAAGTTAAGCGGGATTGGAAGCTTTCCAAAATAGGAAATGTTCTTTTTGGCTTTACGATCTAGGACAACTGCCCGGTCCACCAGTACAGACAATCCTCCAAGTTCGTGAGTAATTAAAAGAATTGTTACTCCGGCTTCCTTTAATTCTCGTAAAGTTCTAAGTAAGCGTTTTTGACTATTGGAATCCAAGCCAGCCGTGGGTTCATCTAGCAACATTAGATCGGGTTTTGAAACCAATGCCTTTGCAATCATCACGCGCCGAAGTTGCCCACCGGAAAGTTTTGCCAGGGATTTACCAGCTAATTCTTCAATTTGGACTTGCTTGAGAGCTTGCAAAACTCTTGCCTTATCTGCCTTTTTTGAGAAGAGTCTGATTTTTCCATCAAGCAAACCAGAAGCCACAGACTCATACACCGAAATAGGAATTCCGCTGACTGCAGGCAAGCGCTGCGGTACGTAGGCGATTTTGTTCGCTTTAATGGTGATCTTGCCGTGTGCGATTGGAATTATATCTAGTACCGCACGCAGCAAAGTAGTTTTGCCACTGCCATTAGCACCAAGGATTGCAATGAATTCACCGCGCGAAATATCTAGATCTAGCTGGTCAATAATTCTCTGCCCTGCTAGATCTACACAAACCTCTTCTAAATTAATTATCAGCTGCAGCCTTGCCCTAAAATTATCGCTTTTAGATTCTCTTGCATAGCATACAAGTAATCTCCATTTTCGGGCTTTGTTTCAATTGGATCTAAGACAGCAGTTACTAAACCAATTTCACTAGCTAAGGTATTTGCCACACTCGGGTCAACTATCGTTTCGTAATAAATGGTTGTGGCATTTATTTCATTAGCTACCTTGGCGACCTCAGCTAATCTTGCTGGGCTGGGTTCTGCCTCAGGAGACACTCCAGATATTCCTAACTGAGTAAATCCATACTGATCTGCCAAATAGCCAAATGCTTCATGAGAAACTAAGAGAGTATTAATTTTGCAATTAGCTAAATTTGCTTGATATTGATTATCTAGGTCTGTCATTATATTTTTAAAATTATTTAGATTAGTATTTATTGTTTCACTTAGTTCTGGATTTTGGGCAATAACGACAGCACTAATTTGATTGGCAATTGTAGTCATATTAAGTGGATTTAACCATAAATGGGGATCGGCATCACCATGATCATGCTCTGCATCCTCGTCATGACCTTCTTCTTCATGATCATGCCCATGTTCATGAGCTTCATCATCATGGCTTGCCTCTAAAAGATTAATTCCATTTGTAGCATCAATAATCTGCTCAGGTGCTAAATCGCTTAGCGCACTATCGAATTCTGGCATGAAGTCAGGAATGTAGATTGCAAAATCACTGCTTGTGATAGTTGCAATGTGTGATGGGGAAAGTTCGAAATCATGCGGTTCGACATTTCCGGCAGCAATTACATTAACGTCTGCCACGCCTGCTAGCACCTGCTCAGCTACATAAGCGAGTGGGTAAAAACTGGCTGCAACAGAAATTTTTTCAACCTCAGGCGCTATTGGTGAAGTCTCAACTCCTGGAGTCGATGTGGTTGAGTCTGAGCAAGCCGAAAGTGCTAATCCAAAGACGACCGCACCTGCAATGTATCTTTTCAAGAAACCTCCAATTTTAAGATTATATGCTAATGATAATCATTATCAATAAGAGGTTTAACACCGGGGTGTGGTTAGCTGTTTAATTGAATCCAAAAAACCATAATGAGCAGGCCCAGCGCAGCTAGTCGAATTAATCTTGAACCTGTGGTGATCACCGGCCAAGAAAGTACCAATAGCCAGCTGAGAAGCAACACCAAAAATGCTAGAAAGACTGCACCTATCGGGCCTTGTATGAAAAGTCCAAGTAGCAAAATTGCAGTCGTTGCAACAGGAAATATCCAACGTGGCATTAGATGAAGCCTGGTTAGTAGCGGGGCAGATACTGTCTCAAGCCACTTTCTCGAAAACTCCATGAAACCCCGTTTCTTGTCATCAAGAGTCTATTTGACCTGACAAAAACTTTGAAGGATTGTTCCCCGCTACGCTATGAGGGATTATAGGAGTGAATTTTGACTGAGTCTCGAATCGATGCGGTAGTAAATTTAGCTAAGCGTAGAGGCTTTGTTTATCAATCAAGTGAAATTTATGGAGGATCGCGCTCCGCTTGGGATTACGGCCCATTAGGTGTTGCGCTCAAAGAAAACATAAGATCGGCTTGGTGGCGAAGTATGGTTCAACTTCGCGAAGATGTTGTTGGGTTAGATTCATCAATCATTTTAGCTCCACAAGTTTGGAAGGCCAGTGGTCACGAAGAAGCATTTGTAGACCCACTCACCGAGTGCAAAAGTTGCCATAAAAGATATAGAGCAGATCAATTAATTGAGAATTATGAGGCTAAGCACGGCAAAGCGCCGGCAAATGGCCTGCAAGATATTGCCTGTGAGAATTGTGGCAATCGCGGTCAATTTACTGAGCCAAAAATGTTTAATGGCATGCTTACTACTCAAATTGGTGTTACAGAAGATGGAGGAACGCTTCACTACCTTCGCCCTGAAACTGCCCAGGGTATTTTTGTAAATTTTGCCAATGTATTGACTACTTCTCGCAAAAAACCACCCTTTGGAATAGCTCAAGTCGGTAAAGCTTTTAGAAACGAAATAACTCCGGGTAATTTTATTTTTAGAACTCGCGAGTTTGAGCAAATGGAAATGGAATTTTTTGTAAAGCCAGGAACAGATGAGCAGTGGCATGAGTACTGGATTGAACAAAGGTGGAATTGGTATTTGGACCTGGGTATTAAAGAAAGCAACTTAAGAAAATTTGAACATCCGAAAGAAAAGTTATCTCATTATTCAAAGAGAACTGTCGATTTAGAATATAAATTTGAATTCGGAGGTAGTACTTGGGCCGAACTAGAAGGTATCGCTAACCGCACAGATTTTGACTTAAAGACGCATTCAGCACAAAGTGGAACTGATTTGTCTTATTTTGAACAAGAAACCGAGAGTAAGTGGATTCCTTATGTAATTGAACCTTCAGC
>JAYPCW010000040.1:0-9976 GCA_038124905.1 Candidatus Nanopelagicales bacterium | reverse complement strand
TTCCGTTCTTGCGATCGGCGTAGTCATTATGTGCACCTGCTCCCATTGGACCTGGACGATAAAGTGCCAGAACTGCGCTTATGTGTTCGAATTCCTCTGGTTGCATAGCTTTCAAAAGCGATCGCATAGGCCCACCATCAAGTTGAAACACACCTAAGGTTTCGCCTTTTGCTAACAATTCATAAGTTTTTGCATCATCTAATGGCAATGCTTCTAAAATTATTTTCTTATTCTGATTTTTTTCAATAAGCTCTAAGCAATCATCTAACACCGTTAAGTTTCTTAAACCCAAAAAGTCCATTTTCAGCAAGCCCATGGATTCACAGGCGCCCATGTCAAACTGAGTTATCACAGAATCGTCTTGTTCTCGCTTCCACATCGGAACTACATCAATAAGAGGCTCTCGACACAGAATTACCCCAGCAGCGTGAACTCCTGGTTGTCGCTTTAATCCCTCAAACCCCTTGGCAGTGTCTACAATCCGTTTTATATCAGGATCTGCTTTATATAAATCCCTAAGCGCAGCAGCTTCTGAATACCTGGGATCAGTTTTATCGAAAACGCCAGCGAGCGTTATGTCTTTACCCATAATTGCTGGCGGTAAAGATTTTGTAACTTTGTCGCTGGTGGCAAACGGGTAGCCCAAGACTCTAGCTGCATCTTTTATCGCGGCCTTAGCTTTGATGTTTCCATAGGTAACAATTTGCGCGACATGATCTGATCCGTACTTTTCCGTTGCATATTTGATCATTTCGGATCTTCTGCGCTCATCGAAATCAATGTCAATATCTGGCATTGAGATTCGTTCTGGATTTAAAAATCTTTCAAAAAGTAAACCGTGTTCGAGTGGATCAAGTTCAGTAATACCAAGGGCATAAGCAATGACTGCTCCACCAACAGATCCTCTACCTGGGCCAACTCGAATTCCCGTTTCTTTTGCATGTCGAATCAAGTCAGCAACCACTAAAAAATAACTAGGAAATCCCATTTGATCTACGATTTTCAACTCGTACTGTGCTTGTTTTAAGTGAGCTTCAGGGATACCTGCAGCAAAGCGCTGCTTCAAACCTTGCATAACTTCTTTTTCTAGCCAGCTAGATTCTGTCTCGCCTTCAGGTACCGCGAAAGATGGCATTAAGTTCCCACCTTCTTGCAATTCGACCTTGCACCTTTCAGCGATTAATAAGGTGTTGCTGATTGCCTCCGGAAAATCCTTCCAGAGGGATTTCATCTCTTCGGCAGTTTTTAAATAAAAATCTTGAGCATCAAATTTAAAGCGATTTGGATCATCTAGCGTTGAGCGAGTTCCAATGCAAAGCAGTGCTTCATGAATTGGCGCATGTTCTGCTTTTACATAATGCAGATCATTGGTTGCGACTAAAGGCAGACCTAACTTTTTTGCGATCTCCAAAAGGCCAGGCATTGTCTTGCGCTCAATGTCTAAGCCATGATCCATTAATTCAGCAAAATAGTTTTCTTTACCTAGAATTTCTTGCATTCGGGCAGCAGCTTGTAGTGCTTTTTCATTTTCACCGGCTTGTAACCAACGATTTACTTCGCCAGAAGGACACCCGGTAGTGCCGATAAGACCCTTGCCACTGTCTATAAGCAACTCTTCATCAATGCGTGGTTTGTGATAATAACCATCAAAACTTGCCCGCGATGAAATCTTGAAGAGATTGCTTAGGCCTTGATTATTTTCGGCCCACAGTGTCATATGGGTATAGGCCGCTTTACCTTTTCCGGCGAACTCTTCGTCTTCTGAATTATTTACCCCAAGACCAAATTCGATCGGAGAACGAGTAGTGCGTCCTTGCGGTGCAAAATAGGCCTCTACTCCAATAATCGGATTTATACCACGAGTTTTTGCCGCTTTATAAAAGTCATAAACGCCATAAAGATAACCATGATCGGTAATCGCGACAGCTGGCATATTTTGTTGCTTTACTTCATCTAGCAATTCACCAATTCGGGCCGCACCGTCAAGCATTGAGTATTCGGTATGTACATGTAGGTGTACAAAATCCGAATTAGCCACGAAAACTCCTAGATAAAAATACGAAGAACGATATCTTCAGATTCAGCAGATCCAAGACTAGTAAGGATGGCGAAAATTTCATCTCAAGCAAATTTTTCGAGTGTCTTGGCGGCTAGTAAGCATTTTGCAGAATTTCCAAAGCTTTTTGCAAATCTGGACTGTAGTTAGATTTAAAGTTCATAGTTACTCCAGTCACAGGGTGCACAAAACTCAATTCCACTGCATGCAGCCACTGACGATCTAGGCCTAAGCGCTTGGTGAGAGTTGGGTCTGCACCATAAAGTGCATCACCCACGCAGGGGTGGCGAATCGCTTGCATGTGAACGCGAATTTGATGAGTTCGCCCAGTTTCTAGCCTTACTTCCAACAAAGACGCGTGCGCCCAAGTTTCTAATATTCGATAATGCGTAGTGCTGGGTTTACCAGATTCTAAAACTCCAAACTTATGACTCTGGCCAGGTAAGCGATCTATCGGAGCTTCAATTGTTCCTTCCACCGGATCAGGGTGCCCTTGAACAAGTGCATGATAAATTTTTACAACTTCACGGTTTCTAAACTGGTTTTTTAAGTTCGCATAAGCCACTTCACTTAAGGCAATTACCATCAATCCCGTGGTACCGACATCAAGCCTTTGCACGATTCCTTGGCGCTCACTTGCTCCACTGGTAGCCGGGAAAATTCCTTGCGCCTTTAATCCGGCAACCACAGTTGCACCACTCCAGCCAATGCTGGCATGAACCGCCACATCTTTAGGTTTGTCGATAACCACCAGGTCCTCATCTTGATAAAGGACGTCGATGGGTTTATCTGGTGCAACATCTAGCAGTTCTGATTTTGGTAAATCCAAGTCAGCTTCAATCAAGTCATCTTTTTGTACCCGATATGACTTATCAAGCGCCCTACCATTTACTAACACTTGTCCGATATTAATTAGCTCAACGGCCTTGCTTCGCGATACTTCGCTCACGCTTGCCAGATATTGATCAAGCCGGGTATCAGCTAATTCCTCACTAACTTGATACTGCATGACTAGTGTTGCTTCTCATCTATCTTGAACACAGTAAGAAATACGATCAAGACTGCCGCAATAGTTATAAAGGCGTCGGCGAGGTTAAAAATTGAAAAATTCTTTACCGCAAGGTAATCCACGACGGCCCCACGTAATGGACCAGGGCTTCGCAAAATTCGATCCAGCAAATTGCCTGCCGCTCCCCCCATCATGAATCCAAGAGTTAAGAGCCAATAGAAATTAGTAAAGTTCTTGCTCATGGCATATATCAAGCCAATTACTAATACTGCCAGTGCACTAAAAACATAGGTGAAAGTCGATCCAAAGCCGAAAGCAGCGCCGGTGTTACGGGTGACCTCCAACCAAACCCAAGAATCATTAATCAAAGCTCCTGGCGGGATTAACGATATTTTCGATTCACCCTCCAGATTGGCCACCACCCAATATTTAAGTAACTGATCGATGGCCACAATTGCTAATGCCAAGAATAAAACTTTTTTTCGTGGGTTAAAGGTTGATTGACTCACGTGAGACAGACTACGCGTAGGCTAATGCAGGTTAGTTTTTTGACAGGAGGATCTGAATGTACCGAGAGATTGGTACTCGGATTGACCTGTCTGAGATGGAGCATGAAGTCCTCAAATTTTGGAAGTCAGAGTCGATATTCGAAAAATCGGTCGCCAGCAGATCTGATTCCCCCACTTGGATTTTTTACGAAGGTCCTCCTACTGCCAATGGGTTACCCGGGGCACATCACGTAGAAGCCAGAGTTTTCAAAGATGTGTTCCCGCGATATCGAACAATGCGCGGGCTGCAGGTGCCAAGGCGTGCCGGTTGGGATTGCCATGGTTTACCTGTTGAGTTAGCAGTAGAAAAAGAGTTGGGTTTTACTGGCAAGACAGACATCGAAAAATATGGTGTTGCCGAATTTAATGAGGCTTGTCGTCAGTCGGTACTTCGTCATGTTGATGCATTTACTCGCATGACCGACCGAATGGGTTACTGGGTTGACTTTGATGAAGCTTATTGGACGATGAGTCCTCAATACATTGAATCAGTCTGGTGGTCACTTTCTGAAATTCACAAGAAAGGCCTATTAGTTCAAGACTTTAGGGTTTCACCCTATTGCCCAAGATGTGGCACCGGATTAAGTGATCACGAAGTTGCCCAGGGCTATCAAGATGTTGTTGATCGATCAATTTACGTTAAATTCAAAATTACTTCTGGCAAATTACTTGATGAATTCAGTGACGTTTCTCTTTTAGTATGGACGACCACTCCTTGGACGCTAATTAGTAATACCGCTGTTGCAGTTGGTAGTGAAATTGTTTACCAGGTAATTGAATCTCTGGGCGAAAAATACGTTGTAGCTAAAGAACTAGTGGCCAATCTTTTTGAAGAATTTACCGTTTTAAAAGAATTGAGCGGAGCTGAATTAGTTGGCCACAATTACCAACCGCCATTCTCGTTAAAACAATTCCAGGAACACAAGAGCGAGAAACTACATTCAGTTCTTGCTGCAGATTTTGTCACAACTAGTGACGGTTCAGGAATCGTTCACCTAGCACCCGCCTTTGGTGCTGACGATATGCGAACCTGTCGAATAAATTCACTTCCCGTAATAAATCCAGTACTACCGAATGGTGTTTTTGACGAGTCTTTTGACTTAATCAAAGGTCAATTCTTCAAAGATGCAGATCGCATAATTATTAAGAATCTATCGAGCACCGGCTTGCTGTTTAAAGAGGCTCCTTATAAGCACTCTTACCCACATTGCTGGCGCTGCAAAACTCCATTGATGTATTACGCACAACCAGCTTGGTACATAAAAACAACATCGATAAAAGAAAAGTTAATTGCAGAAAACCAAAAAACCAATTGGTTCCCAGAGACAATTAAGAATGGACGCTACGGAGACTGGCTAGATAACAACGTAGATTGGGCGCTTTCGCGAAATCGCTACTGGGGAACCCCCTTGCCGATTTGGATCTGTCAAGATCAACATCAAACTGCAGTTGCTTCTTTGACCGAGCTAAGTCAATTAGCTGGAAAAGATGTATCGCAAATTGATCCCCATCGTCCCTTCGTAGATGAAATTGTTATTAAGTGCCCAACTTGTGGCGGAGAGGCAACTCGCGTACCCGAGGTAATCGATTGTTGGTACGACTCAGGATCAATGCCTTTTGCTCAAATTTTCTACCCGCAGCAAAACCAAGATATCTTTAAAGATAACTACCCGGCAGATTTTATTTGTGAAGCAATTGATCAAACCCGTGGCTGGTTTTATACGCTAATGGCAATCGGAACTTTAGTTTTCGAGCAAAGTTCTTTCAAAAACGTTGTCGCCCTCGGTCATATTTTGGATGAAAAAGGGCGAAAGATGTCCAAGCACCTCGGAAACGTACTAGAGCCAATTGAATTAATGGACCAACACGGCGCTGACTCGGTTCGTTGGTTCATGTTGGCAGCAGGCTCGCCTTGGCAATCACGTCGTCTTGGACATTCGGCAATTAGTGAAGTAACTAGGAAAGTCTTGCTCACCTTGCTAAACAGCGCTTCATTCTTATCGCTTTACGGACGACTCAGCGATGTCGACTTTTTGAAACAACAAAAACCCGTTCGCCAAAGGCCAAGTTTAGATCGCTGGATAATTTCTTTAACTAATCAAACTGCCAATCAAGTAGCGGCGGCACTTGATAATTTTGACACCCAGCGGGCAGGCCGATTACTAGCTGAAGCAGTGGATGATCTTTCCAATTGGTACGTGAGAAGAAGTAGAAGAAGATTCTGGGATTCGGACCCAGATGCACTGGCAACCTTGCATCAAGCGCTCCGAACTTTAACTTTAATAATGGCACCATTTATTCCTTTTATTACCGAAAAGCTTTGGCAAGATTTATTTAGAACCACAACAGACGAAAACACTGAATCTGTGCACTTAGCTAATTGGCCTGAATTTGCTGATGATGAAATTGATCAAACCTTACTTTCGCAAATGCAGTTAGTTAGAAACCTTGTGGAGCTAGGTAGAAGCGCTCGAGCTGAATCAAAAATTAAAAATCGCCAACCCTTGGCTCGTGCCTTGATCGTGGCCCAAGGCTGGAGTGAAATTTCTCCAGAAGTACAAAATCAACTTCTTGAAGAGTTAAATATCTTAAATTTAGAATCGATTGATCAAACTCAAGATTTGGTTGATGTGTCTATCAAAGCCAACTTTAGAAACTTAGGATCCCGCTTTGGCTCAAAGACCAATCAAATCGCCCAATTTATTAAAAACGAGCTAACCCCACAAGATATCTCTCACTTAAGAAAATCAGGAGAATTAAAAGTTGATTTTGAAGGTGAAGAAATTGTTTTGGTTTTAGCTGATCTAATTATTACTGAGACACCTCGAACTGGCTGGGCAGTGGCTAGCGCCAATGCAGCAACTGTGGCATTAGATCTGGAACTTACGGATGAATTAAAGGCTATGGGTCTTGCTCGCGAGGTTATAAGACTGATCCAAGAACACAGAAAGCTCTCTGGCTTTGATGTCTCTGACCGAATTTATGTTAATTTCACAACTGAGAGCGATGAATTAGCAGCGGCAATAAAGATTCATGCAGATGAGATCGCTACTGAAGTCCTGGCCCTCGAACTAACTAATCAAGAAGCTAAGACAGACCCAACTTCTAGCGATGATGAACTATCACTAAAGCTATGGCTAAAAAAAGCTACTTAAGCTTCTAAAGAATTTTTTTGTTCTGTTTCAATTTGATCTGGACTATCTAGATCGCTAAGCATTCCACTAAGCCACTCTTTTAATCTTCTTCGATATTCAGATTCAATTGCCTCTAGCTTCTTTACTTCAGATTCTATTTTTTTTCTCTCAGATTCAACAGTTGAGGTTATGCTGGCTGCACGAGAGCGTGCATCTCTAACTAATCGTTCCGCTTCTGAGTTGGCGGCCGTTAAGGCTTGCTGGGCTAATCCAAGAATTTCAGCAGGATCATTATTTGTGGTTTGACTCAACATCGAAACACTTGCAGCACTTTGACTGGCAATAACTTCAGATTGTAAATTAGCTATCTCAGCCTGCAGATAATCTAAAAATTCATCTACTTGTTCAATATCGTAACCCGGCTTGAAGCGACGCACGTCAAATTGGGCGTTTTCAATATCTTGAGGTCTTAGTGCCATTTCATCTCCCAGACTTAAATGCCTCGAGCAATTCCCATTGCAATTTGCAAGAGAATGATCACAACGATGAAACTCAAATCTAAAGACACTGCACCTAGTCTAAGTGGTGGAATAAACCTTCTAAAGAATTTAAGTGGTGGATCGGTCAAACTATAAATTAACTCCACGAGTACTAACATTCCCCCGGTAGGTGACCAGCTCCGAGAAAAAATCTGAACATAATCAATTACCAAACGACCAATCATGACCCAAAAATATAAATAAAGGATCGTATAAAGAATTGTTCCCATTGCCTTTAGGCTACCTTATCTAAAAAGTATGGCGAGCCAATCAAGACTGGTTAAAGAATCCGTCACCTTCGAGTTGAGCGCGGGCTGCAGCGCCTAGGTCTACATTCGCGGGCGAGAGCAAGAAAACTTTTGTGGTGATTTTCTCAATTGAACCCTTTAGGCCAAAAACTAGACCGGCGGCAAAATCAACAATTCTCTTAGCGTCTGTATCATCCAAATCGGTTAGATTCATGATCACAGGAACGCCCATTCGATACTCTTCGCCGATTCTTCTGGCTTCGTTGTAAGAACGAGGATGCAAAGTGGTGATTCTAGAAATTCCAAAATTAGGCTCAGCTGCAACTGCTGGCACAGTTTTAACATCTTGCGCTAAGGCAGTAGCTCCATAGGAGATTGGCTGACGTGAAAATCTTGATATGTTGTTAGAGGGATCGGCTACTGGCTCGTCAAAAGAATTTGAATCCTCGAAATCTTCCCAGTCTCTATTGTCTTCAACTAGACCTAGATAAACGGCCATTTTGCGCACTGCGCTAGGCATATGCCCCCCTTGAGTTACCCTTGTTGCCTCTGTGACTAGTGAGACGCTACCTCAAAATAGGCCTTACTCCCAGTAATAAAGAGCCAATTCTAAGGTGTGTCGCGCCGTGGGCGATGGCAATCTCAAAATCTTCACTCATTCCAATGCTCAAGTTCACCGCCTCTGGAAAATCCTTCAAAAAATCCGCCTGGATTTCTCTTAACCTAGAAAAGGCTTGCCGGGGATCTCCCCCTAAGGGGGCTACCGCCATTAGTCCCTCGATTTGAATCGCTGGCAAAAGTGAAATTTCCTTGGCTAATGCTGCGAGTTCTGCTCGGCCCACCCCACCGCGATTTACATCGCTTTCGTCTAGGTCAACTTGAATAAAAATTTTCAAATTCTTTTCGTTTGCTACCGCCTGTTTACTTATTTCCTTTGCTAGCGACAAGCGGTCTACCGAGTGAATGTATTGACAATATTTCACAACTGATTTCACTTTATTGCGCTGTAATTGCCCAACAAAATGCCAAGTTAATTCAGCTTTTACCTGATTATGCTTGGCGCTAGCTTCCTGGTCTTTGTTCTCCCCTACATGCCGAATTCCTAATTCGTGCAGTATTTCAACGTCACTAGCCGGGAAGTTTTTTGTGACCGCAATTAAGGTAATATCGCTTTTATCTCGCTTAGCTAAAGCACAACTTGCTGAAATTCGCTCAGATACACTATTGAAGTTTTTAGCTAATTCTTGCTTTCGATCCATCTCAACTCTCAATCCAAATTACACTTGCATTTCGTCCAGTAACTTTGTCCCTACGATAGCTATACAAATCTGCTGACTCAAATGAGCAAATATCTATTGATTCAAAAGTAACCTCCGCTTTTTGAAGCTGGCTCATCAATCCGGCTTTAACATCTACAGCGAATTCTTGATTTTTGTTAATAACAGCTGCTTCAGGTTGAAACTTTTCAACTTCCAAAAATCGCTCTTTTCCAACTGGGTAACAATCAGCACAAATTGCTGGTCCTAAAACTGCAGATATTTTGTCAGCACCAGCTTTTCTTAATTCGTAAATTGCATTTGGCAATATCTGGTCTTTCATGCCCCTCCAGCCTGCATGCAATGAGGCAATTGAATTTATTTTTTCGGCGTATAACAGAACCGTTGCACAATCAGCGCTTAGCGTCGCCAAGCCCAAATCTCGATTACTGGTAATCAGTCCATCGACATTTGGTACATCAATAACTTCATTGCCCTTGATCCAACTGGACAAATTGCTATGACAAGCCACGGGGTAAATCACCGATTTATTTATTTCTGAGGAAAGCTTTTTACGGTTTACTTGAACCAGAGTTGGGTCATCGCCTACATGAATTGCAAAATTAGCTTCGTTATAAGGATCTTGGCTAACCCCACCCCAGCGTGAGGTAATCATCCACTTAGCTGGCCCGATTTCACCTGCCGCTAAAACGCCCAGCGAATTCATTTCTAGCGAAGAAAGTCAGGCACGTCCAGTTCGTCATCTGCAGTGTCATCTTCTTCGTCATCTGTAGTGTATGATTTATTTAGCTTAGAAGTAGAGAATTTTGGTTCTTCTTTTTTAGTAGCAGGAGTAGCTGATTTAGGGCGACCACGTGTACCTTTTTCTTTTTGTGGTTTATCTGGGTCGGCTTTACGACCACGTTGACCTACTTCTCTTTCACCTCTTACTAAATCAATGAATTTATTTAATTGGTTGTCGAATAAATCTTCATCACCTAAAGCAGCTACTACTTTGTCATCAGCTTTAATTGCTTTACGAACGTCTTTCTTTTCAGCGTCTTTATTTTTTTCGATTACTTTTTCGATAGCAGCTTTTAAATCACCAGCGATTTTAGCCATTTCATCTAATTGCTCTTCTTCAGCAATTGTAATAGGCTTGCCTGTTTCTTTAGCAGTAGCAATA
>JAYPCW010000039.1:0-10139 GCA_038124905.1 Candidatus Nanopelagicales bacterium | reverse complement strand
GTACTGGGGCGAGGGGGTTGCGGGCGATCTTAGAAGAGGTTTTGATGAACGTGATGTATGACGTTCCTAGCCGTGAAGACGTTAGCAAAGTAATCATTAATCGTGACACAGTATTAAAAAACGTAAATCCAACTTTGGTCCCGAGACCTAAAAATGAAGTTAAAGAAAAGTCGGCTTAAACCAAGCTAACTTTGATTGATAATTCATCACCTAGGGTTATTTCTAAGTTCTGAACTCGCCCTGCAGCAAACAAATCTTTTTGAGCAGATTTAAGGTGATTTGCAAAAACGTCATTACAGATCACTACCAATTGCGAAACATCAGCTCGCATGGACAGTTGTGCGACTGTCTTTGCTTTTCTAACTTCAGTAAGTACAGCCGAAACGTCTGCTAGCAGCTCGGGATTTTCTGCATAAGCGTGGAGTTCTTCAGCTTTGGGCCAAGGTTTTTTATGTATTGAACCTGTCTGCCACCATGACCAAACCTCTTCGGTAACAAAAGGTAAAAATGGCGCAAACAATCTTTGCAAAATAGATAAGGCAAGCCCTAAAGCTGCTTTTGCGCTCTCCGCTTCTGCTTCGCCCTGTGCTCCATAAATGCGTTCTTTAATGAGCTCAAGGTAGTCGTCCGTGAAATTCCAGAAGAAAGTTTCTACTGACTCTAAAGCCTTGGTGTAGTCATAAGTTGAAAAAGCTTTTGTGGCATTCTCAACTACCTGAGTTAATTGTGCAAGCATAGATTTATCTAGCGGGTTTGTAATATTTTCAAAATTAGAATTTGCCCCAAGAGTTAATCCAAATTTGCTGGCATTAAGAATTTTTATAGCAAGTCTTCTTCCAATTTTCATTTGCCCGGTATCAAATGCAGTATCTGTTCCGGGCCTTCCCATTGCCGCCCAGTAGCGCACTGCATCGGATCCATACTCTTGAAGCAGATTCATGGGAGTTATTACGTTGCCTTTTGATTTACTCATTTTTTTACGATCTGGATCCAAAATCCACCCGCTGATAGCAACATCCGTCCAAGGTAAAGAGTTGTGTTCGCTATTAGCTCTAACTACACTTGAAAATAGCCAGGTTCTAATAATTTCGTGAGATTGTGGACGCAAGTTCATCGGAAATACTTTTTCAAATAATTCTTTGTCTAGTTCCCAGCGTGCAGCAATCTGCGGCGATAGCGATGAGGTGGCCCAAGTATCCATTACGTCAGGATCCCCAATAAAACCATTTGGTTGATTTCTTTGTTCTTCGATAAATCCACTAGGAACATCACTTTGGGGATCGATTGGTAAGTCTGCCTCGTTAGGAGTTATCACTTGGCTGTAATCAGGATTTCCATTTGCATCTAGTCGATACCAAAGTGGCAGGGGAACACCAAAAAATCGTTGCCGGCTAATTAACCAATCGCCATTTAGCCCTTCAACCCAATTTTGATACCTAACCTTCATATAGTCAGGATGCCAATTCAACTCGGTACCTCTGCCCAGCAAGTCTTTTCTCAGGGCTTGATCTCGCCCGCCATTTTTTATGTACCACTGACGAGTAGTAACAATTTCTAAAGGTTTGTCACCTTTCTCAAAAAATTTAACTGGATGAGTAATTGGCCTGATTTCGCCAATTAGGTCTCCTGAATCTTTTAATAGATTTGCAATTAACTCTTTTGCGCTATGCGCAGTTTTGCCAGCGATTTCTGGCCACAAGGAAATACCTGATGCACTTTCGATCCAACTCGGGCACTCTTTAGTTATTCGCCCATCCCAGCCAATTATTGGCCGCGTTGGAAGATTAAACTCTCTCCACCAAGTTACGTCAGTTAAGTCACCAAAGGTACAAATCATTGCGATACCGCTACCTTTTTCAGGGTCAGCAAGCGAATGAGCGACTACCGGAACTTCAACTTCAAATAACGGTGTTTTAACAGTAGTGCCAAAAAGTGGTTTGTATCTTTCATCATCAGGATGCGCCACAAGAGCCACGCAAGCTGGCAATAATTCTGGTCTGGTGGTTTCAATTTCTACAAACGAATTGTCAGGTTTTTTAAATCTAATTCGATGATATGCGCCAGGGCGCTCTCTATCTTCTAATTCTGCCTGCGCTACTGCTGTTTTAAAAGTTACATCCCATAAAGTTGGCGCTTCTGCTTGATAAGCCTCTTGGCGTTCGAGATTTCTTAAGAACGCTCTTTGAGAAACAACTCTCGCCTTTTCATCAATCGTTTGATAGGTGTAATCCCAGTCAATTGAAAGGCCCAAGGTTTGAAACAATTCTTCAAAAGCTTTTTCATCTTCTGTTGTTAAGTATTCGCATAATTCGACGAAATTTTTTCGAGAGATGGCTACTTGAGTTTCACTATCTGACTTTTCAGGTTGATAATTGGCTTGGTAAGCAAGTGAGGGATCGCATCTGACTCCAAAGTAGTTCTGCACTCTTCTTTCTGTTGGTAAACCATTGTCATCCCAACCGATTGGGTAAAAAACTGATTTTCCAGACATTCTTTGGAACCGGGCAATAAGATCAGTATGGGTATAAGAAAAAACGTGCCCCACATGTAGAGCGCCACTTACAGTTGGTGGCGGAGTATCAATTGCATATACAGCTTCGCGCGGAGCAGATTTATCAAACGCGAAGGTTTTCTCGGTAACCCATTTTTTACCCCATTTATCTTCTAAATTAGCCAGCGAAGGCTTTTCTGGCACATTGTGCTGAGGTGGCAGTTGAGTCATGGGCTAAATCTTATTCATTACTAAAGTAATAGTGATTATGGGCGAGTCAGAAGCATTGGCAAAATTACTTTCACGCTGGCCCGAAAATAAAATTAATCCGTCGCTTAATCGCATTTCGGCGATATTAAGTGCACTAGGAAGCCCAGAGCAGAGCTTCAAGAGCATTCATCTTGCGGGTACAAATGGCAAGACTTCTAGCGCGCGTATGGTTCAACAACTTCTCCTGGAGTTGAATTTAAGAGTTGGCCTCTACACCAGTCCTCACCTAAAGCATCCAAGAGAGCGTATTTTGGTGGATGGTCAAGCTATTTCAGAAAGTGATTTTGAAAATTTATATAGCAATTTTGAGCCGATTCTTAATTTAGTAGAAGATAAATTAGTAGATGAAAAGTTGACTTTTTTTGAAGCAATTACTGCTATGGCTTTTTTTCATTTCTCAGAGATTCCGATTGAGATCGGGGTAATTGAAGTTGGCTTGGGTGGTCGATGGGATGCTACTAATTTGGTAAATGGAGAAATCAATGTGATTACTCCAGTTTCATTCGATCACAAAGAGTATTTAGGCGAAACCCTTGCGCAGATTGCTAGTGAAAAAGCAGGAATTCTAAAGCCGGGGGCTCGTGCTGTGATTTCTTCTCAGCACCCTGAGGCTGAGGCAGTCATAAGAAATGAATTAATCGAGAAAAACATTGAAGCGTTTTGGCAAGATCAAGATTTTTATGTAACAAAGCGCGAATTAGCGCATGGTGGGCAAATCTTTGATGTAACTACTCCTTATGGAACACATAAAGATATTTTCTTAAATTTATTCGGAGAGTTTCAAGTTCAAAATGCTGCAGTTGCAATTTGTGCCATTGAGGCATTTTTTGGAGAAAAACTAGATTCTGAGTTAGTAATTAATGCCTTTGAAAAAGTTAAATCACCAGGTCGCTTAGAAGTCCTTCGCCGTAGTCCCACCGTGTTAATTGATGCTTCGCATAATCCTGAAGGAATAAAGGTGAGCAGAGCAGCAATTGAAGAGAGCTTTCATTTTAACGAGGTGGCTTTAATTCTAGGCGTGATGGAAGATAAAGAAATTAGTGAAATGTTAAAAAATTTGGAGCAATTTGCCTCAAGGGTAATTTGTACTCAAATTAATTCCGAGCGAGCCTTAAATGCGCAAAAGTTGGCAAAGCTAGTAAAGAGTCAATTGCCAAATAGTGAAGTTAGCTTTAATTTAGATATTGAATCTGCAATAAATGAAGCAATTGAATACGCTAAGAGCAAGCAAGGCTGCGGTGTCGTAGTAATGGGTTCTATTGCTTTAGCTGGTGCTGTGAGGGAATTATTGTGAGAGTTTTGACTTCATCTGTTTTAACTTTTGAAATAATTCTAATTGGGCTTTTAGTCCCAACATTTTTTGCTTTTGATTTAGAAAATAAAAATTCTTTTACTTTGGTTTCTATAGTTACGATAACTCTTGCAATTGTCGCGATGAGTCGAATGAAAAGTAATTTAGGGATCAAGCTTGGTTGGTCAGTGCAAATTTTGCTCTTTGCCTTAGGTGGCCTGGTAAGGCCAACCTTTTTTATGGGCGTAGTTTGGATTTTGGCTGTAATTTTTACAATTCTTTGGTTTTTGGCAGTTCGACTAGGACGCAGAATGAATACACAGCAAAGTTAGTTAAAATAGGCAGTCCCATAGAAGAGGTAGCAAGTTGATCGAAAGAACGTTAGTTTTAATTAAACCTGATGGCGTTGCCAGAGGTTTGGCTGGAGAAGTAATTAACCGCATTGAGACTAAAGGTTTCAAAATTTTGGCGATGGAGTTAAGAGCCTTAGATGCAGCAACTGCAAAAGCGCACTATCAAGAACACACGGATAAACCATTTTTTAAAGACTTAGTTAGTTTCATTACGTCTTCGCCGTTAGTTGCAATGGTCATTGAGGGTGAAGGTGCTATTGCCGCCTGGCGCAAAATGATGGGAGCAACCAACCCAGCTAATGCAGAACCGGGGACCATTCGCGGTGATCTAGCGACAGAAACCCAGAACAATGTCACTCATGGATCTGACTCTGCCGAGTCAGCGGCTCGAGAAATCGCACTGTTTTTCCCTGGGTTGAGTTAACCGCGTAACATTGGGTCTGCAAGAAATTAGAAAAGGTTCAGAGTAAATGTTGAATTCATTGATGGGTCGAGATATCGCAGTTGATTTAGGCACTGCGAATACTTTGGTTTACGAGCGCGGTAAAGGAATTGTTTTAGATGAACCTTCTGTTGTAGCAATTAATCAGACAACCGGTGGCATCGTTGCAGTTGGAGCCGAAGCAAAAAGAATGGTTGGCAGAACTCCTGGAAACATCGTGGCGATTAGACCACTCAAAGATGGGGTAATTGCAGATTTTGATACCACTGAAAGAATGCTTCGCTATTTTATTCAAAAAGTTCACAAGCGTAGATTTATGGCCAAGCCAAGACTTGTGGTTTGCGTACCTAGTGGAATTACTGGAGTAGAGCAGCGCGCGGTAAAAGATGCAGGTTATGCCGCAGGCGCGAGAAAAGTTTTCATTATCGAAGAGCCAATGGCGGCAGCTATTGGAGCTGGATTACCAATTCATGAACCAACCGGCAATATGGTGGTAGATATTGGTGGTGGCACCACTGAAGTTGCCGTTATCTCTTTAGGCGGAGTTGTTACTGCACTTTCAATTCGCACTGGTGGCGATGAATTAGATGATGCTTTAATGCAATTTGTTAAAAAAGAATACAGTTTAATGCTAGGTGAAAGAACAGCTGAAGAAATTAAGACCACTGTAGGTTCAGCTTTTCCAACACCAGACGAAACCTCTGCTGAGTTACGAGGAAGAGATTTGGTTACCGGCTTACCAAGAACTGTGGTGGTTTCAGCAGAAGAAGTTCGTAGAGCACTAGATGAACCAGTAAGTCGCATTGTTGACGCTGTTAAAAGCACGCTTGACCGCACCCCACCAGAACTTTGTGGCGACATCATGGATCGGGGAATTGTGTTAACTGGTGGCGGGGCATTACTCAAAGGACTTGATGAAAGATTGCGTCATGAGACTGGAATGCCAGTAATTATTGCTGAAAATCCCTTGGGTTGTGTTGCACGTGGCTCTGGTAAATGCGTCGAAGAATTTGAGGCTTTGCAGCAAGTCTTGATCTCTGAGCCGCGCGGATAAATAGATTTGTCGCTCTCGCATCGCCATGAGAGATAACGGTCGGGTTAGAGCAGTTTTAGCAGTACTGCTTTTAGTTTCTTTAACGCTAACAATTCTTGACATTAGAAGCGGTGACGGCGCCTTGCTTAAGACTGTGCGCAGTATTAGTGCCAATCTGATTGCACCGATTCAACAAGGTTTATTTAATGCAGTAAATCCAGTGAGAATTTTTTTCAGCGACTATTCAGAGTTAATTGATGCCAGGCAAAGAGCTCGAGAACTTGAAGCGCAAAATGTTGAGCTATTAGAAAAACTAAAAACCTCTGATGACGCCAGGCGAAGAGCGAGTGAACTAGATGCGCTCTTAGACATTGCTGGGTCAGGTAGTTATCGATTAGTCCCGGCGCAAGTTATAGGGATAGGCCCTAGGCAAGATTTTTCTTGGACCATAACAATTGACGCAGGAAGCAACGACGGTATTACTCCAAACATGACAGTATTAAATGGCGAAGGTTTAATCGGCAGAACTTCGACAGTAACGCAAACAACGGCCACCGTGATCTTATTGATTGATAAGTCGAGTCGGGTGGGAGCAAGAATTTCTGGACGTGGTGAGTTAGGTTTTGCTAGCGGGCAAGATCTTCCTGGTCAAATCGAGTTTGAATTGTTTGATGCAATCGCAAAAATTGAAGTGAACGATGTGCTCTTAACTTGGGGATCAGAAGATGGTCAACCTTTTGCTGGTGGTGTTCCTATTGGCAGGGTGTCGAGCGTTGAAAGTAAGCCAGGCTTATTAACAAAGTCGGCTGTTATTGAGCCCTTTGTTGACTTTTCTAAATTAGATTTAGTTGGGGTAGTTGTTGATTCACCACGAGTCGACCCAAGACCCATTGTGGGCCCGACACCAGAAGCTGCGCTACCTAGTGAAACTGAAACAGAATGAATTCCGCTCGCTGGTTCGCAGTTGTTTTTACAATTTTTTTTGCCGTATTAATTCAACCAATTTTTTTGGCTCGTTTAAATTTGCCTGGCGCCACAATTGACATGATTGTAGTTTTGGTTTGCGCTTGGGCGATATTAAAAGGACCGATAGTTGGTGCAACGACCGGATTTCTAGCTGGTTTATTTATTGATTTGGTGCCTCCTACAGAGCCGGTGTTGGGCTTAAATTCTCTAGCTTTATCTATTGTTGGATTCTCTGTGGGAATACTAGGAGTTAAGCCAAGTAAATCGTTTTTTAGACCATTGTTAGTTGTGGCCTTTGCCTCCGTCGTTTTGATTTTACTGAGAGCTACTTTGATCTCAATTTTTGTTTCGCCTATCGCTTTCAGTCGCGTCTTTGAGCTTTTGATTACTCAAGCTATTTATACAAGCCTGCTAGCAGTATTTGTAATTCCCTTGATAACTTGGTTAGATAGAAAATTAGGGCCTACCTTGAGAAGTGATGAATTAAGAATATGAAAGACAAGTCAATTTTAAGACTATTTGTTTTTCGTATCGTTGTGTTCTCTTTAGTTGCGACGTTGCTGGGCAGGGCTTTTTATTTACAGATAGCAATTGGCGATACTTATGTTGCGGCAGCTAACAAGAATGCTTTTCGCGAGGTATTTAGTGATCCAGTGCGAGGTTTAATTTTGGATCAAGCGGGCCGCCCGTTAGTGGCCAATCGGTCCACCATGATTGTGAGCGTTGATACTCGAATTATTGAAGAACTTCCTGATAAAGGCGAATCGGTTATTCGTGAATTAGCGAAGGTTTTAGAACGCCCTTATTCACAAATTAATGATCGATTAATTCCATGCGGCCAACCAGGTGCTAAAAATCCACCGATCTGTTGGGATGGTTCGTTATTTCAACCAGTACCGGTTGCACAGGATGTAAGCGATGACATTGCATTAAAGATTATGGAACGCACGCTGGATTTTCCTGGGGTTAGTGCTGAATTAGCAGCGATAAGAACTCTGCCACAACCTTTTGGCGTTAATTTGGCTCACATTTTGGGATACGTCGGACCAGTTACAGACGTAGAAATAAAAAATCAAAAGGATTTGGGATTAGCAGCGGGTGAAATAGCATTTCAAAATAATGATCGAGTCGGACGTGCTGGAATAGAACGTTTTTACGATAAGTATCTACGTGGGACTCCTGGAATTAAACGCTTGGCTGTTGATCAAGCAGCAAAAATAAAAGGAGTTATTTCTGAAACCGACCCAACTCCAGGTCAATACGTAGTTTTAAATATTGATGCAAAGCTACAGACTTTGGTTGAGCAGCAATTAGAAGCAGCCGTTTTAAGGGCGCGGGCAAATGAATTAAAGGGTGATTCTGGCGCTGCAGTAGTTATTGATGTAACAAACGGTCAAATTTTGGCAATAGCAAGTTATCCAACTTATGATCCAAAGGTTTGGCTGGATGGAATCAGCACCGCTGAATATGAAGCTCTGAGCGACAAAGCAAATAATGTTCCTTTGATTTCTCGCGCAACGCAAGGGCTGTTTGCTCCTGGTTCAGTTTTTAAAGTGGTAAGCGCAGCGGCAGCGGCAGATGCTGGATTTAGTTTTAGAAAAACTTACAGTTGCCCAGCACAGCTCGAGGTTGGTAACCGTGTCTTTAGAAATTACAACAATGTTGGCTATGGAAACATATCGATGCAAAGAGCAATAGAAGTCTCTTGTAATACCGTTTTTTACGACATTGCAAATACCATCTGGTTGCGTGATGGTGGTTTAAGGCCGGTGGAAGAACCAAAAGACAATATAGAAAAAATGACCAAAGCATTTGGCTTTGGAACTAAAACTGGAATCGATTTACCTGAAGACGTAAATGGCAGAGTTGGTGGTAGGGCATTCAAGCAAGCTTTTTGGGAGCAAAATCATGAAGCTTGGTGTAAGCGTGCAGAGAGTGGATATCCAGAGGTTGCAGAAACTGATCCGGATCGAGCTAATCTTCTACAAGAATTCGCTAAAGAAAATTGCACGGAAGGCATGCGCTTTAGAGCGGGTGATGCGATTAACCTCTCAATTGGTCAAGGTGACACAGTTGTTTCACCTTTACAAATGGCAGTTGCCTATGCAGCAATCGCGAACGGTGGAACAATTTATGAGCCGAGAGTTGCTAAAGCAATAATGAATTCAGATGGTTCGATTGCCCAGCGTATTGAATCAGAAGTAAAAGGCAGCTTGCCTATTTCAGAAGAAGTAAGAGATTACATTCATCGGTCACTTGTTGGGGTGACTACAGGTGGAACGGGTGCGGCTCCGTTTATCGGTTTTCCATTAAATGAAATCCCAATAGCAAGCAAAACTGGTACTGGTCAGGTTACTGGTCGAGATTCAAACTCTTGGTTTGCCAGTTACGCGCCGGCTAATAATCCCAAGTATGCAGTAGTGATGATGGTTTCTCAAGGAGGTACTGGTTCTGGCACCTCAGCACCAAGCGTTAGAAAAATTTATGAAGCGATCTTTGGAGTGGTTGGAAACCAGGTATTTCCGGAGCGTTCAATTTTTAACACAGGAGAACCAAATCAAAATCTGCCGCTAATTGGACGAGATGGTTTACCAATTTATCCAGAGTTGAATAAACCAGAAGAACTTAACGAATTAAATTATTCATTTACTTTTGAAGAAGCAGAGACTGAAGAATTGGTGCCTGAATGAGCTATTTACTTAAAGAGAAATCTCGCACTGGCTTTTGGCAAGGATACGACTTGATCTTGATTTCTTCAGTTTTTATTTTGAGCATTTTTGGATCTTTTTTAGTTTATTCTGCTTCAAGACAGCGATTAATAGATGCCGAGATGCCTACTGACTATTTTTTGCAAAGACATCTGTTAAATATTCTTTTGGGGATAATTTTAGGTATAACTGTTTCAAGATTTTCTTATAGAACAGTGCGAGCTTATGCGATTGTGATTTATGTAGTTGCACTTTTTGGATCTATCGTAGTTTTAATCCCAGGTATCGGAAGACAGCAAAGTGGTGCGCAAGCTTGGTTAGCTTTGCCGGGCGGGCTTTCTTTTCAACCTAGCGAATTTACCAAGTTAGCTTTGATTGTGCTCTTGGCTATGGTGTTGACCGAAAAGCGTGACGCTGAAGAAAGACCTAATGATTCAGACGTGCTTATCGGATTAGCACTAGCTGGTATTCCTACAGTATTTATTTTGATTCAAAATGATTTGGGTACGGCATTGATTGTGGCAATTACACTTTTAGCCGTCTTGATAGTCAGTGGGGTACGGGCTAAATGGATTTTGGGGCTTT
>JAYPCW010000038.1:2233-10655 GCA_038124905.1 Candidatus Nanopelagicales bacterium | reverse complement strand
AAAGATCAGCAAGTTGATATTTTGGTCAATAGCGCTGGAGTAATGTCTGAAAAAACTGCAAAGACTTTGCGCACCGAAGATGCCGAATGGCGTCGGGTTATGGGCATAAATCTAGAAGCTCCCTTTTTTATGATCAGGCATTTTGCTCCGCAGATGGTTGAAAGACGCAGCGGGCGAATCATAAATTTAACTGCTTGTTTAGGTCGTTTTTCTGGACCCGGAACCAACGGGGGACTTGCACCATATCGAATTTCAAAAGCTGGCTTGAATGCCTTAACAAAAAATTTGGCAGCCGAATTGGGTGGCGGAAAACGAGGCGTATTTGTTGATGCAGTGTGTCCTGGGCATTGCAAAACAGATATGGGTGGTCAAGATGCGCCACGCACCGCGGCACAAGGAGCCGAAACCATTACTTGGCTGGCGGCAAGAGAAGTAAATGATCAGACTAAAACTGGCTTGATTTGGGAAGACCGCGCAATAGTTCCTTGGTAGTTAACCATGGGACAAAAATGCCCCATTTAATTTAAAAATTATAAATAACTTTTCTTACCTTTCGTGAATCTAATTTTAGGGGGGTAAAAATCATGGAGTTTGAACTTTCAAACAAAAAAATAGAAAATCTGTTACTAGATAAGACTGTAGAAGAAATAATGATTAATGGTCCTGGTCGGGTATACGTAGTTAGAGCAGGTATTTCAACTCTAAGCGAGCTTTTTGTATCAGAAGATGAAATTGATGTGTTAATTGAACAGCTACTTAAAAATACCGGCAGAAGGGTTGATAAATCACATCCATTCGTAGATGCCTCGCTACCTGACGGAAGTCGCCTTCATATTGTGATTCCTGATATCACCAGAAGGTTTCCTGCAATAAATATAAGAAAATTTCCCCAACTTAATTTAAATTTGCGGGACTTTATAAGTCAAGGAGTTTTGTCTAATCAACAAGCCGATTTTTTAGAGTTTGCAGTCACCTCAGGAGCAAACATTGTAGTAGCGGGAGGTACGGGAGCCGGTAAGACAACTTTTTTGCGAGCGCTTTTAAATACTCATTCGAAGCACACACGAATTATTACTTGTGAAGAAGTTTTTGAGCTCCACTTAAGTTCTCTGAATGTAGTTCAGTTGCAGACCAGAGATAGCGGCTTGGAGGGTACCGGCGAGATCACTTTAAGAGATCTAGTTAAGGGAACTTTACGAATGCGACCTGAGCGAATCGTGGTTGGTGAAGTTCGGGGCCCTGAGGCATTTGATTTATTAATTGCTTTAAACAGTGGAATGCCAGGAGCCGGCACCGTTCATGCAAACAGCGCTAGTGAAGCGCTTGCCAAATTAACTATGTTGCCGCTTTCTGGTGGCCTTAATATTCAACAGAAATTTGTTGAGAGCGTTACTCGCAGTGTTATTGATTTAATTATTCAAATCAAAATCACCAAGTCTGGCTTTAGAAAAGTTGCTGAGATTTTGCCTGTATCCGGTAAATATTCTTTGGACAAATTTCTAGAGCATGAAAAAGAAGCCTCATGACTTACTTTCTAGCTGCATTTTTTGTCAGCTTATTTGGCTGGTGGTTAATATTTTTTGAAAAACCTAAGCGCGACTTTATGAAGTTTTTTTATAAATTAAAAAATTGGGTGTTTAGTAATAATCTAAAAATAAAGATCTATCTAGCAGGCTTTTTAACATCAATCTTAATTTTTTTATTTTCGAAAGTTTTAGTCTTGAGTCTAATTTCATTAATTTTTACAGTGGCTTTACCCGGTATTGTTTACCAAAAACATAAGAAAAAAATAATAGAAGAGAAGGCAAATGCTTGGCCTTACTTAGTAGAGGATTTAGCTTCTGCAATAAGAGCCGGTATGCCACTATCAGACTCACTCGTTGACGTTTCAAAAAATGCGCCTGAGCCAATAAAGCCAGAGCTGAGTTTCTTTAGTGCTTCATTTAGAAAAACTAGTCAGATGAACGCTTCTTTACTCACGCTCAAAGAAAAAGTTACAGACCCAATAGGAGTTATGGTGGTGAGAATGCTTTTGGTAGTTTCTCGCACTGGCGCAAATGATCTAGCTAAAGCTTTAAAAATACTCAACGAAGCAATAAGAGAACATGAACAAGTTGCTCGAGAAGTGAGAGCGCGACAAAGCTGGGTGGTAAACAGTGCGCGCCTTGCAGTGATTGCCCCCTGGGTGGTGTTAGTTGCGATTTGGCCTCAGCCAACTGTTCAAACTTCTTACCAAAGTCAACAGGGTCAATTCATACTTCTTTTGGTGGCAGCGGTTTGCTTTATTGCTTACTTTCTTATGAAAAAAATGGCGATGAATTAACGATGGAAATTATTGCAATTGGTTTGTTGATTCTGTCTCTTTACGTTTTTAGAAAAATTTTGAGATTTCCAAATCAGCAAATTGAAAAAAGAATTTTGACATATATTGAGTACTTTCCCAGCAATACAAAAAAATTATCATTTAAATTAAAGCCAGAAAAATATAAAAAAGCCTTAGTCGATGATGATGAGATTGCAGAGTTCGCAGATTTATTGGCGATTTCTTTGGTGGCTGGTAGAGGGCCCATTCAGGCATTAGCAGAAATCGAAGATTCGCTAGATCCAGATTTAAGGGATTTAGTTCGGGCGGCTTTGTTAAGGAATGCCTCAGGAATATCGCTGGAGAAATCTCTACTCGCTATGGCCAATGAAGCAAAAAGTGAATCAATGTTGCAATTAGTGCGATCTTTTCAAACTGCTATTAATAGAGGAACCCCACTTGCTGAGAATCTAAGAACTTTTTCTCACGAGCTAAGAGCAAGACGTAAAGAAAAAATATTACTAAGCGCCTCGAAAAAAGAAATATCAATGCTAGTACCAATTGTGTTCGTTGTTCTACCAACTGTTTTAGTCATTGCGATATATCCAGCGTTGCAAGTAATAAGAAACCTAAGTTAGAAGGGAAGAAAATGAAAATAAATAAATGGATAGCAATACTGCACGAAGAAAATGGGGATGTTCCTGGATGGGTTTTAGTCACCGTGATGACTGCTGGTCTGGTGGGAGCATTGTGGGTAATTGCAGATGGAGCTTTGTCTGCAATATTTTCTAGGGCAATAGATTCAATTGGCAAGCCTTAATGAGCGAGGTAATGCAACAGTCAGTTTTGTAATTGCTGTGCCGTTAATGCTGCTGTTGTCATTTTCTGGATTGCAATTAGTTTTTTTGTTAATCATGCAATCTGATATTAACCAAGTAGCAGATTTAACGGCACGAGCTTTGGAGTTCACTCCGCAAAATGAAATAAGAGTTATCGCAGCAGAGTTACTAAATAACCAGTCGATTGCAGTAGAAAATTACACACTAGAAGTGTTACATCAAGATGAAACTGAAATTTCAAAAACAACTGTCAAGCTAGAAGTACCAGTCAAAAATTGGTTAGGTTTTAACTTCACTTTAAAAAGTATTGCCTATGCTCCTTAAGCAAAAGTCGGGAAATGTCACAATCGAATTAATTATCTTTTTTCTCCTAATTGGAACAACAATTTGGTTAAGTATCGGAATATTTGAAGCAAGTAAAACCCGTAGCACTTTAAATGAGATCAGCTACTTAGCGGCAAGGCAAATTGCGACAAATCAAACTTCTTTATCAATTTGGCAAAGCAGTTCTACAACTAAGTCTTTCGAATCATCGCATGGATTGCAAGATTTAAAAATCATCATTGAGTGCGAAAACAACATTTGCAACAATGGAAAGTCGATTAAAGTATTTGCCCAGGCAAAATCAGCAAATGGCGTTTATGCCTTCAGTATGAAAAGTTCAGCCACTGCCGTTTCAAGTAGATACACGAGTGACTGATGAATACTCAAGAAGGAAGCATAAATTTATTATCAATTATTTTTTTATCCATCATATTTGCCAGTATCACGGTTGCAGTAAACATTAATTTTCTAACTTCGCAAAGACAGAATTTGCAGCAACTTATTGATCAAGCCGCCTTAGCGGCAGTGCAAGAAATAGACTTACCTAGCTATTACGAATCAGGTTTGACTAAAAATTTAATGCTTGATAAAGCAAAGGCGAAGAACACGGCACGAGATTTCATAGATAAAAACTCTTCGTTCCAGCAGTCAATTGACCTAAAAGTAACTTTTAACGAAAACGAACTCTTCATTACTGGGGAACTGCCGGTTTCGCTACCGCTAGCCCCAGAACTAATTCAGGTACCAATTAGAGCTAGCGCAGGAGCCCGATTAGTAGTGGGCTTCTAGGCTTACGGTGTGAGTGTAGACATTAAAAATGAATTAAAAGAGTTAAAAGATTTGCTTGCAGGAGTAGCAAAAGTACTAAATCCTACGGAATTAACTCAAAAAATTCAAACCTTAGAAGTAGAAGCGTCTGCACCAAATTTATGGGACGATCCAGAGAATGCGCAAAAAATCACCAGCCAACTTTCTTACTTAAAAGACGAATTAGCACAAATTACTAAATTAACTCAAGAAATTTCAGACACCGAAGTTCTCTTGGATTTATCCCTTGCCGAGGATGATTCAGAAAGTTTGAAAGATGTAAAAAACGAATTGAAAAACCTTAGAAAAGAAATTTCAGATTTAGAAGTTACTACATTACTCTCAGGTGAGTACGATTCGCGAGAAGCGCTAGTAACAATCCGTTCAGAAGCCGGTGGGGTAGATGCGGCTGATTGGGCAGAAATGCTTTTGCGTATGTATTTAAGGTTTTGTGAACGAAAAGGTTGGAAGACTGAAGTTTATGAAACTTCTTATGCGGAAGAGGCCGGGATTAAATCTGTTACTTTTGCAGTAAAAGCTCCTTATGCTTATGGCAACCTCTCAATTGAACAAGGCACACATCGCTTAGTTCGAATTTCACCATTTGATAGTCAAAGCCGTAGGCACACCAGTTTTGCGGCTGTTGAAGTTGTCCCGGTGGTTTCACAAAAAGAAGAATTAAAAATCAACGAAGAAGAATTAAGAATTGATGTCTATCGCTCAAGTGGCCCAGGCGGTCAAGGAGTAAATACCACCGATTCGGCAGTTCGGATAACGCACTTGCCAACTGGAATCGTGGTGGCATGCCAGAACGAACGAAGTCAGCTACAAAATAAAGCAACCGCATTAGCAATTTTGCAAGCCAAACTCTTGGATCGAAAGCGACAAGAAGAACAAGCCAAGATCGATGCGCTAAAAGATTCCAGCTCTGGCTCCTGGGGCAATCAAATGCGTTCCTACGTACTACACCCCTATCAATTAGTGAAGGATTTAAGAACAAATTACGAAACCGGAAACACGCAAGCAGTGCTAGACGGTGACTTAACCGAATTCATCGCCAGCGGCATTAGGTGGCGTAAAACACGTTAATCGCTTCTCTGCGAGCCTAAAGCCCTAATTCCCTTGTTTTGGCTAGATTTTGACTCGGGTGAGTTTCGTAAATGATTGTTTTTGAAAATGTCTCAATGAATTACCGGCGCAGTGCTTCGCCGGCGCTAGATGATGTCTCTTTCGAAATTCGTGATGGCGAATTTGTTTTTTTGGTTGGACAATCAGGTGCTGGAAAATCCTCAATTTTACGCTTGTTGATGCGTGAAGTTACCCCAAAAGTGGGAACAGTAATCGTTGATGAAATCAATGTTGGTCGTTTACGTAAAAGAAAGATTCCAAACTTAAGAAGAAAGTTTGGCATGGTTTTTCAAGACTTCAGATTATTACCAGAGAAGTCAGTTGCAGAAAATGTAGCTTTTGCCATGCAAATTCTTGGAAAAACTAGAAAAGAAATTAAGCAGACCGTTCCGCAAGTTTTAGATTTAGTGGGCTTGCTCGATAAGTCAAATCGCCGTCCAAATCAATTATCCGGAGGTGAGCAACAAAGAGTTGCAATTGCCAGAGCGTTGATTAACAGACCATCAATTTTGTTGGCAGATGAGCCAACTGGAAACCTAGACCCTGACACCACAATTGACATTATGAGGTTATTAGATCAAATTAATCGAGCCGGTACAACAGTATTAATGGCCACTCACGATGCATCAATTGTTGATCAGATGCGCAAAAGAGTAATTCAAGTTGAAAATGGAAAAATAGCTAGAGACCAATCGCAAGGAAACTACGGATACTAATGAGTAGATTTTTTGCGAGAATTAGATTTGTTCTCTCTGAAATGTGGCAAGGAATCAGTCGTAGTTTTACTTTGACTATTGCCTTAATCGCCACCTTTGCTATTTCATTGTCACTAATGGGTGTTTCGCTCTTAGTAGGCGCTCAAGTAAATGAAATGAAAGATTATTGGTTTGACCGAGTGGAAGTATCAATATTTCTTTGTACCGCAGGTAGCGATACGGCAAATTGTCAAGGTGCAGCTACTGATGAGCAAAAAGCCGAATTTGAAGCAGATCTAGAAGAATTAAGACCTTTAGTTAGTGAAGTATTTTTTGAAAGCAATCAAGATGCTTATCAAAGATTTATTGAACGCTTTAGTGATTCGCCCATCGCAGCAAATGTTGTTCCAGAACAACTGCCTGAAAGTTACCGAGTTAAGCTTTCAGATCCAGAGCAATTTTTAGTAATTGTAGAAAAATTTTCTGATCGTCCAGGAATAGAAGCGGTGCGAGATCAAAGAGCTACTTTAAATAGCCTCTTTGCCGTACTAAATGGATTACAAGTACTCGCTTTAGGATTTGCTGTTTCAATGTTGGCAGTAACCATGTTGCTGATTAGTAACACAATCAGGGTAACGGCTTATGCCAGACGCCGAGAATTAGCAATTATGCGATTAGTAGGCGCTAGCAAGTTATCAATTCGCTTACCTTTTATTTTGGAAACTGCATTTAGTGCGGTAATTGGTGCAGCACTTTCGGCAGGCGTGTTAGCTGCGGTAAAGGGTTACTTGGTTGACGAAGTGATTGCCACCAGATTCTTGTTTACTTCATTTTTTGGATGGGATGCAGTTCAAGAAGCCATATTGATTTCTAGCGCCGCCGGAATTGCTCTGGCGCTATTTGCTTCATGGCTAGGGATAAGCCGCCATTTAAGGGCTTAAATTAAGGCATCGCCGATTTAAATGCTGGGAAAGTGCGCTATTCTTGTGGTACAAAAGTGACAGATGTTAATTAGTACATCTTTTCTAACTGACTTACGAATTTGCAGGAGGTAATTTTGCGCCCGCTTCGTAAGTTCGCAACTGTTTTGTTAGCAATCTCCTTTTTATTAAGTTTGAATGTCACAGCAAACGCAATTAGCACCAGCGTTGATGACGAAGTCCAAGCAGCTCAAGAAGATTTAAACGCCGCTAGCGAAGTGGTTAAAGAAGCTGCTGCTGAATTAAAAGAAGTCCAAGCAAAACTCCCGGCTGCAGAAGCAGCACTGAGACAAGCTCGTCAAGAATTGGGAATAGCTCGTGATGATGTAGCCAGAGCTGAGGCGCTGCTTGCTGAGCTTGAGGCAAAGCTTGGCGACACTCAATATAAATATGAAACAAATCTTGGCTTTGTGGGAGATGTTGCAAGAGACCTCTACCTTCAAGGCCCACTATCAACTTTAGACATATTGCTTAATTCCACAGATCCAAATGATTTCACTCAAAGCATGATGAGCATGCAGTCATATTTAGAAAGCCAAGACCGAGTTTTGAAAGACCTCGCAGCAATTCAAGCAACTTTGCAAGCAGAGCAAGATGCAGTCACTCAACAAAAAATTGAATTAGAAGGAATTTTGGTAGTAGCAGAACAAGCAGCTGCCAGAGCAAAGCAAGCAGAACAAGAAGTTCAAGCTTTAATTGATCGTCAACAAGCAGCGTTAAAGAAAGCTGAAAAAGAACGTGAGGCGATCCGTCAGCGATATGAAGATTTAAGAAAAGAGCAAGAACGCCTTAGACAATTAGCACGCTTACGTGGCGGATTTTCTGGAGATAGACCAGGTGAGTTATTTTGGCCAACAACCGGTGCGAGGCTTTCGCAAGGAGTTGGGCCAAGGCGCCATCCAGTTTTTGGTTATCGCTCTTGTCATACCGGAATTGATTTAGCTGCACCAACAGGAACGCCAATTTTTGCAACGGCAAGCGGCGTAGTTACTACGGCAACCACTATGCGTGCATATGGAAATGTGGTGATCATGTATCACGGTGGTGGCATGTCAAGTATGTACGCCCATATGTCTAGGTTTAATACCAGCTCAGGTTCAGCAGTAGCTGTTGGAGACGTAATTGGGTATGTAGGGTCAACCGGTTGGTCAACCGGTCCGCACTTGCACTTTGAAGTACATATAGATGGTGTTCCGTATAATCCATTGGGCTGGTTTGGCGGCAGCAAAGATCCAGTTAGGTGCTAGATAACTAATAGATAGAATTTGCCGTCTATGACTCGTCGCGGCCTTTTTCTTTTCATAGCTTTATCTAACAACAGATCATCTGCTCCAATCCATTGTCTAA
>JAYPCW010000038.1:0-2223 GCA_038124905.1 Candidatus Nanopelagicales bacterium | reverse complement strand
AATTTGGGGTCTACCGTACTTCTTCATAAAGATTGCAGTTGTTGAAGTTTCACCTTCTTTTCTGGTTTTCATCAGAACAGCTTTAGCGGCGGTAATTATGTTGGCGATTGCAGCAAGACGAAAAACTTTAAGACAGGTTTCTAAATACTGGCCTTGGGTGACTTTGTTCGCAGTATTTGAAATGATTGGCCCTTGGTGGTTAATCGCAGATGCTGAAAGAACTTTGGATTCAGGGTTAACTGGATTATTGCTCGCAACAGTGCCGCTTTTTGGAACGATCATTGCTCGAATTCGTGGAGACATTTCAGTCACTTCACCCAGCAGGCTATTTGGTCTAGCAGTTGGTTTGTTTGGAGTTTTCTTACTTGTTGAGGCTGACCATCCCGCGGGTGCCATTACAACTTTTGCAGTAATTCAAATTATTTTGGCTTCAATCGGTTATGCAATTGGTCCAGTAATCATTAACACCAAATTACGAACCGTTTCTACCTCTGGGGTTATTGCAGTTTCACTTTTTATTACGGCTGTGTTTTATGCAGTGCCAGGTTTAATAAATCGACCACAAGAGATGCCATCATTAAATGCAATTTTGGCAATTTTGGCTTTGACATTAATTTGTACGGTTCTAGCATTTGTGATCTTTTTCGCGCTTATCGAAGAAATTGGGCCAGTTAAGGTAACGCTGATTACCTACTTCAACCCAGTAGTAGCGCTGCTGCTTGGAGTTTGGATCTTGACTGAGCCACTAACTTGGGGAATGTTGGTCGGATTTCCTTTAATTTTGCTTGGTTCTTATCTTGCAGCTCGCCCTGAAGGAACGCCTACAATCGTAGAGTGAAAAGACGCATTTTGCTCTCTCCGCTATCGCTGGCCGTGATAGTCGTATTTGTATTTGGGTTTGGATTTGTAGTTTCCTCAACTTTTCAAGATGCAAATCAACCAACTGGAATTTTGGACGAAGCAGTAGAGGTGATAGCTGACACATCTGCAGTTGAAATTGATAGAGACGCTTTAAGGCGTGCGGCTATTGATGGCATGCTCAAATCTTTAGGCGACCGCTGGAGTCAGTACTTTCCGAAAGAAAATACCGAATCTTTTAGGGCAAGTGTGGATGGTAAATTCTCTGGAATCGGTGTTTGGTTTAGAAACAACGATTTAGCTAAAGCAGAAGTTGTTGCAGTTGTTCCCGGCTCGTCGGCAGAAAATGCGGGAGTTTTGATTGGCGACATAATCGTTTCAGTTGATGGTGTATCGGTAGAAAATTTAGATTTGAGCGAAATATCTGGCCTTTTAACTGGTGAAAAAAATTCAACCGCAAAACTTTCGGTAGATACCGAAGGTGAAGTAAGAGAATTATCAGTACTTAGACAAGATGTCTCAATAAAGCCGGTTGTCATTTCAACTCTAAATGACGGCGTAACGGTAATCAAAATTTCTGATTTTGCTCGCGGTACGGCTAGAGACATTAGATCGGCATTGGCGAGTCAAATTGGCGAGAGAGCTGGTGTGATTTTGGATCTTCGGGGAAACACTGGTGGACTAGTTACTGAAGCAATCGAAGTTGCTGGAACTTTTTTAAATGGTGGAGCTGTAGTGGAATTTCATCGACCCAACACAGCACCACAAGTTCTTAAAGCAAGCGCTCAAGGCGATGGAACGACTCCTTTAGTTATTTTGGTTAATGCGGCAACTGCTTCGGCAGCTGAGATTGTTGCTGCAGCATTGCAAGATCGGTCTCGAGCAGTAATTGTTGGCGAAAATACTTTTGGCAAAGCCGCAGTGCAAGATAGTAAAACGCTAAGTGATGGCAGTTTGATAGAACTCACGGTAGGTTTTTATGTAACCCCAAATGGTAAAAGAATTGATGGGGTTGGCGTTGCACCAGATATATACGTGTCAGCGAAAGATACAAATATCACTGCCGAAAGTAGAGCGTTGCAGGTTTTAGATGGCTTAGTAGCAGCAGCCGCTACTAGGGGTTAATTATGCGCGAAAAAGGTAAAAAAATAATCGCGCAAAATAAAAAAGCTCGACACGATTACGCCCTAAGTGATTTCATAGAAGCGGGGCTGGAGCTTGTCGGAACCGAAGTTAAGTCACTTCGCGCCGGCAGAGCCTCTTTATCTGATGGCTTTGCTCAGATTCGAGATGGTCAAGTCTGGCTACACAACGTTCATATACCTGAGTATGACCCTGGGACCTGGACTAATCACGAACCCAGAA
>JAYPCW010000037.1:0-10897 GCA_038124905.1 Candidatus Nanopelagicales bacterium | reverse complement strand
CTCTAGAAACTACTGCATAAAATCTTGCAGTTCTTTTATCTGCTTTTGGTCTTAACACGCGGCCAAGTCTTTGGGCTTCTTCTTGACGTGAGCCAAATGAGCCTGAGACTTGAATAGCAACTCCCGCTTCAGGTAAGTCGAGAGAAAAGTTAGCTACTTTGCTTACTACTAAGACTTTTAAATCTCCACTTCTAAATCTTTCAAATAGTTTTTCACGTTCTTTTATTGGAGTTGATCCGTCAACTACTGGGGCTCCTAAGTGCTGGCCAAGTTCAGCTAATTGATCTAGGTATTGGCCAATAACTAAAACTCGATCATCTGAATGTTTGGCAACTAAAGTTTCAACTACGTCGTTTTTGGTGCTGGTTGCAGCAGCTAAGCGATACTTCTCTTCTTTTTCGGCCGTTGCATAAATTAATCTTTCATGCTCAGGGAGCGTGACTCTTACTTCCACACAATCCGCAGGTGCGATCCAACCTTGGTCAGCCATGTCTTTCCAAGGAGAGTCAAATCTTTTAGGGCCGATTAAGGAAAATACATCATCTTCGCGGCCATCTTCTCTAACTAAAGTTGCGGTTAGGCCAAGTCGTCTTCTAGCTTGAATGTCAGCGGTGAAGCGAAAGACAGGTGCTGGAAGTAGATGTACTTCGTCATAAATAATTAAGCCCCAGTCTTTAGCATCAAATAATTCAAGATGAGCGTAGTTACCTTGCTTTTTTGTTGTTAAGACTTGGTAAGTAGCAATGGTTACGGGCCGAACTTCTTTTTTGCTACCTGAATATTCCCCAATTTCCTCTTCGGTGAGGGTGGTGCGCTTGAGTAGTTCTGTCTTCCATTGCCTAGCAGAAACTGTATTAGTTACCAAAATTAAAGTTGTGGCTTTAGCTAAGGACATGGAAGCTGCGCCAACAATGGTTTTACCGGCACCACAGGGGAGAACTACAACACCGGAACCTCCGTGCCAGAAAGATTCGGCTGCCATTTCTTGGTAATTTCTTAACTCCCAACCATTTTGAACTAATTCAATTGGGTGAGCTTCACCATCAACATAGCCAGCAAAATCTTCTGCGGGCCAGCCAAGTTTTAGTAATTGTTGTTTTAATTGGCCACGCTCTGATGGGTGAACTACGACGGTTTCGTCATCTAATCGCTTACCAACTAAGGGCTGAATTCTTTTACTCTTTAAAACTTCTTCTAGAACGGGAAGATCTGAGCAATGAAGAGTTAATCCGTGGGTTGGATGCTTTTCAAGTCGGAGCCTTCCGTAGCGATCCATTTGCTCGGCAACATCGACAAGCAGTGAATGGGGAACTGCGTATCTTGAATATTTAAGAAGCGTGTCAACAACTGTTTCGGCATCTAATCCAGCAGCTCTTGCGTTCCAAAGTCCAAGCGGGGTGATGCGGTAGGTATGAACGTGTTCTGGTGAGCGCTCTAATTCGGCAAAGGGAGCGATGGAGCGTCTTGCTTCTTGAGCTAATTCGTGATCGATCTCAAGCAGAAGCGTTCTATCGCTTTGAACTATTAAAGGGCCGTCATTCATTAAATTTATTTCCCGTTCTTTTTGGCTTTTGTAATGCTCGCTGCATTGATTCTGGACAAGGCAAAATCTCTGATTCGAAGTTCTAAATGATCAAAGCTTGTTAATAAGCCACCTTGCACGCGGATTGGGTCAACAAAGCGTTCTTTGATGGTTCCATCACCTTCGGCGTAGCTGATAGTTATTGATTGATTTTGTTCAATCGCTTCGCTTAAAAAAGGAACTAGTTTTTCTGGAGACATTGGCTCAGGTGATTTTGCAACTTCAGGCACCTTGGCTTTTGGATTTTCACTCAAACGCAAAGCTTTGATGGCACTAAATAACAACGGTGCATCCGGCGGGGAGCCTTCAGGGGCAGGACGAGGGCGCAGTTTCACAGTTGAGCGCTTTTCACCTGGAGCGGGTTCAGTGTCATCAATTGGTTCTTCAGTAATTTTTACGCTTCCAAGTTGTCTAACTAAATCGTTTAATAAATATTCCAAAGGTTGAGGGATATCGGTTGAAGAGTATTTTTTGAAAAACTCCATAATTTCATCTTTATCTTTACCTCTTTCTAGAGCCCTTTTTAGCGAGCTTTCTGAAAAGCGGTAAACCTGAGCTGCTCCGCGAGATTCTTGGTAGCCGAGAAGGCGAAGTTCAGCTGCAACATGCGATTCAGGTGGGCCAGGGATAACTGCAGTTAAGTCTGCTTGAAGCATGAAGTGATCGATTGCATCTGGAAGTAGTGGTGCGATTGCCTCAACTAAAAGCGGGTCGGTCTTAATGACGTGACCTTTAGGGTCAGCTACTGCAGCTCTTGCTGCAGCAGTTCTAGCTTCAGGCGAAGGCATGGTGTAGCGCATTTCGCCGAGCGCGCGGCCTGTGGTTGCTAAAGCGCCAAGTCCTCGTGCGCCAATTAGATTTGCTTCATGCATAAATGAGCGAACTAAAAGATCAATTAATTCAGCTTCACGACGTGGCCTTTGCCATTTAACGTGTGCTACTAATTCATCTTCATTTGGTTCAGCACCTAAAGGCAGGCTAACTAAAGCTTTAAGTAAAAGAGATTTAATTTCTGGAGCAAGCGGCTTATCAACTTCAGGTGAGAGCGCATTGATTCTTACTTGTTCGTTTTTACCAACCAAACTTGGCACACGAGTTGAAGTTAACCAAGCTTCTGCCAAAGTTGCCCAGCGCTCCTGAACTGTTCTAGTGCGCCATAAATCAAATGCTGGTGTTGGTAGCCAAAGTGGATCTGCTGTTTCATCAGCTGCGAGCAAGCCTGCCGCTAGCGCAGTTTCAGCTAGAAGGGCTGCAATATTTTCATCTTCATCACAAATGCGAGAGGCCAAAGTTAAGTCTCTTTGAGCAAGGCCACCATTGCGTAAAACTGCTGGAGGATTTTCACCCCAGATATCTAAGAGTTCTTCCATCATCTGAACAAAATGCAAGCCAGCACCACCTGCAGCTTTATCAACTGCTTGAGGATCTCTTTGATTTTTAATTGAGATTTCAGGAACCTTAGATAAATCTTCAGGCAATAGGTTTTCGCCACGTAAGACAAAGGCAACTTCTCTTGGCAGAGTTAACTCATGTCTACCGGTAGCAATAAGGACACCTTGAGCCATTAAGTATTCATGAGGAGTTTTTGCACTAGAAGTGGTTGCCTCGCGATTTAATTTTTCAACGATTAAAACTGGAGGGCCCCATAAAACCTTGCTAATTACTTCATCAACTCCTTTTGGAGCTTTATCTAAAATCTGCTTGATGCGTTCTTTAGTTGCGACAGCTTCTAAGTCAGGGCGTTCTTCGATAAAGCAAGGCCCAAACCCTGCTGGGTGTGGGGCGACAACTTCTTTGAGAACAGGGACTGCTCTCATGCCTTTATCTGTTCCCCAGATAACTCCGCGAGCTTTTAAGACCACCAAAGCGCGGTCAAGCTCTGGATCTTCTTTTAAAAGGGCGGATAGTTCTTTTTTGGTAAAGGGTTCATCTAAACAAGCAATTACTTCAGCAACTCCCACGACCCAAGCATCTAGGCGGTCGAGCACGCGAGTGATTGAAGAGTTTGTGGCAGCTCGGGCGGCAAGTTTGGCCATATCGGCCGGGACTGGATGCACCAAATCTGGGCGATGAACCAGAAGGTCTCGAAGTGAGTCATCGTCCTGGGCTTTTAGCCAATCAACTAGTGATCCGGGATCGTCTGCCTTGACTTTTCGAGGCTTTGGGGAGGTCTTGGCTGGCATCTGGCCAATTTTAATAGGTATCTCACCGGTGAGCACTTTGCAGTCCTTGCCGCTGGCGGGGTCAGAGGGTTTCGGTAATCTTGGACTTTCACATTTCGCGAAATACGCGGCTAGATGCGAACGGGAGTTGATTGGCGTGCCTTTTGGAAAGATCAAGTGGTACGACGTCGAAAAGGGCTTCGGCTTTATCGAAACCGACGAAGGTGAAGATGTTTTCGTTCACGCAACGGCGATTCCTGATGGCGTTTTGCCAAAACCAGGAACCAGAGTTGAATTTGGAATAGCTGAAGGTCGCCGAGGCATTCAAGCTTTGCAAGTAAAAGTTCTTGAAACCCCTCCTAGCTTGGCAAAAGCTGGTAGAAAAGATACCGACGACATGGCTGCGATTATTGAAGATGTAATCAAGTTGCTTGATGGCGTATCAGGGCAAATTCGTCGAGGTAAATATCCTGACGATAAGACTGCTCAAAAAGTAGCTGCGGTTTTGCGGGCAGTTGCTAATGATCTTGATGCCTAATAATAATTTTTAGGAGTTTTTGTGAGTGTAGATTTACTTAGCGCAAAAGATGTTGCTAAGGATTTTTTGCTTGCAGAGATTTCGGCCGATCGCGTTGGAGACTTTTTAGAAAGTAAAGTTGAGGCAGAAAATACTGCAACTCACTTTTTTACAACTTTAGATAAAGGTTACCGAGGCTGGATGTGGGCGGTAACAATTTCTGGTAATGAAAACATTTCTCTATCCGAAATTGTTTTAATACCTGGCCCTGGAGCCTTACTTGCTCCAAAGTGGATTCCTTGGGAACAAAGACTGCAAGATGGAGATTTAGGTGTGGGAGATGTCTTACCCACAGCTCCAGATGATGCGAGATTAGTTGCAGGATTTTCTCAAGTTGAGGGTTTGTTTGATGAAACTGCTACTCCCTTTGGTTGGGAAGTGGGAGTTGGCAGAAAACGCGTACTTTCAGAAATTGGGCGAGAGCAAGCAATTAATCGTTGGTATGGATCAACTCACGGGCCAAATACTCCGATGGCTGAGTTAGCAAATGATAAATGCTTTAGTTGCGGGTTTTATGTTCCTTTAAGTGGTGCTTTAGGAAGAATGTTTGGAGTTTGTGCAAATTCGTATGCACAAGATGATGGGAAGGTTGTCTCACTAGATCATGGCTGTGGTGGTCATTCTGAAGTAGTTTCGGAAACTAAATCAGTAGCGACGGGGACAACGGTTGTCGATGAGTCCGGATTTTTATTGCCAGATGAAGTAGTAGATGATTTGGTAGAAGAGCAAGATTTAGAAGACGCAGATTTAAGTGAAGTTGATGAATTCGCTCACGATGAGCATGACATCGAAGATGATGAAGAAGAAATTGAAGATGAACTAGATGATGAAGAAGCTCACCGCTTAGAGATTTTGGACGAAGTACTTAATAAAGAAGAGGACTAAGCGCTTTTTTGCTTTCTTTTTAGCATTACCCAGTAGCCCATAAATCCAAGAATTACTCCCGCTAAAGAAACTTGCAGCCAGAAAAGGGCGGTTTCATGACCTTGGACCAAAAAGCGGTATGAAAAAAGCAAAAAGAAGAGGCTAAAAATTGAGATTCCAACCTTTAGCTCATTTAGGCCGTCGGTATGGATGGGTTTTAGCTCCTTCATGCTTTAAATGTTAGCGGACTAAGATTCAGTTATGTCTGAGCGCACAAGAAGAATCGTCACGTTAATAGTTTTATTTGGAATGGTGCTTTCAGTTTTTATAGCCGCTATTTAATATAGGTCTTTAACTAGATGGGCATCTGGCTTAAGTAAATCTTCTGGATTGATATTTAGCGCAAAGGCGATTGCCCAGATGTTATCTAATGATGGTGAAAACAAACCATTTTCTAGCCGAGAGATAGTTTTACGATCTAATTCAGTCTTTTCAGCTAATTCTTCTTGGGTGAGATTTCTTAACCGTCGATAATTTCTAACCGCTTTTCCGAAAGCCCTCCGCTTAAGTCGGATTTTCGAATTAGCTCTTTCACCCATCTACGAATTTTGAAATAAAAACTATAAAAAGTCTGTACCAGAATTGGTACATTAGTGAATTTGTGAAACCACCCAGTCAATTGCGGAAGTCAGAGTTTGGATGTCGCTTAGTTCAATTGCAGGAAATGTCGCAATACGAAGTTGATTTCTACCTAATTTTCGATACGGTTCTACGTCAACTATTCCATTAGCGCGAAGTACTTTGGCAACTAAATCTGCTTCTATTTCTTTATCAAAATCAATGGTGGCAATAACAGTACTTCTTATGCTTTTATCTTGAACAAAAGGTGATAAATAATTTTTATTTTCTGCCCACTGATAAAGATGATCTGACGAAGCTTTTGATCTAGCAGCGGTCCACTTGATTCCACCGTTTTGATTGAACCAGTCAACTTGTTCGCGCATTAAGAAAATAGTTGAAAGGCTCGGTGTGTTATAGGTTTGATCTAATCGAGAATTTTCTAAAGCAATTGATAAATCTAAAATTGGCGGAATATAGCGATTACTTTGTTTCACTTTTTCAATTTGCTCAACTAATTTTGGGCTTGCTAAAGCAACAAATAATCCACCTTCGGAGCCAAATGATTTTTGTGGGGCAAAGTAATAGCAATCAAATTCCTCTGGAGCAACTAAAGCTCCAGCTGCGGCGCTCGTGGCATCAATTAGAAATAAGCCTTGGTCACTTGCTCGCTTAACAGGCTTCATCACGCCAGTGCTGGTCTCGTTGTGAGGAGTGGCATAGATATCAAAATCTGAACTTGGTAAAAAATCTGGTGCTGTGCCTGGATCGGATTTGATCACTTCTATTGAATTGAGGTGAGTTGCAGCTTTAGCGCTGGCAGCAAATTTGGCTCCAAATTCGCCAAACGATAAAAATTGCGCGTTGGCTTGAATGATTGAAAAAACAGCTGCATCCCAAAATAAGGTCGATCCGCCATTTCCCAGGATGATTTCATAATCATCAGGAAGTTGAAAAAACTCCCGTAAGCCTTGTCTTAGTTTTGCTACTTCATTTTTAACGGGTTTTTGACGGTGAGAAGTTCCTAGATAAAACTTATTCTGATTAGCAAGTGCAGATAATTGTTCTTGCCTAACTTTGCTAGGACCAGCACCAAAGCGTCCGTCTTTGGGAATTAATTCACTTGGCAGTTTTAAGTTTTGAGGATCGACGGTCAAATCAAACCTCTACTTTTGATAAAGCGCTGGCGAAAATCCGGCAACTGCTTCTGGCTTTCTTGGGCCTTCGCCAATGTAGCGAGCAGCTGGTCTAACTAGCCGAGCAGTTTTCTTTTGTTCAAGAATGTGTGCACTCCAGCCGGCAAGGCGAGCGCAGGTAAACATCGAAGTGAACATGCTGGCAGGAACTTGTGCGTAATCAAGCACAATTGCTGCCCAGAATTCAACATTAGTTTCGATGACCCGGTCTGGCCTACGAGACTTTAATTCGGCAAGTGCCGCTTTTTCTAAAGCTTCAGCAACTTCGTATCGAGGAGCAGATAATTCTCTTGCGGTTTTTCTTAGAACGCGAGCGCGAGGATCTTCAGCTCGATAAACCCGGTGACCAAAACCCATCAAGCGTTCGCCTGAGTCAAGTAAATTCTTTACATATTTTTCTGGGTCACCATTTTTTTCAATTTCCTCAATCATGTGAAGTACCCGGCTCGGTGCACCACCGTGCAAGGGGCCGCTCATAGCTCCAATGGCACCACTAATTGCTGCGGCAACATCGGCGCCAGTTGAAGCAATAACACGACCAGTAAATGTAGAGGCATTCATTCCGTGTTCGGCAGCAGAAACAAAATAAGCATCTACTGCTTTTACATGCTTTGGATCTGGCTCACCGCGCCAGCGCTTCATAAATCTTTCAACTAAATTATTGGATTCATTGATCTTTTCATTTGGAACTTTGGGTAAATCTTCTCCTCGAGCAGATTGAGCGACGTAAGCCATTGCGGTTACTGAAGTATGAGCTAAATCTTCACGAGCTTGCTCGTCAGAGATATCTAAAAGTGGTTTGAAATTAAATTCAGTGGTTGCCATTGCGATGGCAGCTTGTACATCTACTCTTACATCGCCGGTATGAATTGGAAGACTGGGTGGATTTTCTAAGGGGAGTCCTGGTTCAAATGCGTTATCAACTAAAAGGCCCCAAACTTTTGCATAGGTAACTTTTCCAACTAAATCTTCAATATCTACGCCGCGATAGCGTAAAGCACTACCTTCTTTGTCAGGTTCGGCAATTTCACTCTCGAAGGCGACTACGCCTTCTAATCCGGGTTTAAAATCAGACATGAGACCCTTCTATTCAATTTTGATACCTTATTCTTAACCAAGACTACTTCTATTAGGAAATCGGGTCATGACAAAAAGTCAAGATTGGTTTAACCAGTTAAGAATCTCTTACGAGATTGGTGAATTAAAGAAAAGTGATTTACACCACGATCCCTTTGAGCAGTTTGGTATTTGGCTAAATCAGGCAATCGCACGTGAGTTACCTGAACCTAACGCATTTGTTCTATCGACAGTCAATGTCCAATCTCAACCTGAAACTAGAACTGTGCTGTTGAAGTCTTTTAGTGACGAAGGTTTTGTTTTCTTCACAAATTATGAATCAAAAAAAGCACAGAGTATTTCGGTAAATTCAAACGTGGCCTTAAATTTTTTATGGCTGCCGATTCATCGACAAGTTATTATCGAAGGAACTGCCGAAAAAATTAGCAGAAAAGATTCTGAGAGTTATTTTGAAACTAGACCAATCTCGTCGCAGTTGGGTGCCTGGACTAGCCCGCAATCTCAAATAATTGAAAGCCGAGAAGTTTTAGAAACACGTGCCAAAAAATTCGGTGAGCAATTTAATGACCAGGTGCCCATGCCAGATTTTTGGGGCGGTTACATAGTTAAACCAAGATTGATTGAGTTTTGGCAAGGTAGACCAAGCAGGTTGCATGACCGCTTTAGATATACAAAAGAGTTAAATAGTGATTCATGGAATTTAAATAGAATTGCACCTTAACGTTTTTTAATTTTTTCATACATAGCTAGCGCATGATCGCGTTCCACATTGTGATCAACCATTGGCTTTGGATAGCCGTGTTTGAAACCTTCAGGGTGGTTCCAAGGTTCATGCACCGCTCCACCTTCAATATGGCGTAATTCTTTAATCCACGTTCTTACGTATTCACCTTTTGGATCAAATTTCATTGCTTGAAGTGTTGGGTTGAAAACGCGAAAGTAGGGAGCAGCATCAGTACCGCAACCGGCAACCCATTGCCAACCATGTGAATTGCTGGCAATGTCACCATCAATTAAATGTTCCATAAACCAATTAGCACCTTCACGCCAATGAATATGTAAATCTTTTATTAAAAAACTTCCAACGATCATTCTTACTCGGTTATGCATCCAACCTGTTTCAACTAGCTGTCGCATTCCAGCATCAACTATCGGGTATCCAGTTAGCCCAGCTTTCCACTGCTTTAATTCTTTGGCGTGTGTTTTGCTATCACCCCAGCCCATCAGTTCCCACTTTTGATCAAGCGAGACAGTTTCACTTTCGGGGTTATGGGCTAAAACATCAGCATAAAATTCGCGCCAGCAAATTTCTTTTCGAAATACTTCTTGATCGGGATCATCGCTTAAATGAGAAAGAATTGTTCGAGGGTGAATTTCGCCAAATCGCAGAGCTAAGCTCAATTTACTAGTCCCATTTAAGTCTGGCCGATTTCGATTCTGGTCATAACCCTTAATTCCATTTTTTAAAAAATTTTCAAAGTTTTTTAATGCATAGAATTCACCGCAGTTTTCAACTTCAAAACTACTTTCTAACTTTGGTAGTGCTTCACTTTTTAGGGGTAGATACCAATTTGGCTGCTGCTTAGGAAATTGCGCAGGCTTGCGCCAGCCATGTGCGAGCCAGGCGCGGTAAAAGGGAGTGTAAACGCGATACGGTGTGCCGTCACCTTTACGAACCCTCAGTGGCGAAACGGCATAAGGTGAGCCAGTTCTAACTAACTTAATAGCGTTTTTTTCTAAAACTTTTTGCACATTATTATCTCTTTTACGCCCGTAAGGCTCAAAGTCTTCACTAATGTGCACGGCTGTAGCTTTTGCCTTCAGCGCTACTTCAAGTACTACATCTTCTGGTCTTCCATACCTAATTAAAAGATTGCCCTTGATTGCTTCATCTAATTTTTTTAACGAACAATTTTGATAAATCTTTTGTTTTTCACTTGCTGGGTCAAATACTTTTGAATCGATATTAAATAAGGCCACTACTCTTTTATCTTCACTGGCGAGAGCTTCTTCAATCGCAGCATTTAAAGCAGGATTGTCATCTAAGCGTAAATCTCGGCGAAACCAAAAGACAGTGGTCATGCGCCAAGATTAGAGGACAATTAAAAACGATGCCTAAATAATGGAATTTATTGAGATAAAGGGCACTTTTACTGATTCGAGGTGTTGATGGAGCAAGGCTGGGAGAGCAAAATGTGTTATTTTAAAAGTATTGAAAATGCGTTCGAGCGTTCTCTCGAGGAGCAAATGAGTTATCTAAAGCGATTAGTAGCCAGTTTAGTTCTGGTTATTGGCCTTCTAATATCTTCAATGACTCCAAGTTTCGCAAATTCTTATCCAGGGCAAGAGAATTTTCAAGTGGGAGAGCAAAATCAGCATGTAGCTGAGGTTCAAAATTGGTTGATTAGTTTAGGTTATGAAATTTCTGTCGCGAATGGCCGTTATGGGCCACAAACAACTGCAGCAATTGCAAAATTTTATTCAGATATAAATAATGTAAGCGATGGAACAACACTTGGCCCTAAAGGCTGGGAGCGACTTAAAGCAGCAGCAGATAGTCAAGCGACAACTCAAGAAGCAGTTACTGAAGATACTAAGAAGAAAAATAAATCTCAAGAAGTAGACAGTGGCAATACTGATCGTGACGCCAAAGTTGAAAAGGTATTAGCAAAAGCTGCCAGCATGGCAGGGACCCCTTATCGCCGCGGTGGTACTGATCCAAACCGAGGACTTGACTGCTCAGGCTTTGTTTTAAACGCGATGAAACCAGTTGGAATTTCATTTGGTAGAACCTCTCGAGATATGCGAGCGGAAACTAAGA
>JAYPCW010000036.1:7331-10966 GCA_038124905.1 Candidatus Nanopelagicales bacterium | reverse complement strand
AATTCCTGGATCCAAATCTCAAACTAACCGAGCATTCGTCCTAGCAGCTCTCGCTAACAGTGAATCAATTATTGACAATGCATTAATTGCTCGTGACACCGAACTAATGCTAAGCGCAATTGAAAAACTAGGCGCCAAAATTACTTACGGAGAAAATAGAATCTTTATCGAACCAGGACTAACTAGCGATTCAGAAATTTCGATAGATGTTGGTCTTGCTGGAACCGTAATGAGATTTATTCCCCCATTAGCAGCACTATCACATTCGTTAGTGAAATTCGATGGTGACGAGGCGGCGCGAGTACGTCCTATGCAGGTAATGCTCGATGGTTTAGCTGATTTGGGGGTAGAAATAATTAGAAAAAATAATGGATTTCTTCCTTTTGAAATTAATGGACATGGTCATATCTCAAAATCAGAAGTTTTAATAGATGCATCATCCTCTAGTCAATTTGTTTCTGGATTACTGCTAGCAGCTGCCAGATTTGATAATGGTTTAACAATCACTCACCGCGGAGAAGCCTTACCAAGTTTCCCTCATATCGAGATGACCATGAAAATGTTAAATGAAATTGGAATTGATTGTGTTTATCAAGCCAATAATATTAATGAGCATTCATGGCAAGTTAAACCTCACTTAATGCCTGGTCACCACTGGCAAATCGAACCAGATCTTTCTAATGCCGCTCCATTTCTAGCAGCTGCCATGGTAACTGAAGGAAAAGTCACAATTTTGGATTGGCCAACTAAAACCACGCAAGCCGGTGGAAGACTTCCTGAAATTTTAGAAGCTATGGGTGCAAAAATTACCAACGACGACTTCGGGTTAACCGTCATCGGACCTAAGAAAATCAACCCGTTAAAGATTGACTTAGGCGAAGTAGGGGAACTAACTCCATCGATCGCAGCACTTCTAGCATTGGCTGAAGGTGTAAGCGAAATTACTGGAATTGCCCATCTAAAGGGTCACGAAACCGATCGAATTGCAGCTTTGGCGCATGACCTGTCAGAGATAGGTGTGCAAGTTACTACAAATTCAGATGGGCTAAAAATTTTGCCGGGTAAATTGCACGGTGCAAAATGGAAAAGCTACGCAGACCACCGTATGGCAACTGCCGGTGCGATTATTGGATTAAAAGTTCCTGGGATCGAAATTGATGACATCTCTTGCACTTCAAAAACCATGAATAATTTTGAATCGCTGTGGTTAGATTTAGTTAATAGATGAGTTCAAGTAATAAAAATTTTTCTGAAGAGTCCATCAGATTTAGGCCGCAAAAAAATAAGTCTAGGCCAAGGACTAAAGACTCACCCACTTATAAAGACTTAACCAAGGGAATTGTGGTGACGGTAGATCGTGGACGCTTTACCGTGGTTCTTCCAGACTTTGAAAACAAGCAAATTTTTGCGATCAAAGCTCGTGCCTTAGGAAGAAAAGGTGTAGTTGTCGGGGACCATGTTGGGCTAACAGGTGTGAATCTGGAGCGGAGTGATGATTTAGCCAGAATAGTTGAAATTAATGAGCGAAAACATATTTTAAGAAAGAGTTCAGATGATTCTGATTCGTCTGAAAAAATATTAGTCACTAACGCTTCTCAAATAGGAATAGTAGTTGCTATAGCAAATCCTGAGCCGCAATTGCGCTTTATTGACAGAGCGCTCATGGCTGCATTAGATGCTGATGCCAAACCTCTGCTGATTATTACCAAAAAAGATCTTGCAGATCCCAAGTGGTTAATTAACCTCTATCAGGACTTTGGATTTCCAATTATTGCTATTGATCAGAATTCAGATTTAGCAAATCTACTTCAACTCTTAAAAGATAATTGGACAGTACTTATCGGAGCTTCAGGAGTTGGTAAGTCAACGCTGGTAAACCGGCTAGCCCCAGAGGCTAAACGCATTACTGGTGAAGTAAGTGAAGTTACCGGAAAGGGAAAACATACGTCCACAAATGTTTACGCATTTGCTATTTCTGAAGATACCTGGATTATTGATAGTCCAGGGCTGAGAAGTTTTGGCTTAGCTCATTTATCTAATGAAACTGCCTTAGCTGCCATGCCTGAGTTAAATCAAATTGCAATTGATTGCCCCAAGTCTTGTATCCATCAAGATCAAGACTGTGCAATTGCGAGAGTCGCAGAAATAGATGAGAAAATCAAAATCAGATTTGACTCGTTAAAAAGAATTTTGCAATCGATTAAATCAGATTATTAATATTTTTTATTGCTTCTGATAAGACACCAGCGCCATTCTTTATTTTTTCAGCCTCTCTTACCGCAACTTTTAATTGATCACCTATTACCAGCGCACCTAAATAATTGACCTCTTTTTTAGAATTTATTTCATTGTAAACTTTGAGAATCTCTTTAAAAATTTCTTCGGCCAAAACTTTATTCTTAGAATCTTTTCGCTCAAGTTGATGCAGAGGTAATACGCGCAATTTATCAGCGAGCTTCAAGCCCGTTGATGCCTCTAGCACGAGAGATTATTCTCTGTTTGCTGCAAGAATTGCAAACAATCTTAAGAATTCAATATAAAGCCAGACTAGCGTTAAGACCAAACCAAAAGCTAACTTCCATGATTCACGTTCAGGTAAATTCATGTCGACTGCCTGATTAATTGCTTCAAAGTCCAAGGCCAAACTAAATGACGCTAGGCCAACTCCCACAAGTACTAACAAAATTCCAATTCCACCTACGCCATAAAAGCCCCAGCCGCCACCTACGCCAGCAAAAGATGAAATAAAACTAATCACGGCTATAACTAAATAAGAAACTAAAGCAACCATCATTATTTTTACAAATTTGGCATTTACTTTTATAACACCAGTTCTATAAAGAGTAAGCATCACACCAAAAGCAACAATTGTTGCCATGATGGTATTACCAACTAGGTTCTCACCTTGAGCAGCAAAAGCATTCTGATAAATAAAACTAATTGCACCCAAAAAAACACCTTGGGCTGCGGCATAAGCCAAAACTAGAGCTGGTGAAACTTGCTTTTTGAAGATATTCACTAGGCCTAAGACAAAACCAATACCCATCGCGATAAGTGCAATACCCGGATTACTGGGCGCCAAACTCCAACCAAAGAAAGCCCCCACTAAAAGCAGTCCCAGCATCATTGCTGACTTGATCACCACATCATCAAGCGTTACCACTCTCTCACCTGGCAATGCTCTTGCAGTTTCTGATGGAGCTTGAGGTGCCCCTAAAACACTGCCTGGCTCGCGAAAGTCAGCGTATTTGCGCATTACCGGATTGTTAGTTTGCACCTGATTGCTCCTTAGTGGCTATCTATTATTTTGACCTTGACAGTCAGTCTCAATATTAACATTTTTATCGCTTTAGCGCCTTACACCCTTTTTGGACAACCCAAAAAAATCTCGGGGTGGTGATGAAAAACTTTATATTTAGTGCGAGAATACTCTAAGAAATTTCCACCCCGTACGGAGGAATACGTGGCAGTTAAAAAGAAAGCAGCTAAGAAAAAAGTTGCTAAAAAGAAGGTAGCCAAGAAGAAGGCTCCTGCAAAGAAGAAGGCCGCCAAGAAGGTCGCCAAAAAGAAAGTTGCAAAAAAAGCAGCTAAGAAAAAAGTTGCTAAAAAGAAGGTAGCCAAGAAGAAGGCTCCTG
>JAYPCW010000036.1:0-7231 GCA_038124905.1 Candidatus Nanopelagicales bacterium | reverse complement strand
AAAAAAGTTGCTAAAAAGAAGGTAGCCAAGAAGAAGGCTCCTGCAAAGAAGAAGGTAGTTGCTCCTGCTGCTCCAGCTAGCACCGAGTCAGCTGCCCCTGCACCATCACCTTTCAACCCATTGAGCTGGTAAAGCGCAATAGGTTTTAAATAATAAAGGCCACCGATAGGTGGCCTTTATTATTTTAGAAGGCTATCTAAATAATTTGTAAACTGTTCCGGTGTTCCAATTGGACCATTAATTCTTCCAATTAGCATTCCATTTTCATCATAAATCAAAGTAACTGGTAGCCCTGAAATTTGATAAAAACCCTGCAAAGTAGTTTCAGAATCTACAACTGATGGAAAAGGTAATTTCCACTTTGCTGCACTAGCAATAGCTGCATCTTCTTTATCCTGATAATTAATACCAATAAAATTCAAATTCTTAAATTTATTTTTTGCGGCTATAAATGCCGGTGCATCGTCTTCGCAATAAACGCACCAAGATGCCCACAAGCTAACAATCATTGGCTTACCTGTTGGCAAGCCCGCTAAATTTACAGCGCTGTCATGACCCAAGCAAGGCAACACTTTGTCAGGCAGTTCGTTTTTTAACTCAACAGCATTCAAATCACTCGTTGGGCAATTTTGCATTGGATAGTTAGTTGCTTGATTTAGATCTGCCCAATTTTTTGAATTACTCTCACCCGAGCAACCGCTAAGCAGTAAGGAAGTTACCAAGATCAAGCCAACTTTTAATTTCATGCTGTGCCCTCGGTGGGATTCGAACCCACACTGGACGGATTTTAAGTCCGCTGCCTCTGCCGGTTGGGCTACGAGGGCGCGCCGATAAGTCTACGAGTTGGCTACTCGTCGCTTTGCAAGTGTAAAGACTCGATCAAACATAGGCTCAGTTAGCCGCTTGGTAAAGGTGTTTTGTTGACTGGGGTGATAACTGGCGATAAGCAATAGTTCTTGTTGATTTTTTTGAAAGAGTACGGCTGCTTCATGTTTAAATTTAGGAATTTTTTTATCAGCTTGATAACCTTCTGAGCTCAGCAATTTCAAACTTTCTTGCCAGGCAAATGATCCAAGAGCAATTATGCACTTTAGATCTTTTTTGATTAGCTTCCATTCTTTTTCAAGCCAAAAACTGCATTTATCTCTCTCTTCTGTTGTTGGCTTATTGTCTGGAGGTGCGCAACGAACAGCGGTCAATACTCGAGCTGATTGCAACTTAAGTCCATCTTTAATGTCAGTCGAAGTTGGTTGATTAGCAAAACCTGCTTTATGCATCGCACGATAAAGCCAATCACCACTGCGATCTCCGGTGAAAATTCTCCCGGTGCGATTTGCTCCATGTGCTCCAGGAGCTAATCCCACAACCAATAATTTTGGATTGCTGACTCCAAATCCAGGTACAGGCCTTCCCCAATAATTTTGATCTTGATAAGACTTTCTTTTCTTAACAGATACTTCTTTTCGCCAAGCATTTAATCTAGGGCATTTTCTACAATTTGAAATCTCTACTTCTAAGAGTTTTAATGCGGTCATGAAACCAACGACCAAGCAACACCATCAAGAATATCTCTCTCGCTAGCAATTAGTGCCTCCGCTTTGACTTCTTTCATGACCTGATCGAGCACTATGGCGCCGGCAGTAATTACTTCTACTCGCCCAGGATGCATATACCCCAAAGCAGCTCTTTGTTCAAAAGTTAAATTAGCAAAATCTCGAGCTGCAGCGCTGATTTGTTCTTTCGTTATTAAAGCTCCGTGCAAAATGTCGGGATCATATTTTTTTATTTCGAGCGCATGTGCGGCAACTGTTGTTACCGTGCCAGCAACTCCGATCACAGACTTTACTTTTGAAAAATCTACCTGCTTTTCAGCTTGTTTGAATTCTTGCGCAACATCTGATCTAATTGCATTCTCTTGTTCTATTGATGGGTTGCCACCTGGGCTGTGACGCTCAGTCATTCTCACGCAACCGACGTTCATGGAATATGCCGAATCTGGTTTATCGACTCCCACAACTAATTCTGTGGAACCACCACCAAGGTCTATAACTAAATAGGGGGCAGGAAATCGCTTAGCCAAAGATTTCGTAGCTCCAGCAAAAGAAAGTGCAGCTTCTTCTTCGCCAGTTATAACCTCTGCTTCGACATTTAAATTACTTCTTACCAATGAGAAGAAATCTTCTCTATTCGTTGCATCACGTGTAGCGCTGGTCGCCACAAATCTTACTTTTTCTACTTTGTTTTCATTAATTATTTGGGCATACTCTTTTATTGCTGCAAGTGTTCGCTCTAAAGCCGTTCCGCCAAAACGCTTTGTTTTATCTACGCCTTCACCTAATCTAACTATTCTCATTTCGCGTACTAGCTCAACCATGCTATTGGTGTGCTTATCAAATTCCATTATCAATAGTCGAATTGAATTAGTTCCACAATCTATTGCTGCAATTTTCAAATTAACTCATCTTCGCTGAGGCAAGGAGTTTGGCACCAATCCATAATTTCATTCAACACCATGTCTCCAATTTTATTGATACCTTTTCCCTTGGCTAAGGCGTGTGCGGCCAAAGCATGCAGGCACTTCACTCGGCTTGGCATACCCCCAGCACTAACTCCTGAGATTTCTGAGACTTCTTCTATTGCCTCTCGCTCTTTTAAATAAATTTCGTGCGCTAATGAATAGTTTTTTTGCAAATTATCATCTGTAACAAGCTTAGTCTCTAATTCCTTCATGAAACCCGTTGATTCTAAAGATCCGATTCTTGAATTTAATTTTGGGCAAGTTAAGTAATAAAGGGTAGGAAAAGGCGTTCCATCTTTCAATCGGGGCTTGGTTTTTACTACTGCTGGGTTTCCACAAGTTCCACGAGCAACTACTTCCACAAGGTCTCTTGGAGTTCTACCAAGTTGCAACTCTATTTTTTTTAGATCAATAGCTGAAATGCTCACCTTGGTGCATTTGCCCTAATAGGTTCAGCTTGGAGTAGTTCTTGTATGTCTTCAATTCCTTGATCAGCTGCTTGCCATGAGAGCAGTAGTTTTTTGTACCAAGTATTTGCTTCTGGTTGTTGATTTAACCAAGCAGTTGGTGATTGTTCATTTTCAACTTCAGTTGGTTCGCCATCTAACCCAATGACCGTAAATGCGATCTCTCCAGGTAGTACGTAATGTAAGCGAGCCCTTGCTTGCGCGGCAACAAATTGTGGATCGTTCCACCTCGCTTTGGCATTTTCTAGAACCTCAACTTGAGTGTTCGCCAACTCTAATTGAGCTTCTAGTTGTTTGATCTCTTCTCTTTGTGCCATCAAATTTCTAAACGGTGCAGCCAACATCATTACTAGAGCTACTAAAGCCACAATAAAAATCAAGGCTCTTGGTTGCAGTGAAGGTCTATTAGCAGCCAAACTATTTAGCCCTTGTTAAATCTTGGAAATGCACTAGCTCCGGCGTAACGTGCTGCTTCGCCGAGCTCTTCTTCAATTCTTAAAAGTTGGTTGTATTTGGCAACACGTTCACTTCTTGCCGGAGCACCAGTTTTAATTTGACCGCAATTTGTTGCTACCGCTAAATCAGCGATCGTCGTATCTTCAGTTTCACCTGACCTATGGCTCATCATTGTGGCAAATCCATTGCGTTGCGCCAAACTCACTGCATCTAAGGTTTCTGTTAAAGAACCAATCTGGTTAACTTTTACCAAAAGTGCATTGGCTGATTTCTCTTTAATTCCCCTAGCTAATCTTGCTGGGTTAGTGACAAATAAATCGTCACCTACCAGTTGAACTCGATTGCCAATTTGTGAAGTTAGTAAGTTCCAGCCTTCCCAATCTTCTTCGTTCATTGGATCTTCAATTGAAACAAGTGGGTAGTCATTTACTAACTGGCCGTAGTAATCAGCCATCCATTGGGCAGTTTGTTGTTTGCCCTCGAAAGAGTACTTGCCAGCTTCATAAAATTCAGTCGCGGCAACATCTAACGCTAGAGCGATATCGCTTCCCGGCGTGAAGCCTGCTTTTTCTATGGCTTGCAAAATTAGATCCAAAGCAGAGCGATTGTCGCTTAATTCTGGGGCAAACCCACCTTCGTCACCTAAACCTGTTGAAAGTGATTTTGCTTTCAAGACTGATTTGAGCGCGTGATAAACCTCCGTACCATGACGCAAGGCTTCCTTAAAAGAGTTTGCTCCAATGGGCGCAATCATAAATTCTTGAATATCCACTTTTGTATCTGCGTGTGCGCCGCCATTTAATATGTTCATCATTGGCACTGGTAGCAGATGCGCGTTGGGTCCACCTAGATATCTAAAAAGTGATAAGTCAGAACTCTCAGCTGCGGCTTTTGCTACTGCCAACGAGACACCTAAAATCGCATTGGCCCCAAGCCGACTTTTAGTTGGTGTTCCGTCTAGATCAATCATGATTGAATCTATCAATCTTTGATCTGTTGCATCTAAATCCAAAATTTCAGGAGCTATCTCTAATTCGATCCGGTCAACTGCTTGCGTTACTCCCTTTCCGCCATAACGCTTATCGCCATCTCTAAGTTCATGTGCCTCAAATGCACCAGTTGATGCCCCCGAAGGAACCGCGGCACGAGCAATAGTCCCGTCAATTAAGCCCACTTCAACTTCAACAGTGGGGTTACCTCGAGAGTCCAAAATCTCTCTAGCAATTACCGCATCAATCTCAGACACAAAACTCCTAAATTCAAATTATTTACTTATTCTATCGAAGTAAGTCTCAAGACTTTAATCGCGAATCTAGCCCTAAAACTGCCTTTCTCAGCGCTAATTCTGGCTCTAAGCCTAATTTTTTGCTTTGGTCAACCAATTTCAAAAGTAACTTTCCGAGGTCAGCCTCACTGGTTTGCTCATCAATCAATTTTTCAACTGCAGGCAAGGGGCTCAATTCGAAATCTGGTTCATATTTATCTATCCTGGACAAAATTTTACTAGCAAATAACAATGCCGGAAGTTCTTTCGGCACTCCCTCGAATGCGCTTTCACGATTCTTCTCATTTGCCTTTAACTTTTCCCAATTAGCTTTTACTTCTTCTGCTGCTAAATTTTCTGGCTCCTTAAAAACATGAGGATGTCTCGATATCAATTTTGCAGTTATGGACTCAGCTACCTGGTTAATATCAAATCCATTTTGCTTATCTTCTGACGCAATTTTGGCGTGAAAAACAATTTGCAATAGTAAATCCCCTAATTCTTCTCTCAAAGAATCTTTATCTTTAGAATTAATTGCATCTATTAGTTCATACGTTTCTTCAATGAGAAATTCGGCTAATGTTTCATGAGTTTGTTTTACATCCCATGGGCAACCCTCTGAGCTGCGCAATAAATCCATCAAATCAATTAGACCAACTAATCCGCGATCTAAGTAATCTTTTGGATCCGGCATCAACTTAAATTAATTTAATTCGAGGTTAACTGCAAATGCAGGTTCGCTTAACACATTTGCTGGTGGTGATATCGAGCCGTTTTCAGAATTCCAGGATCCATATCTCGGATTAACTTTGATTTCAATTTGATCAGCTAAATTCAATATATAGAAACTTGCTTCATCGTTTTGATCTGCAGGCGTGCCATCTGGTACTAAACTTTTACCAATCGCTTCAATCATGCGGTTTTGCTCCAGCACTTCATAAATTAAAGATGGTGGCACATTGCTATTTGCTGCATACAAATATAAAGAGTCTTCTCCACCTAGATCTTGTTCAAGAGCTTTGTAATCACCAGCAACTAAGTTTTGATCGACCTGAGCATTGGTATTGCGCTGAGCAGTTTCGATAATTTCACCAATGATGATTAGCGCTAACACGGTTCTAATTTGCGTGCTACCTTGATCATTGGTCTCTACTGGAACCAATTCTCTAAGCTCATTGAGGTAAACATCTAACTCAGAAACCAAAATACGACGATCATCAACAAAGGCGGCAGTTCCTGGATTTTGTGTACTGCAGCTCACCAATAAAAGACTGACTAGCAAAACAGAAAGTACTTTGGCAATAATTTTTCTCAACGGGTTTCCTCTTCAAGATCTTCGCCTAATATAACTGAAGTTATGATCTCTTGCGCCCATGGGATTATTGCCGCCCTCTCTGGGCTAGGTAAAACTATCGAGCGCACAGTAGGCCGCAGCACTGAGCCAGGGTATAGCCGCGTCAAGCGAACTGACCTTGAATCTGGCAAAATTACTGGAGCAAATTTTACTTTATCATTGCTTAGAATTATTTCTGAAAGCTTCGCTTTTCTAGCTGTAATTCGTAATTTTGCAATTTCAATCAATCTTTCAATTCGCTCATCGTAAGGTCCATATCTATCTATTAATTGTTTACTAAATTCATTTAATTCCTCTTTATTATTAATTTCAGATAGCGACTTATAAGCCTCTAGCCTTAATCTTTCGTGAGTTAGATAAGACTCTGGAATATAAGCTTCAACTCCTAGTTCTATTCTTAATTCCTCATTTGGCTCTTCGATTTCACCTTTAGCTTTAGAGATTGCTTCTGAAATTAACCGCACATACAAATCAAAACCCACTTCAGCAATGTGGCCAGATTGTTGCTGACCCAAAATATTTCCAGCTCCTCGAATTTCTAAATCTTTCAAGGCGACAGCCATCCCTGAACCCAACTGGGTGTTTTGCGCGATAGTTTTTAATCGTTCATGGGCAGTTTCAGTAATAGTTTTTTTAGGATCAAATAAAAAGTAAGCGTAGGCACGTTCTCGACCTCTTCCAACGCGCCCTCTAATTTGGTGCAGCTGAGAAAGCCCAAAAGTATCTGCGCGATCAACTATCAATGTGTTGGCGTTCGGTATATCTAAGCCAGACTCAACAATGGTTGTAGCTACCAAGACATCAAACTTCTTCTCCCAAAAATCAAAAATTACTTGCTCTAATTGATTTTCATTCATTTTCCCGTGAGCTACCGCAATGCGAGCTTCTGGCACCAATTCTTTTAATTTATTTGCAACTCGATCAATTGATTCAACTCTGTTATGCACATAAAAAACTTGACCTTCGCGTATTAGTTCTCTGCGAATTGCGCCAGCAATTTGATTGTCGTTTGCTGGCCCAACTGCTGTCAAAATAGGTAAACGATCCTCTGGTGGAGTTTGAATAACTGACATTTCACGAATCCCAGTTATGGCCATTTCTAAAGTGCGCGGAATCGGGGTGGCGCTCATTGAGAGCACATCTACATTGGTCCTTAAGGCTTTTAAATGCTC
>JAYPCW010000035.1:2826-11233 GCA_038124905.1 Candidatus Nanopelagicales bacterium | reverse complement strand
ACGGTGTGGCTAACAGCGTTACCCGCTTGTCTTATTTCAAGAGTTTCCCCAACGGCAATCATTGGAGTTAATTTATTTTTTATGGCCAATTTGGCTTTAGCGTTTACCAATTCGTCCGTCTCATTATGGTAGGCACGTCGCTCAGAATGGCCCAATAAAACATAATTAGCTTGCAGTTTTGTGAGCATATTTGCACTTATTTCACCGGTATAAGCTCCACTTTCATGAACGCTCATATCTTGGGCACCATATTTAATCTGCAAGCGATCTGCATCAATAATTGTTTGTACTGAACGCAAGGCAACAAAACTTGGAAACAACACGACTTCGGTTTGATCAAAGTCTTTGTCGCTCAAGGTAAAACTTAGTTTATTTAAATAAGCGATTGCCTCAAGATGAGTTATGTTCATCTTCCAGTTCGCAGCCATCACCGGCTTGCGATCAAGTTGACTCATTTAATTAAGACCCTCAATCCTGGCAGTTCTTTGCCTTCTAACAACTCTAAAGAGGCACCGCCACCTGTAGAAATGTGGCTAAATTTTTCATCTGGAATTCCGAATTTTCTAATGGCGGCAGCAGAATCTCCGCCTCCAATTACGGTGTAGGCATTGCTTTCACTTAGTGCTTGGGCGATGGCTTTAGTGCCGCCAGCAAAAAGCTCAATTTCAAAAACTCCCATAGGGCCGTTCCACACCACGGTCTTGGCGTCTTTTAACGCAGCTAGATACAACTCTCGAGTTTCTGGGCCGATGTCTAGTCCCATTTCATCACTAGCGATATCGTTTACCTTTTTTACACTGATTTGTGCAGATTCTGAAATTTCCTCAGCGACCACTACGTCTTGAGGAATTAAAACTTCAATGTTTAATTTTTTAGCCCGAGTAAGTAAATCTTTGACAGTATCTATCATCCCAGCTTCTAGTAGTGATTTGCCAACTTGGTAACCATTCGCTGCTAGAAAGGTATAAGCCATCCCGCCACCGATTAGCAGTTTATTTACCTTTGGGAGCAAATTTTCAATGACTTGCAATTTATCGCTAACTTTTGAACCACCCATAATTACTACATAGGGACGTTCAGGGTTTTCCAAAACCTTTTCAAAGCTATTAGTCTCTTTTTCAATTAATAATCCAGCATAGGCCGGCAGTAGTTTTGCAAGTTCCGTAACACTTGCTTGAGATCTGTGAACCACGCCAAATCCGTCGCTCACAAAACAATCTGCATATTCAGCCCAAATTTTTGCAAGCTGAACTCGTTCGGTTTCATCTTTACTGGTTTCTCGCGGATCAAACCTGACATTCTCCAGTAAAACAATTTCATCACTACTTTGTACTTGCGAGAGATCCTGAACCAATTTAACTTCCCGAGACAAAAACTCACTTAGTTTTTTAGACACCGGTAAAAGCGAAAATTCAGGTTTAACCTCCCCCTTTGGCCTACCTAGATGCGCCAACAAAATAACTTTATTTCCATTTGTTAAAAGTAATTTAATTGTTGGCAAAGCAGCTTCAATGCGACCTGCATCTGTGATTTCGCCAGCTTGCAGCGGAACATTAAAATCAGCGCGCATTATCACGCGCTGATTTTTAATTTCGGCTTTGCTTAAAGTGTTTAAAGGCATTAAAGGTTATTTAGCACCGACCAACAGAGAAAGATCGACTAAGCGGCTGGAATAACCCCATTCATTGTCATACCAACCGAGCACCTTGACCATATTGCCATTTACGTTAGTAATTTGACCGTCAATGATGCATGAGTGTGGATCATTGACAATGTCGGTTGAAACCAAAGGGTCCTCGGTATAACTCATCACGCCAGCTAAATTGGTTTCGGCGGCATTCTTAAGAGCCGCGTTAATCTCTTCGCGGCTAGCCGACTTTTTCAATTCCACGGTTAAGTCTGTTGCAGAACCAACTGGAACAGGAACCCGCATCGCATAACCATCTAATTTGCCCTTGAGGTCAGGCATAACTAGTCCAATTGCTTTAGCGGCACCAGTTGTTGTTGGAATCATGTTAATTGCTGCCGCACGAGCGCGACGCAAATCCGAGTGCGGGAAGTCCAAAGTGCTTTGATCATTTGTGTAAGCATGAATAGTCGTCATCAGACCACGCTCAATTCCAAATTCGTCGTGCAAGACTTTAGCCATAGGAGCTAAGCAGTTTGTGGTGCAAGAAGCATTACTAATTACTTTGTGAGCAGTTGCATCGTATTGCTCATGATTTACACCCAACACCACTGTTACATCTTCATTTTTTGCAGGTGCAGAGATTAGAACTTTTTTTGGACCAGAATTTAAATGAACTTTGGCCTTTTCCGCATCGGTGAAAATTCCAGTTGATTCCACAACCAAATCAACACCAAAATCCCCCCAAGGAATCTCTGCAGGATCGCGATGAGAAGTGATAGTTATGGGTTTGTTGTTAACTAAAATTTTATTGCCGTCGACTTCAACGGTACCTGGGAACCGACCCAATGAAGAATCGTATTTCAAAAGGTGAGCTGAAGTTTTGACATCAGTCAAATCATTAATTGCTACAACCTCGATACTCTCACCCGAAGGGATAATTTGACCTAAAATTCCCTCAAGGCTACCTGGGCCTCGCTCGGCCAAAACTCTTAAATAATTTCTTCCGATACGTCCAAATCCATTTATTCCAACGCGAATCGTCACTTAAACTCCATAAACTTGTATCCAGGGCGCCATTGCCACTGACGTTAAATGCAACGTAATTCTAGTGTTCCAACATGTCTGGAGTCAGGCTGGCCTCCGTAGGAGGAATTCCTAATTCGGCAGCTTTTTTATCTGCCATAGCCAATAATCTGCGGATTCTTCCGGCAATGGCATCTTTGGTTAATGGTGGATCGCTAAGTTGCCCTAATTCTTCAAGGCTTGCTTGCTTGTGTTCCATTCTTAATTGGCCAGCTTTTTGCAAGTGCTCGGGAACGCTGTCTCCTAATATTTCTAGCGCCCGGCCAACTCTTACTCCAGCAGCGACTGCCGCTTGAGCGCTACGACGGAGATTTGCATCGTCAAAATTTGCCAAACGATTAGCCGTTGCCCTAACTTCACGGCGCATTCGGCGCTCTTCCCACTCCATGACGGCACTATGGGCACCCAAGCGAGTTAATAAGGCACCAATTGCATCGCCATCGCGAATCACAACGCGATCAACGCCTCTAACCTCACGCGCTTTAGCAACTACTCCTAAACGACGTGCTGCACCAACTAAAGCCAAAGCTGCTTCTGGCCCAGGTGCCGTGATTTCTAGCGCACTTGAACGACCGGGTTCGGTTAGTGAGCCATGAGCTAAAAAAGCTCCACGCCAAGCAGACTCTGCATCGCACAACCCTCCGCCAACAACCACCGGAGGTAAACCACGTATCGGCCTTCCAGCTTGATCAATTAATCCAGTTTGCTTAGCTAGAACTTCACCACCTTGCGCAACCCTCACTGCATAACGAGTACCTTTGCGAATTCCTCCGCCACTAACCACAGCTAAATCTGCATTGTGCCCATAAAGTTCCACGATGTCTTTTCTTAAGCGTCTTGCAATTTGTCCAGCATCAACTTCAACTTCGACTACTACGTTGCCAGCGACAATATGCAATCCACCAGCAAATCTCAAGAGCGCTGAGACTTCTGCTTTACGGCAACACGACTTAGATAACTCAACTCTTGCCAATTCATCTTTAACTGCCGACGTCATTGCCATTTAAATTAGTCCACCTATCCTGAGTTCGTTAAAAATTAAAGCAAGTTTCTTGTAATCATGTACTAAGCCACGCATATTTTGCTCAGAAGTTAATAAAGTCACATCCGCAAATAGATTCTCTGCACCTAATTGACTCACTGCTGCTTCGAGTTGCGATAAGTCTTGATCATTTTTTTGATTTATCACATAATCAAATTTAATTTCACCAGCGGCTGCTTTTAAAACCTTCAAAAAAGTAGCCGGTTGATAATTTTCCGTCTCTCCTTTTTCGGGGGTCAAGTTATTAACCACTATTTTTTTTGCCGTTGCTTGGCTAATTGCTTCTCGAATTGGTTCAATTTGAAAATGTGGGATTACGCTGGTCCACCAAGAACCAGGTCCAAAAATCAACAAATCCGCTTGCGCAATCTGCGAGATAACTTCGCTTGAAACTATTGGTTTTTCAGGAACCAGTTTTATGCTTTTTATTTCTCCGCTTGTTGAAGCCACTGCTTTCTGCCCGATGATTTCTTTAAGCTCACCTGAAAAATTCACACTGGCAACTATTTCTAACGGTTCTAAACTAAGGGCGAATACCTGGCCCTGAGAATTGACTAATTGTCCAAATTCGTTAAGAGCTTGTTGTGGATTTTCATATTTTTCAAAAAGTGCCAACAAAATCAAATTACCTACCGCATGATCTGTTAACTCACTAACACCACCAAAGCGATGTCCTAGAAGATGTGACCAGTTTTCATCTTTACTTAAAGTTTCAAAAGCCATCCGTAAATCCCCCGGTGGTAACACCGGATAAGACTGACGAATTCTTCCACTGGAGCCGCCGTCATCACTCACCACCACAACTGCGCCTACTTGGGCGCCAGTTAAGAGCAAGGCGTTAAGGCTAGCTTTTAAACCATGGCCTCCGCCAAAAGCCAGCGCTTTCATTCTTTACCCAGATCACGATGCACAGTTCTTACCCGGTTACCGTCCACGGCTAACATTTTAGAAATCTTTTCTGCAAAAGTTACGCTGCGATGCTTGCCTCCAGTGCAACCAATTGAGACCGTTAAATATCTTTTTCCCTCACGTAGATAGCCCGGCTTAGCTAAAAAGATTACTTCGGTCAAATGCTTCAAATATTCTGTCGCTCCCTTTTGCCCGAGAACATAATCTTGGACTGGCTCGTTTAAACCTGTTAATTCTTTTAATTCATCTACCCAAAAGGGGTTTGGCAAAAATCTCACGTCAAAAACGAAATCAGAATCTATTGGCACTCCGTGCTTGAAACCAAAAGATAAAATCGTAATATTAAATTCAATATTGCCAACGTTGAATGCTTTTTCTAATACCGCTCGCAAATCCGGCTGAGTCAGCTCTGAAGTATCAACCACCATGGTGGCACTCGAGCGCAGCTCGCCAAGAATCTTGCGCTCCGCCCTAAGCCCATCTAAGACTCTTCCTTGCCCTTGAATCGGATGTGGCCTTCTAGAAGATTCAAAGCGACGAACCAAAACATCATCTTTTGCATCAAGAAACAAAATATCTACATTTGCTTTGTTGTTTTGCAGAGTTTGTTGCGCCTTAGCCAAATCTTCAAATAGTTTTTTACCACGGACATCTACCACGATTGCCACGTGCGATGAAATATTTAGTGAATCCTCTACCGCTTCAGGAATCAAGCGTGGAGGTAAATTATCAATTACAAACCAGCCTACGTCTTCTAGCGCTCTGGCGGCAGTAGACCTGCCTGCGCCAGACATTCCTGTTACCAAAAGAATTTGATTTTTTTCCATTAAGTACTACTTTGCCATGCGTGTCAAGTATCTAAAATCTCTCCAGTGGATGGGTCAAAACTCTCTGCCCGAGGCTCATTTACTCCCTCTTCTAATAGCGATTTTCGTCTTCTTACTTGCAAAGCACTATTGGCAAAGCGATGTGCTTCATCTCTCACCCGTTGTAATAAGAAAAGTGCTTCGCTACTTCTCGGCAAGATCAAAGGATCGGCTTGATCTGGTAGCCACACTTCTTCCAATCGCTTTGCTAAGCCTATTACTGCAATGTCTACTAAACCCAATTCATCCAAGGCGCTTCTTGCCACCTTGCATTGTTCGATTCCTCCGTCTATTAGTAGCAAACTTGGTCGGTACGAGAATTTTTCACGTTCTTTCGCTTTCACCTCAGATCCGGGAACTAAATAGCGATAACGCCGTGCCACGGTTTCACTAATTGAAGCTAAATCACTTTTAGCATTTTCATGACTGATTTTAAATTTTCTATAAGAATTCTTTTTTGGTAAGCCGTCTTCAAAAGCCACCAAAGCTGCGATCGTATCTTGGCCTTGCAAAGTCGAAATATCGATTGCCTCGATGCGAAGTGCTGGGGTATCGAGATCCAACCACTCACTTAATTCATTTATTGCCTTACTTCTGGCGTCTAGATCAGATGCTCTTTTTAACTTATGGCGCTCCAGCGCAAAGTTCGCGTTTTTAGCGACACTAGATAAGAGTTCACTCTTATCGCCTCTTGTGGGAGTGCTAATTGTTACCTTGTGACCTGCTTTTTCGCTCAACCAATCAGTCAGCGCCACTGTTTCAGAAATGTCAAAATTAACTAATATTTGATTAGGAATAGAGCTCGCCTCAACCTCACCATAAAGTTGAGTAAGCAATCCAGTTAAATGCTCGCTCTCAGTTAAAACTTCTGTCCGATCGCTAACGAAAGCTCGCTCTCCTAAAATCCGGCCTTGTTTAATATGAAAAATTTGGGTTGAAATATGTACCTCATCAAGTGCGATGGCGATTAAATCAGCTCTGGTATCAGATGAGTAGACCACAGAGGACTTCTCCAAGACATACTCCAGTGCCTGTAAGCGATCTCTCAAAACTGCTGCTCTTTCGAATTGCTCTTCTTTGCTAGCAAGTTGCATTTGGCTTTGTAAATCTGTCATTATCTGGTGCGACTTACCAGTAAGAAAATTACTCATTCCTTTTACCAAGTCTTGATAGTCCTCTTTGCTAACTCGATCAACGCAAGGCGCACTACAACGTTCGATATCGCCTAAGAGACAAGGTCGTTTTAATTTTTTATGTCTCAAAAAAACACTATTGCGGCACGTTCTTACCGGGAACACTCTTATTAAGTGATCCAGAGTGTCACGGATTGCAAACGCGGAGACATAAGGCCCGAAGTATTTGATATCTTTTTTTCTGACCCCACGAGCGACAGTTGCTCTAGGGAACTCCTCTTTTACATGAATTGCTAGATACGGATAACTTTTATCATCTCTAAAACGAACATTGAATTTCGGATTGAACTCTTTAATCCACATGAACTCCAGCTGTAAGGCTTCAACTTCATTGGCAACAATCACCCAGTCCACTTGATCTGCAGCACGAAGCATTGCCTGGGTTCGTACTGGCAGTGACGCAAAATCGCCAAAATATGAATTTAATCTTGATTTCAAATTTTTTGCTTTGCCCACATAAAGCACCTGATTTTGAGAGTTTTTAAAGCGATAAACTCCGGGTTCAGTTGGAATATGCTTTGGTCGATAAAGCGCTGGATCACCCATTAGTCAAACTTACTAAATGACTATTTTTTTAGCAGTGGTTTCAAATGAACTCCGGTATAGCTCTGGGAATTCTTAGCAATTACTTCAGGAGTTCCCTCGGCCACCAATTCGCCACCGCGAAAACCACCCTCAGGACCTAAATCTATAACCCAATCAGCAGTTTTAATCACATCTAAATTATGTTCAATGACAATAACTGTGTTACCAGTATCTACCAATCGATTCAAGACTAATAGTAGTTTTCTAGTATCTTCAAAATGCAAACCAGTGGTTGGTTCATCTAAAACATAAAGTGTTCGACCAGTGCTTCTTCTTTGTAATTCCGAGGCCAACTTAACTCTTTGCGCTTCACCACCAGAAAGAGTTGGAGCAGATTGACCTAGCCGTACATAACCCAAGCCCACATCTACCAAGGTTTGCAGTTGGCGATTAATCGCAGGAATGTTGGCAAAAAAGCTTAATGCCTCTTCAATGCTCATGTTCAAAACATCGCTAATAGTTTTTCCTTTGAAGTGCACCTCTAGAGTGTCGCGGTTATAACGATCCCCATTACAAACTTCGCAGGGCACGTAAACATCAGGCAAAAAGTTCATTTCGATGCGAATCGTGCCATCCCCAGAGCAATTTTCGCATCGTCCTCCTTTTACGTTAAAGCTAAATCTGCCGGGTAGGTAACCTCGAATCTTTGCTTCTTGAGTCTCGGCAAAAAGTTTTCTAATTTGATCAAACACACCAGTGTAAGTAGCTGGATTGCTTCGTGGCGTCCTGCCAATTGGACTTTGATCCACGTGAACTACTTTGTCTATTTCACTTGACCCTTTAATGGTTTTGTGTTTGCCAGGAACGATTCGCGCACCATTTATATCGCGAGCTAAAGCTGAATACAAAATGTCATTAACTAAAGTTGATTTCCCAGAGCCACTAACTCCAGTAACCGCGATAAAGGTGCTTAGGGGGAATTCAACGCTCAGCTTCTTTAAATTATTTGCCTGTGCCTCAACTACTGTTATTTTTCGGTTTTTATCAATTTTGCGGCGCTTTGCTGGTATCGCAATAGCTTTTCTGCCACTTAAATAATCTGCCGTCAATGACTTTTTTTTTTTTAATAATTCAAGATAAGTTCCGCTATGAACATCTT
>JAYPCW010000035.1:0-2816 GCA_038124905.1 Candidatus Nanopelagicales bacterium | reverse complement strand
ACTTCTAAATTATTATCACTAAAACGAAGTCCAACAACTTCGCCACCATGTTCTCCAGCGCCAGGGCCAATATCTACGACCCAATCAGCCGCTTTGATGGTGTCTTCATCGTGTTCCACCACAATTAAAGTATTTCCTAAATCGCGCAAACGAATTAGCGTGTCAATTAATCGCTTGTTGTCTCTTTGATGCAGTCCAATGCTTGGCTCATCAAGTACATAGAGCACGCCGACTAATCCTGATCCAATTTGAGTAGCCAAGCGAATTCGCTGCGCCTCGCCACCAGAAAGAGTCCCGGCAGCGCGATCCATACTTAGATAATCGAGACCCACGTCTAATAGAAATTTAAGTCGCTCTTTAACTTCTTTAAGTACTCGTCCGGCAATAGCTGCTTGTCGGGCATTTAATTTAAGGGTGCTTAGAAATTCACTTACTTCTTTGATGCTTAAGGCTGAAACTTGCGCAATATTTTTGTTGCCAATGGTCACTGCCAGTGAGATGGGCTTAAGTCGCGCTCCTTTGCACTCGTCGCAAGGAACTTCTCTCATAAATCCAGTAAAACGTTCTCTAGAAGCATCCGAGTCGGCTTCATCTAAACGTCTTGCCACGTAATTTATGGCACCTTCAAAATCTGTCCAATAAGATCGAGATCTACCAAAACGATTTTTATATTTCACGTGAATTTCAGAGTCGTAACCGTATAACAAAGCTTTTTTTGCTTTGGCGGGCAACTTTCGCCACGGTGTATCTAAATTAAAACCCAAATCTTCACTAACTGCTTCAAGTAAGCGAGCCCAATATTCACTTACATTGATACTAGAAAAAGGTGCTACTGCTCCTTGTTTAATAGATAGATCTTCATTGGGAACTAAAAGTTCCACATCAACTTCTAAGCGAACGCCCAAGCCATCACATTGCGGACAGGCTCCAAAAGGTGAATTAAAAGAGAAGGATCTCGGCTCTAGTTGATCAAATGAGATGTTGCAGTTTACGCAAGCAAGATGCTCTGAAAAAACTCGTGAACGATCCTTAGCTTTTTCATCTAAGTCAACAAAATCAAGTACCACTACTCCGTTTGCTAACTTCAAAGCGGTTTCAACGCTGTCGGTAATGCGTCGACGTGCATCTTCTTTAACGCTTAAGCGGTCTACCACTACTTCAATCGTGTGTTTTTCTTGTTTTTTTAAAGGTGGAACTTGATCAATTGGGTAGGTCGTGCCATCAACCCGCACTCTGGCATATCCATCGCTTATCAATTGCTTGAACAGCTCAAGATATTCACCCTTGCGTCCAGAAATAATTGGAGCTAGCACTTGAAAGCGTGATCCAGATGAGAGTTTTAGAACTTGATCAACAATTTGTTGCGGTGATTGACGATTGATTTCACTTCCGCAGTTTGGGCAATGCGGGATACCCGCCCGGGCAAAAAGTAATCTCAAATAATCATAAACTTCGGTTATCGTTCCAACTGTTGATCGTGGGTTTCGATTTGTTGATTTCTGATCAATAGATACCGCTGGCGATAATCCCTCTATAAAATCTACATCGGGCTTGTCCATCTGTCCCAAGAATTGGCGGGCATAGGCCGAAAGACTCTCAACGTATCTTCTTTGTCCTTCAGCAAATATTGTGTCGAAAGCTAGTGACGACTTACCTGATCCGGAAAGTCCCGTAAAGACTGCTAAGGAATCGCGAGGAATCTCGATGGAAATATCTTTTAAGTTATGTTCTCGGGCACCACGAACTACTAAGTTTTCGGATTTCATATAGAAATATTATTTTTCAGGGCCAATTTTTTTTACTAATTCAGGATGTCGCTTTGCTTGTATTAAGCTCACAATCACTGTGATAGTGATAGTCGCGAGAATGAAAATCAGTGAAAGAGTGATTGGAATCTCTGTCAATTGTTCAAAGCCGTTCTCATGAAGTGCGTGAATGAGCATCTTCAGCCCAATAAAACCTAAAATTAGTGCTAATCCATACCCCAAATAAATTAATCTAGAAAGAAGGCCGTCTAGTAGAAAATAAAGTTGCCTTAAACCCATCAACGCAAAAGCGTTGGTGGTGAAAACAATGTATGGATCCTTTGTTAAGCCATAGATTGCTGGGATTGAATCAAGTGCAAAAACTATGTCAGTGGTAAAAATCGCGATCATCACGATAAACATTGGAGTATAGAAATACTTGTTTGCAACTTTTACGCGGAATTTTCCTTCATGGTATTGCGGTGTTAAAGGAATAAATTTTTCTGCTAACTTCAAGACCCTACTTTGAGCTGGATCAAATTCAACGCCATTGTGCTTTACCAGTTTTATCGCAGTGTAAATTAAGAATGCCCCAAAAATAAAAAATACCCAAGAAAATCTAGCGACTAACGCAGCTCCAATGATGATGAAGAGGAACCTTAATACCAAGGCACCGAGAATGCCGATCTGCAAAACTGTTTTTTGATGATTTTTTGGTACTCCGAAAGCGCTTAAAATGATCACAAAGACAAACAAGTTATCAACACTTAAACTGTATTCGGTGATAAATCCTGCTATAAACTCTTGTCCAGCTTGGGGGCTTCTAAAAACCCACATACCTGCAGCAAAGGAAAATGCGGCAAGGATATAAATAGTCGCCCAAGTGGCAGCTTCTTTTATTGTTACTTCGTGCGGGTTTCGCTTGGCGTGAATGAAATCAATTCCGTAGACACCGAATACCACAATTACGGTAATTGCCCAGGTGGTCAGAGAAACGCTCATTTACTTGAATCTATCCTAGGTCCACTCACTTTACCCGCAACATTTGATTCAACTCTTTTTTAAGATCTC
>JAYPCW010000034.1:0-11325 GCA_038124905.1 Candidatus Nanopelagicales bacterium | reverse complement strand
AAGTACTAAGGTTGAGATTGATGAAGTTATTCGAAGCGCTAAAGAAAAAGTGAAGTAAGAATGAGTTTTGCAGATCTCACCAACCACGTAGCTTTAGTTACTGGAGCAAGCGGAGGATTGGGCAAAGTAATCGCCCATGAATTATCGATGGCCGGAGCCACTGTTGCGGTGCATTACTTTCGAGATGAAGATGGAGCTCTAGAAACCGCGCGGCACCTAAAGCCAAATGCAAACCCGCATCATGTATTTCAAGCAGATCTTTCTATCGATGAAGTTGATGAGGTAAGTAAAGCCTTAATTGAGCAGGTTAAATTCAAATTAAGTGACATTACGATTTTGGTAAATAATGCCGCCGATCAAATTCTCTCTTCAATAAATGAAATGGATAGCGAATCTTGGAGTGCTATGCAAAACTCCACTCTGCGTTCTGCGGTTTCTTTATCTAGAGCGGCTAGTGTCCAAATGCTCCCCGGCAGTTCAATTATTAATATTTCTTCAGTTGAGGCAGTGGCGCCTTTCATAAATCATTCGCATTACGCGGCGGCAAAAGCTGGGTTAGAAGCTTTTACAAAATCCAGCGCGAAAGAATTTGCCAAGGGGGGAATCAGAGTGAATGCAGTTCGGCCAGGATTAATTGATCGAGAAAATTTAGAGATTGATTGGCCAGCAGGTTTGAGTGCATGGAATGCGCGTAGCGCCCTAGCAAGGCCAGTAGGAGCACAAGAAGTTGCAAATGCGGTTAGGTTTTTGGCTTCAGAAAGTGCTAGTGGCATAACAGGTGAAATACTTACAGTGGATGCAGGGTGGTTAATCGGATGAATATGGTCGACATAATCGTGGCAAAGCGCGATAAGAAGAGCTTAACTAAAGAACAGATTCAATGGTTTATTGAAAATTTTACAAATAATAAAATTCCAGATGAACAAGCCGGGGCACTTTTGATGGCTGTCTTTTTTAACGGTTTGGTTGAAGATGAATTAGATACCTGGGTCAAAGCAATGATTGATTCTGGTGAGAGATTAGACCTGAGCAAAGTTTCTAAACCAACTGTAGACAAACATTCAACTGGAGGAGTTGGTGACAAAGTATCTTTGCCGCTGGTTCCAATCGTGGCTGCTTGTGGTGCAGCCGTTCCCCAATTAGGCGGTCGCGGTTTAGGTACCTTTGGTGGCACCATCGACAAGATGGAAACAATTGCCGGTTGGCAGGCACAAATTCCAAATGAAAATTTAGTGAAGCAATTAAATGAAATCGGTGGGTTTATTGCTCAACCAGGAGATAATTTAGCCCCGGCAGATCGAAAGATGTATTCCTTCAGAGATGTCATAGGTTGCGTTGAATCAATTCCGTTAATTTCATCTTCAATCATGAGCAAGAAGATTGCTGAAGGCACCGCGAATTTAGTGCTAGATGTGAAAGTTGGCCGTGGTGCTTTTATGAAAGATATTTCACAAGCACGTCAATTAGCCGAAACGATGGTAAAAATTGGAAACAATGCTGGGGTGAAAACCGTTGCCTTGTTAACGCAAATGAATACGCCATTAGGCAATGCTGCGGGCAACGCACTAGAAGTTACAGAATCAATAGATGTCTTGCAGGGTAAAGGCCCAAAGGATTTGACCGATTTGGTTTTAATTTTGGCTAGAGAAATGTTGCAACTAGCAAATATTGATAAAGACCCCCAAAGTGTAATTCAAGACGGTTCTGCATTGAAAGTTTGGAATGAAATGGTTAAAGCCCAAGGTGGCGATTTGTCGCAAGCGATACCGGTGTCTAATGACGTAAGACATTTCCTTGCAGATAAATCCGGTTACATCTCAGATCTAGATGCTTTCAAAGTTGGTTTAAGTGCCTGGCATTTAGGAGCTGGCCGAACTAAAAAGGAAGATGAAGTTAGCAAAACCGCCGGAATCGTTTGCCTTGCTAAAGAAGGCGACAAAGTTGAAATGGGCCAGCCAATTTTTGAAATCCACGTAGATGACCCGGCTCGCTTCGCTCAAGCTGAGGTAGCGCTTCAAGGAGCCGCCATCATCTCGCCAGAGCCGGCCCGAGAGAGAGATCTAATACTCGAACGTATCGCCTGAAACACCAGTAACAGAGTTAACATTACAAAAGAATTACAGTTGATTTAAGTAGTCCCAATTCACTCATAAACTTGAAATCTCGGCGTAATGTTACCCGAGTAATTTAAGAATCTAATTTCAAATTGAAATTAGTAATTAAGGAGAGCTAATAAATGCGACGCATGCGTATCTTGGCGGGAATTTCACTTCTTGTCTTATTGCTAGCAGCTTGCAGTAGTTCAACTGATTCTGATTCCGCTTCCTCTGCTGAGGACACGACTGCTACTGAGGTTGAAGCAACAACTGAAGAAGCAACGGAACTAGATGATTCGAACTGTGCTTCTGCAGAAGTATTTTGCATTGGTCTAGTAACTGACATCGGAAAGGTTGACGATAAATCATTCAACCAATCTGCATGGGAAGGTGCAGTAGCAGCAGCCGAAAGCACTGGTGGCTTTGCTAAGTATGTCGAAACAGTTGACACTAAAGATTATGCAAACAACATTGCACAATTCACAGACAAGAATTACGACGCGATTGTTACCGTAGGATTCTTGATGGCCGAAGCAACAGTTGTTGCGGCAAAAGAGTATCCAGATACTCACTTCATCGGTGTTGATCAATTCATCGGAGAAGAGATACCAAATCTAACTGGTCTCATTTTCCCTGAAGATCAAGCAGGTTACGCCGCAGGTTACCTTGCAGGATTGATGACAAAGACCAATAAACTTGGACAAGTACTTGGTCTTGAAATCCCTCCTGTTCAAAAATTCGCCCTAGGATTTGAGGCTGGTGCTAAGGCTGCTAATTCAGCAGTGACAGTTACGACCGTGTATCACCCGCCGGCGGACAACGGCTTTGCTGACCCAGTATGGGGTGGACAAGAAGCACGTAAGCAATTGGATCAAGGTGCAGACGTGATCTTCGCTGCAGGTGGTGGAACCGGTAACGGTGGCCTCATCGAAATTGCCAAAGATCCAGGCGCTGGTGAATCTGTGTTCTGTATCGGTGTAGATGCCGATCAGTGGGGAACCGTTCCTGAAGCACAGCCTTGCTTGATAACTTCAGCAATGAAGTTGATTACTGACGGAACTTCCACTCTCTTGGGTCAAGTTAATGATGGCTCAATTGCTGGTGGAAACTACGTCGGATTGACGGGCTTGGCACCATACCACGACTTCGATAGCGTCATTCCTGACGATGTTAAAGCTGCAGTGGATGAAATCGTAGTCGGCTTGAAAGACGGCTCAATTCAGACTGGCGTTACCCTGTAACTTCTAAAGTCTGAAAACTAAACTAAGTGCGGGGCGTAATTGCGCCCCGCCTTGGTAATAAAAGGGGGCGATTGTTTGCAAACCGAATCGGACGACGCAAAAAAGTTACACCCCTCTCTCGAATATTTGATAAAAAAACAGTCTTTTATCGTTCCGATCATTGCAGTCTTTGTCGCACTAATCATTGGCTCAGTATTAATTTACTTTCAAGGCGCAAATCCCATTGGTGCGTATAAGACAATCTTACAAGCATCGCTGGGCAACGAGAGAGGTTTAATTCGAACTCTCGAGAAAACAACCCCGCTTATTTTGGCTGGATTGGCAGTTGCGGTGGCACTGAGAGTTGGACTGTTCAACATTGGTGCACAGGGACAGCTAATCATGGGCGCTTTTTTTGCTACTTGGGCAGGCTTTACATTTACTAATTTGCCTGCTTTGATTCATATTTTTGTGGGATTGCTCGCGGGCATTATTGCAGGCGGACTTTGGGCCGCAATTGCAGGAATCTTGAAGGCTTACCGCGGCGTCCACGAAGTTATCTCGACCATCATGCTCAATAGCATCGCAATTGCCATTTTGGATTACTTAGTGAATTATCCTTACAAAGAACCTGATCAGCCGTTGCCCAGAACTGTTCCAATTCTCGAATCGGCGCAACTTCCAAAAATTGGATTTGTTCCTGTCGGGTTTATTTTGGCTCTACTTGTAGCAACCTTTATTTCTTGGCTGATAAACAGGACAACAACTGGATTTAGGTTTAACACGGTCGGAGCCAATAAATTTGCCGCAGCGTACGCTGGAATAAAAATTAAATATGTTGTGGTTAGCTCCATGCTGCTAAGTGGAGGGCTAGCTGGTTTGGGTGGTGCGATTGAAACCCTCGGTATCACTTATCGTTTTGAGCCCGCCTTTAACAAGGGACTTGGTTTTGATGGCATAACAATTGCCTTGCTAGCAAGGGCAAATCCAATCGCAACAATTCCCGCAGCATTCCTGGTTGGGATATTGCGAAGTGGTGCACCGACTTTGCAGTTTGATTATGGGCTTGAACCCGAGATAGTTGATCTATTGCTGGCCCTCACACTTCTTTTTGTTGCTGCTCCAATACTAGGAAAATTGATTTTCAGAAAACGAGCAGAGAAATCTGAAAATGTCTCTTCAGGATGGGGCTCATGAGTAAATTTCTTCAGCGCCACCAAAAGGCGGTACTTTCTACGTTACTAGTGATAGTAATCGCATATGGATTCTACTTTTGGGATTCAGTTAGAACTACATCCATTTTAAACTTCTCATTGAGTTATGCGTTACCACTGATTTTGGCAGCGATGGTGGGAATTATCGGAGAGCGAAGCGGAGTGGTAAATATCGGTATTGAGGGGCAAATGCTTCTCAGCGCTTTTGTAGCTTTTTTCGCTGCAGTTGCCACCGGAAGCCTAATAATTGGGGCCTTTTTAGGTATGGCCTCGGGCTTACTAGCTGGTGCTTTTTTGGGTATAGCGGCAGTTAAATGGGAAATGGATCAAATCATTGCTGGTGTTGTGATAAATATAGTTGCCGCTGGAATAACTTCTTTTTACTACACACCCGGTCAATCCTTGCCAGCAATAGTTCCTCGAATAGAGATTCCATACTTGTCACAAATTCCGTTAATTGGTCAGGTGTTTTTCAACAAAAGTATTTTTGTTTATGCAACATTGATTTTGGTAGTAGTTCTACAGGTGATGCTATTCACTTCAAAGTGGGGATTGCGAACTCGTGCGGTCGGCGAGTACCCCAGTGCGGCTGATACCGCGGGAATAAATGTTTATCGAACGCGCATTTTAAATGTTGCAATCGCTGGTGTCTTAGCAGGAACCGCCGGTGCATACCTTTCATTAGATGCCGCAGGTTGGTTCGAGCGTGGATTTACTGCCGGACGCGGATTTTTGGCATTAGCGATAATGATTTTTGGAGCCTGGAATCCCTTTGGCGCGATGGCAGCTGCACTGTTTTTCGGATTCGCTAGTGGAATGGCAAGTCAATTACAAGCTGACGAAGTCATAAATATTCCGCAACAGTTAATTAACATGCTCCCGTATGTAATGACTTTAATTATTCTCTCCTTAGCAGCAGGAAAGGTTCGGCCTCCAGGCGCTGTTGGACAACCTTATAAAAAGGAGGGCTAACAGTGACTGCATTACTAGAAGTGAGGTCTGTTTCAAAACAATTTCCTGGCGTACTGGCAAATGACAATATTTCGCTTACGGTTAATCCAGGAGAAATCGTTGCTTTATTAGGTGAAAACGGAGCAGGGAAATCGACTTTAGTAAAAATGATTTATGGGCTGTATCCACCTGATTCGGGTGAAATTTATTTTGATGGAAAAAAGGTTGAAATACAGTCACCAAAACAAGCAATCGATCTGGGTATTGGCATGGTTCATCAGCACTTTCAATTGGTGCCAGTTTTTAGTGTTGCAGAAAATGTGGCTTTAGGCGCCGAAAAGAAACACTTAGGTCTTTATGATTCTCGACAAGCAGAAAATGATGTAGCCAAATTAAGTGAAAAATATGGATTAGTTGTTGACCCTTCGGCAAAAATAGAAGACCTGCCAGTGGGAACCCAACAAAGAGTGGAAATTTTAAAAGTTCTTTATCGTGATGCGAAGTTGTTAATTTTGGATGAGCCAACCGCCGTTTTGACTCCACAAGAAACCGATGAATTACTAGAAGTAATGCGCGGGTTTGCCAAGCAAGGGGTTGGCGTTATTTTTATTACCCATAAATTGAGAGAAGTCTTGGCGGTAGCTGATCGAGTAGTGGTTTTGCGCAACGGAAAATTGGTGGGCGAAACTAAACCAAGCCAAACAGACCAATCGGGATTAGCGCAGATGATGGTCGGCCGACCGGTGGTGTTAGACGTTAAAAAAGAACCTGCGCAACCAAAAGCTGAAGTTTTAAAGATTGAAAACTTAGTGGTAAAAGACGATCGGAATCTGGTTGCAGTAAATAATCTTTCACTATCTGTTAGAGCCGGTGAAATAGTTGGAATCGCAGGAGTCGAAGGAAACGGACAGCGAGAATTGGTGCAAGGGATCACTGGCCTTAGAAAAATTGAATCTGGAAAAGTTCTTATCAATAATAAAGACGCAACTGATGCGTCACCGCATCAAGTGCATGAAATGGGGGTGGCTCACGTTCCAGAAGATCGCGAACGAGATGGCTTAGTCGCCTCTTATTCGATAGCCGACAACCTCGTGCTAAATAGATTTGATGAAGCGGAATTCTCTAGGAGAGGAGTTCGGCAATCCGGACCAATAAAGAAACTTGCTGGCTCATTAGTTGATAAATTTGACGTTAGAACTCCCTCAATTGAAACTAGAGCTGGCTCACTCTCTGGTGGAAATAAGCAGAAACTAGTGATCGCTCGTGAATTAGCTTGGGAACCAGAACTATTAATTGCGGCTCAACCAACACGTGGCGTTGATGTTGGCTCTATAGAATTTATTCATAATCAAATCGTTCAAGCTCGAGATAATGGTGCTGCTGTATTATTGGTTTCTGCAGAGTTAGATGAAGTTTTGGGATTAGCAGATCGTGTTGCAGTTATATACGCTGGAAAAATTGTTGCCGTACTGGATCAAAAAGACGCAGAGCGTAACAAAGTTGGTAGATTAATGGCTGGTGGAGATACTAATTGAATAAATATCAAGACTTTTCCACAAAGCAATTAGAAGCAGAAGAGCAGCATTTAAGTTTTGATAGTTTTTCCCACAACCAAGCACTAGCGCTAGGTCAGTTTGCCATTTCAATTATTCAAGATGCGCCCATCGCCATGGAGGTTAGAAAAGGCAATCATTTGGTCTTTAAAGCCAGCATGCCGGGCACCTCGCAAGATAATGATTGGTGGCTAAATAGAAAGTTCAAGGCAGCTGATCGCTTTGGTCATTCCAGTCTTTGGGTCAAAAAGAAATTTCAAGAAATGGGCCAAGACTTTGAAATTGACTCTGGCTTAGACCAAGATTTATACGCGGCGCATGGCGGGGTAGTTCCGATAATTGTTAAAGGAACCGGCATGGTTGGCGGTATTGGAATTTCTGGATTACCAGACGTAGAGGATCACCGGTATGCTGTGGAGATACTAGAAAAGTTCAAAAATAAATAATTGAGGAATCTTGAGCAGTAATTTAAGTTTAGAAGTTGTTAAATCTTTGCCGAAAGTGGTTTTACATGACCATTTAGACGGGGGAGTTCGCCCGGCAACAATCGCCGCGCTGGCTAAAGAAACCGGATATGACAAGTTGCCCACCCAAGACCCGGTCGCGCTAGCTAATTGGTTTCGAGAAGCCTGCGATTCTGGTTCATTAGAAACATACCTAGAAGCTTTTGTGCACACAGTTGGGGTAATGCAAACTCCAGCCGCAATTGAAAGAGTAGCTTTTGAAGCGGTTGAAGATTTAGCTAATGATGGTGTGGTTTATGCCGAAATCAGAATGGCGCCAGAATTATTGCAAGAAAAAGGCCTTTCGCTAGATGAAGTAGTTGAGCAAATGCTTGCTGGGTTTAAACGTGGCGAAAAAGAGATGCAGGCGCAAGGTAAAACCATTCGAATTGGTTTATTGCTTACAGCAATGCGCACTGCAGCACGCAGTAGCGAAATTGCGCAACTTGCCATTAAATGGCGAGATAAAGGTGTAGTTGGTTTTGATATTGCCGGAAAAGAAGCGGGTTATCCACCCACTCGTCACTTAGATGCCTTTGACGCAATTCGGCAAGCAAATTTTCACATGACAATACATGCCGGCGAAGCATTTGGCCTACCTTCAATTTGGGAAGCCGTGCAAATTTGTGGTACAGATCGCTTAGGTCATGGAGTAAGAATTGTTGATGACATATCTTTTGACAGCGATAACAATCCAGTTCTAGGGCCGATGGCGGCTTATGTAAGAGATAGAAGAGTGCCGCTAGAAATGTGCCCGTCATCAAACGTGCAAACTGGTGCTGCGAAAAGTATTAAAGAGCATCCAATTTCACTTTTGAGAAAACTACAGTTTCGAGTTACCGTAAATACCGATAACCGCTTAATGAGCGATACTTTTATGAGCAAAGAAATGTATCTTTTAGTTCATGAAGCAGGCTTTACATTAAAAGATCTACAGTGGCTAACGGTGAACGCGATGAAGAGTGCTTTTATACCTTTTGATGAACGCTTAGCGTTAATTAATGGGGTTATAAAGCCCGGGTATGCAAAAGTTGCTGAAGAACTAGGGATAACTTTCTAATAGCCTCTGGGATGCCAAACAGTCTTAATCTCTAGCCAGGCCTTAATTCGATTTAAACCGTGAGTGCCATTTTTTGTTGGACGCAGAACTCTTTTCAGATTTTCAGCGGCAGTTTTTTCTAGGCTGATAGCTAATTCTTTATTCGCTACACCCGTAAAATCAATTGCGTTCACATCAGAATGAGCGGCCAAGTGGGGAGCCACTTCTGCAATATCGCAGGTCAAAATATTTACCACCCCTGCAGGCACGTCACTTGTTGCTAGTGACTCCGCCAAGCTGATTGCAGCCAGCGCAGAATTTTTTGCTACCAAAACTACGCAACTATTGCCTGAAACGATTGCCGCGGCAATCGCCTCAACTAATGAATAGAGTGCTGGTTTTGACTCAGGGATGATCGCTACAATTCCTGTTGGCTCTGGTACTGAAAAGTTAAAGAAGTTACCAGCAACAGGGTTTGCCGAGCCATTAACCATGGCCAATTTGTCGCTCCATCCGGCATACCAAACCCACCGATCAATAGAGTTTTGTACTTCTTTTTCTGCGTCGCGCTTGCTAGCACCCTGCGTGACTAGTTCAGAAATAAATTGATCTTTTCGTCCTTGCATGATTTCGGCAACCCGGTATAAAACTTGTCCTCGGTTATAAGCGGTAGCTATTGACCATTTTTGAAATCCACTTCGTGCGGCCAACACAGCTTCTCTGGCATCTTTTTTACTAGCACGAGCCAGGTTGGCAATGAATTGGCCTTTTGAGCTTTTAAGTTCAAGGGTTCTACCAGATTCGCTACGCGGAAAGGCGCCGTTAATAAATAATTTATGAGTTTTCATGATTGATAAATCGTTCATTATTTATCACCACTCTTTAAATAGGCTTCTAAACCAACCCGACCACCTTCACGGCCGTAGCCAGACTCCTTATATCCGCCAAAGGGGCTGGTCGCGTCAAACTTGTTAAAAGTATTTGCCCAAACAACGCCAGCGCGTAAATTATTTGCAACTTCAAGGATCCTTGAGCCCTTTTCAGTCCAAATACCAGCGCTTAATCCAAATGGAGTGTTATTTGCTTTTTCAATTGCTTCTTGGGGAGTTCTAAAAGTCAAAACACTTAAAACTGGGCCAAAGATTTCTTCTCTAGCAATTCGATGAGCTTGAGTTACATTGGTAAAAACCGTAGGTGGAAACCAAAAGCCTCTTTCTGGCAGTTCGCACTTTAAAGTCCAACGATCTGCACCTTCAGTATCGCCCGACTCGGCTAATTCTTGAATTTTTGCCAATTGCGACGCCGAATTAATTGCCCCAACATCAGTATTTTTATCTAATGGGTCACCAACTCGCAAAGTTTGCATCCGCTCATAGAGTAAATCTAACAATTCATCTTTTACTGACTCTTGAACTAATAGCCTTGACCCGGCGCAGCAAACGTGACCTTGGTTAAAAAAGATTCCATTGATAATTCCTTCAACTGCCTGATCAATCGCAGCATCATCAAAAACTATATTGGCGGCTTTTCCGCCTAGTTCTAAAGTCACTTTCTTATTGGTGCCAGCCACACTTGAAGCAATAAGTCGACCAACTTCAGTTGATCCAGTGAACGCAACTTTATTTATATTTGGGTGATTGACTAGTGCGCTACCTGTTTCGCCAGCACCGGTAATTATGTTTACTACACCTGGAGGTAATTCTGCTTGTTGACAGACTTCAGCAAAAAGCAGCGCAGTAAGCGGAGTTGTTTCTGCCGGTTTTAAAACTACGGTGTTACCTGCAGCAAGAGCAGGTGCGATCTTCCAAGCTAACATCAACATCGGGAAGTTCCAGGGAATAATTTGCCCAGCAACACCTAGACTCTGTGGGTTTGAGCCAACTCCAGCATATTCAAGTTTGTCAGCCCAGCCGGCGTAATGAAAGAAGTGAGCGGCAACTAATGGCAGATCAACATCGCGACTTTCGCGAATTGGTTTACCGTTATTAATGCTTTCTAAAACAGCAAATTCGCGCGATCTTTCTTGCAAGATCCGGGCAATTCGATAGAGATATTTCCCGCGAGTAGCTCCAGGTAGCTTAGACCATTTTCCATAGGCATTTCTGGCTGCTTTTACTGCGGCATCCACATCTTTTTTGCCGGCTAAAACTATTTCACTAAGCACTTCTTCGGTAGCTGGGTTTATGGTTTTGTAGCGTTTGCCATCTTTTGATTTAACAAACTTGCCATTGATAAACAACCCATAAGAAGTTTGAATATCCACAATCGAGGTTGATTCTGGGGCGGGGGCGTATTCAAAAACCATAATTAATCAATACTCACATAGTCAGGGCCGGAATAATGACCAGATTTCATTCTTTGTCGTTGCATCAATAAATCATTCAAAAGTGAAGATGCTCCTAATCGAAATAAGTCTGGGGTTAACCAGGCATCACCTAGCGTCTCTTTGACCAAAACTAGGTACTTCAAGGCGTCTTTTGTGGTTTTAATTCCACCAGCTGGCTTCATGCCGATTTTTTTTAAGGTTGCTTTGTGAAAATCTCTGATTGCTTGCAACATCACCAAAGTGACTGGCAGGGTAGCAGCAGGTGAGATTTTTCCAGTTGACGTCTTTATGAAGTCAGCCCCGGCTAACATAGCCAGCCAAGAAGCGCGTTTTACATTGTCATAAGTATTTAACTCACCAGTTTCTAAAATTACTTTTAGGTGCGCATCGCCACAGGCACTTTTAACTCTTTGAATATCTTCA
>JAYPCW010000033.1:0-11400 GCA_038124905.1 Candidatus Nanopelagicales bacterium | reverse complement strand
GAATCTGACTGAATATCGATCTTCCACCCAGTCAAGCGGGCAGCTAGCCGAGCATTTTGACCTTCGCGACCAATCGCCAAAGAAAGTTGATAATCGGGCACCACAACTCGTGCGGTCTTACTTTCTAAATCAAGCACGGTGCAGCTAGATACTTTGGCCGGAGAAAGAGCATTAGTAATGAAGGTAGCTGGATCTTCATCAAAATCAATGATGTCTATTTTCTCTCCACCTAATTCACCCATAACATTTCTGACCCGCTGACCCATTGGGCCAATGCAAGCTCCCTTAGCGCTTACTTGCGGATCTTTACTCACGACAGCAATTTTTGTGCGATGCCCCGCTTCTCTTGCCACGGACAAAATTTCAACCGCACCCCCAGCAACTTCTGGTGATTCCATCGCGAACAAACCTTTTACTAACAAGGGATGAGTTCTGGAAAGTGTTACCACCGGACCACGAAGACCTTTGCGAACTGTCACCACAACAACTTTTAATCGTGAACCGTGCAAATATTCTTCCGTTGGCACTTGCTCAGCTATCGGTATGTACCCTTCTAAATTATCGGCAATTTTTACTCGAATGTTTTCTGGATCTTGACTTTGTTGAATTACGCCAGAAATGATGTCTCCCTCTTTGGCGCTAAATTCAACAAACGCTTTATCGTCTTTTGCTTCACGCAATCTTGAAACTAATACTTGTTTAGCGGTAGCAGCCGCAACTCGACCAAAACCTTTGGGAGTGTCATCGTATTCATTTACCACTTCACCTTGTTCATTTAATTCTTGAGCAAAGACCACGACGTGTCCAGTTATACGATCTAATTCGACTCTGGCATGTTCTTTAGCATCAGGTGTGTGCTTATAGGCAACCAGCAAAGCCTGTTCGATTGACTTTACGACGTGATCCCATGAGAGCTCTTTTTCTAATACTAAATTTTTTAGGGCACTTACATCTATATCCATTAATCTGCCCTGCTAAATTCAATTTGCACTAATGCTTGCTTAACATCGTCAAGCTTGACTGTTTTTCCCTCGCTGAAAGTAATTTTGCCCTCGTCGACTTCTAAAATTCGATCTACAAAACTGCTACCGTTCGAAAGTTCTACTTCAACTAAACGACCAACATTTCTTTTAAAATGACGTGGCAGAGTTAATGGTCGATCCACACCCATTGATCCCACATCTAAGGTGTAGGGATTGTTTCCCAATACATCTGTTGAGTCGAGTAAATCAGAAATTTCACGAGAAACCTCAGCTACTAAATCCAAATCAACCCCACCATCACGGTCAATAAAGATCTGAACGATGGAACGCCTTCCGGCAGGCTTTATGACAACTTCTTCTACATCAATCCCGCGCTTTTCTACCAGCGGGGCCACCAATTCGGCTACGCGATGATTTGAGGTCATGAGAAACTCCTCGCGTTTTGGCAGTGTTCGATTGTGTCTGGCAGTTGTGTCTCTAGGGTACTGCCTAGAAAAGAAATTTGGAAATAGAAGGGCAAATAGTGCACCCCACCCGGCGGGCAATTCTGACTGGAGCCGCTGCAATTCCGCTTATTTCTTGCAGTTTTGGGCAAGAAGCTGAGCAGCCTTCTCAAGCAGTAAATCCTATCGGAAATCAACCAACTCCAACTGAAAAGAATTGGTTTGAAATATTTATTGAGTTGGAATCAAATTTGATTCAAAGTGTTGACTCCACAATCGAGCGTTCAACAAGTTTCGAAAGCCAATTGCGAGAAATTCGATCTCACCACGAAGCACATTTAGCAGTTTTCTCAAATTCAAGTACTAGTCAAGAAGTAATTTTTAATTCTGAATCTGGGATTGGTGATTTTGGCGAATTAGCGAATTTAAGAATTAGACATTCTCGAAGTTTAAATTTCATAAAAAATTCTCTTTCTGAAATTACAGATCCGCTGCTGATCAGCACAATTACCCAAATAGCTGCTTGCGATAAGCAAGTAATTGATCAATTAGCAGATTTGATGAGTCAAGTGGCCGAAGTTCAAAATCCACCAGAGGTTACGAATGACTGAAGAACAAATAACCGCATTAAATAATGTTGTCTCCGGTGAAAACGCAGCAATTTGGGCGTACGGATTTTTGTTAGCCTTTTTAAATGACGCGGATTATCAGGCTGGATTAAGCACTTTTAACTCCCATAGAAACGCCAGAGATGCAGCTCGCTTGAAATTGCGAGCTTTGAATCAAAATCCACCTCGCCCTGAACCAAACTATGACTTGCCGTTTCCGGTAAGTGAGGCAAATTCAGCTAAGCAATTAGCAGCTTATATTGAAGATAGGCTTTCTGGTATTTATTCAGCTTGGACGGCAACCGAAACCGGAGATGATAAAACATATGCATTTGAACAAGCTGTCCAAGCGGCAAGTCGTTATTACTTCTGGATCAAGGAAACTAAAGCGTTTCCTGGAGCTGTTTCGTAACCAAATTTACCAATTCGAGCAAAAGCTCTTCCTTAGCTACAGTTTTAGTTTCACCGCTCGCTCTGTCTTTTACTTCCACTAAACCTTCAACTAATTTTTTACCAACCACAACTATGATCGGCATTCCTAAAATTTCAGAATCATTAAATTTAACACCCGGCGAAACCCCTCGACGATCGTCATAAATAACTTTGATTCCAGAGTTCGTCAAATCTTGAGCTAACTGATTTGCAAATTCAAATACTGAGTCTTCTTTGCCGGTTGCGACCAAATGTATTTGTGCCGGAGCAACTTTTATCGGCCAAATAATTCCTTTTTCGTCATAATGCTGCTCAACAATGGCTGCCACCGCACGAGAGACTCCAATTCCATAAGAACCCATAGTGACAACTTGTGATTTTCCATTTTCATCTAAAACTGTTAAATCTAGAGCTTTGGCGTATTTTCTACCTAATTGAAAGATGTGTCCAATTTCTATTCCACGAGCAATCTTTACCTCGCTAAGGCATTCTGGACACTTATCCCCTGCCTGAATTTCAACTGCCTCGATCTCGCCATCTGGTGTGAAGTCTCGACCGCATACCAAATCAAAAACATGTTTTCCAGGCTGATTGGCACCAGTTATCCAACTTGAACCTTTAACTACGCGTGGATCTACTAAATACTTAATTTTCGAAGGCGAGTTTTCACCCAGTACTTCTGGCCCGATATAACCTTTGACCAAACTTGGATATTTCTTAAAGTCCTCTTCTTCAAAAACCCTCACTTGAGCTGGAGAGACTGCTGCTTCAATTCTTCTCAAATCAACTTCTCTATCTCCAGGAACGCCAACAATTAATGGTTGAGTTGTTCCATCAGGGTTCTGCAACATTAAAACCACATTTTTTAAAGTGTCAGCTGCGCTCCACGGGCGATCTGCTCGCTTAGTGTTTGGATGAGAATTTGCCACCATCACCAAAGAGTCGATCGTTGGTGTATCAGGAGTGTCTTCTACGTGTGAATCATTTTGAGTAGCAAAGTCTATTTAAGATAACTTAGGAGTAGTAATTTCTTCTACGTTCGCTGCAAAATCACAATTGGTGCATTTAACAAAGGTGTCCTCACCAGTATTGGTGGGCGCCAAAAACTCTTCACTTTTTGACCCACCCATGGCTCCGCTCATAGCTGAAACAATTAAGAAATCAAGGCCCAACTCTTTAAAAGTTTTAATATAAGCTTTTCGATGTTTTTCATACGAAACTTGCAAGCCTTCATCTGAAACATCAAATGAATAGGCATCCTTCATAACAAATTCGCGGCCGCGCAAGATACCAGCTCGTGGTCGAGCTTCATCGCGATACTTAGTTTGAATTTGATAAATAATCAAAGGTAGATCTTTGTAGGAGGAATATAAATCTTTTACCATTAAGGTAAACATTTCTTCATGAGTTGGACCTAATAAATAATCCACACCGCGACGATCTTGCAGTCTAAAAAGATTTGGCCCATACTCAACCCAACGATTCGTCGCCTCATAGGGCTCTTTTGGGAGCAGCGCTGGAAAATGCACTTCTTGAAATCCCGCTTGATTCATATTGTCGCGAACAATTTTTTCTACATTTTGGTAGACCATCCAGCCCAGTGGTAACCAACTAAAAACTCCGGGAGCAACTCGCCTCACATATCCAGCACGAACAAGCAGCTTATGACTTGGGACTTCTGCATCAGCTGGATCATCACGCAATGTTCGTAAGAACAATTCGCTCATGCGTAACAACAATTGCTGCTCCTTGTTTAATAATCGAAAGTCAGCCTAGTGGAAGAGAACTTCAAAATAACACTGTGGCAAAGGTGGAATGTTGCGTAAAACCAACCTTTTTATAAATTGCTCGAGCTCTTTCGTTGTAATCGTTCACATATAGAGAGACGTTTGGGGCAAAGTGGCGTCTTGCGTAATCAACTACTGCCGCCATTCCTGCTTTCGCAAATCCACGGCCACGATATTGCGGTGGGACCCAGACTCCTTGAACTTGGCAAACCGCATCGGTCACCACGCCAATTTCAGCTTTGAATACCACCTCGCCACGATCAATTCTTGCCAACGATCTACCTGCCGAAATCATTTCAGAAATTCTTGCTCGGTAAGCATTTAAACCCCCACCGGTAACTGGCGACACCCCAACTTCTTCAGTAAACATAGAAATGCAAGCAGGAAGTAACAAATCAATTTCTCTCGGCAAGACTCTCCTAACTAGTGGATCTGGCGCCAAAAGTGGAGGTTGATCGATATTTAATAAAGGTTGATTTGCTCTAATATCTCTAGCAATTCCCCAGTGCGGCTTAAGTAACTTCCACAATGCTAAAACTTCATTTACTGGACCTACTAACGAAGAAGATCTGCGCTTTGCTTGAATCAAATATTGGGCAAATGCTTTTTGAGAAATTGGATTAGTTTCTAATGGAATGGTATTTGCGCCGTGGTAAAGCGCTGATTCTATTTTTTGCCCTGATTCAAAAACTAGAATTTCTTCGTGAAGATTAAAAGTTTCATATTGCATCTCCCACAAGCGACTCTCGATAAAAGCGTTAGAAACTCGGTCGCGAATACTTAATGATTTCACCTGCGCAAGATCTGTTTTACGCATTGGTCGAACATGCGACTGCAGCTCGTTCAAAAATTTACCTAACCGAGACGCTTACTTCTCCACTTTCGGCAGTTGTCATAGTTGCGGCAATTCGATTTGCCTCTTCAACTAATACCGAGACGATTTCTTCTTCAGGAACAGTCTTGATAACTTCACCCTTAACGAAAATCTGACCCTTACCGTTGCCTGAAGCAACTCCAATATCTGCTTCTCGAGCTTCTCCAGGTCCGTTTACCACGCAACCCATTACTGCCACTCTTAAAGGAACAGTGAAATCTTTCAAAGCTTCTGTAACTTGCTCAGCCAAACTGTAAACATCAACCTGGGCTCTTCCGCAAGATGGGCAAGAAACTATTTCAAATCCGCGTTGCTTTAAATTCAAAGCTTCTAATATTGCTGTGCCAACTTTTACTTCTTCCACTGGTGGTGCGGATAAAGATACGCGAATGGTGTCGCCAATTCCTTGAGAAAGTAAGGCACCAAAAGCAGTTGCAGACTTAATGGTTCCTTGGAAAGCAGGGCCAGCTTCGGTGACACCTAAGTGCAACGGGTAATCGCACTTTTCAGCTAGTAACTGATAAGCCTTGATCATTACTACGGGATCGTTATGTTTTACTGAAATTTTGAAATCAAAGAAATCATGTTCTTCAAATAACGATGCCTCCCAAAGGGCAGATTCCACCAACGCTTCGGGTGTTGCTTTGCCATATTTTTCAAGCAATCTTTTGTCTAATGATCCAGCATTAACGCCAATACGTATCGGAGTTCCAGCATCTTTTGCTGCTTTTGCAATCTCGCCAACACGATCATCAAACTGTTTAATGTTTCCAGGATTTACCCTGACTCCCGCGCAACCGGCGTCGATTGCTGCAAAAACATATTTTGGTTGAAAATGAATGTCTGCAATAACTGGGATTGGGGATTGTTTAGCAATAGCTGGCAAGGCATCTGCATCATCTTGTCTCGGAACAGCAACTCGGACAATTTGACATCCCGATGCAGTTAGTTCGGCTATCTGTTGAAGTGTTGAATTTATGTCAGCAGTCAACGTTGTGCACATTGATTGCACGGAAATAGGAGCATCCCCGCCAACTTCTACTGGGTTGGTTGGGTGATTTAAACGAATCTTTCGACTTTTTCGACGTGGAGCCACTGTGGGAGGTGGCGTACCTGGCAAACCTAAATTAATTGCAGTCATGCCCTCATTATTCCCTCAACCTGCAAGCTTCGCCTATTTTGGTCCTTAACCGCCCAGTCTTATTGGATTGACTAGATCTACATAGATCAAAAGCAGTCCCAAAACCAATAAAACTGAAGCCATTGAATAAGCGATCGGTAACATCTTTGCCACATCAGCGGGCCCCGGCGTTGGTTTTCTAAATAATTTTGCAAGTTGGCGTCTTGCGCCCTCGTAAAGTGCACCCGCTACATGGCCACCATCTAACGGCAAAAGCGGAATCATGTTGAACAAAAACAGTGCCATATTCATTGAACCTAAAAGTAAAAGCAATTGCACAAATCTCCATGATGCAGGCAAATCTGCCGCCGCAATTTCGCCGCCTACGCGCGTTACTCCCACTACGCCAACTAAGCCTTCTGGATCTCTTTGCTCACCCAAAAACGCAGCACCAAATAAATCCCCAATTCTTGCCGGCAAACTTAAAATTGCCTGGCCTGTTGCCGTTGTGATGTTTGCCATGATTACAAAAACTTCTTCAATACTTTCGCGTTGCATTTTTACTTCTGGAGAAATTCCTAAATAAGGACTTTGAGTTTCAGGCACTCCCTCACTTGCTGGTCTCGTGACTAAAACTATTTCGGCTCGAAGAGAGATATTCTGCCCATCGCGCTCTACAACTATTGGAGTTAAAGCAAAATCTCTTGTGTCAGCCTCACTTATTGCTTGCCCTACTTCAGTCCAATTCGAAACTGGAGTTCCGCCGATAGATTTGATGATGTCTCCATTTTGAATACCTGCAAGCGTTGCAGGTGAGGCAGTTGCACCAATTTCACATTCACCACTTAAATTAATTTCAGATGGTAAACACTGAACAACTTCACGAACCTGATTAGTTGCTGCCGGCACACCTAAACCGACAAAAGCCACTGTAAAAATTAAAAAGGCCAAAACCAAATTCATGAATGGCCCCCCGATCATTACTACCAACTTTTTCGGGGTAGACAACTTGTAAAAAACTCTATTTTCATCACCAGGTTTAATTTCTGACAAACTCTGTAAGCGAGCTTCCTCTGCAATTTGAGAAAATCTTCCATTGCTCTTTTGTGGCCGATTCGCTGGTGGAATCATTCCGATCATCCGAATGTAACCACCCAAAGGAATCGCTTTAACCCCGTACTCGGTGTCACCTTTTACCTTCGACCAAAGTGTTGGACCAAAGCCAACCATGTACTGGGTTACCTTTACCCCAAATTTTTTGGCAGGCACCATATGCCCAATTTCATGAATCGCTATGGAAAGGAGAATTCCAAAAAACAAGAACAAAATACCGGCCAAACTCATACTTTTTCAGAACCCTTCAAAATCGCTCCCCTTTCAATTGTGTCAAGGCGCGCTTCGGTCTAATCTTGCAGTAGGCAACTAGGAGTTTTAAATGAGTAATTCCCCACTCGGTGGTAATAACGTCCCTCAAGTAAGAAATATTTCCACCCCACTGCCCGGCCCGCAATCTGAGAAATTAGCCAAGCGCCGTCAAGCGGTAGTTAGTGCGGGTGTCTCAAGTTTGATGCCGGTGTTTACTTCGCACGCTGGTGGCGGGGTTTTGGTTGATGTTGATGGTAATTCCTTCATCGATTTAGCTTCTGGAATTGCCGTAACTAGCGTCGGAAACAGTGCACCCAAAGTTGTTGAAAGAGTAAAAGCGGCAGTTGACTCCTTTACTCACACCTGCTTCATGATCACTCCTTATGAAAGCTATGTAGAAGTTTGTGAGCACCTAGCTCGCCTCACACCTGGTGAACACGCAAAGAAATCTGCCTTATTTAACTCCGGAGCAGAAGCGCTAGAGAATGCCGTAAAAATTGCTCGTTACTACACAAAAAGAGATGCCGTGATCGTTGTAGAACATGGTTATCACGGACGCACAAATCTAACAATGGCCATGACTGCAAAGAGCATGCCTTACAAAAAAGGATTTGGTCCTTTCGCTGGCGAAATTTATCGAGTTCCTACGTCATATCCATTCCACGATGGTTTAAGCGGAGAAGAAGCAGCAAAAAATGCCATCAGCCGAATTGAAAAAGAAGTTGGAGCCGATCAGGTAGCTGCCATAGTCATAGAACCAATTCAAGGCGAAGGTGGGTTTATTGTTCCTGCTCCAGGTTTTTATAAAGCCTTAGCCGATTTTGCCAGCGCAAATAAAATAGTTTTTATTGCAGATGAAGTGCAAACCGGATTTGGTCGTACCGGAAAAATGTTTGCTTCTGAACATGAAGCAGTGGTTCCAGATTTAATCACCATGGCAAAAGGAATCGGGGGTGGTTTACCAGTTGCGGCAGTTACTGGTCGAGCAGAAATTATGGATTCAGTGCATCCAGGTGGCTTGGGAGGAACTTACGGCGGAAACCCGATTGCCCTAGCTGGAGCATTAGGTGCTTTTGAAACCATGGAATCTGAAAACCTAGTTGAAAAAGCTCAACAAATTGAAAAAATCATGATTCCGAGATTAGAAGGCATTCAAGCGCAGTACCCAATGGTCGGCGATGTTCGCGGTCGCGGAGCCATGATTGCCGTTGAAATTGTTGATCCGACAACTGGCGAACCTGATGCGGCTAGAACCACAGCCATTGCAAAGTTTGCTCACCAAGAGGGAGTCTTAGTACTCACTGCAGGCACCTACGGAAACGTTTTGCGTTTCTTGCCGCCATTAATTATTGATGAGACTCTGTTAAATGAAGCTTTAGATGTAATTGAAAAGGCAGTAGCTGCTAACGCTTAGCGATCTTCTAGTAAAGGGCGCCCATTAAATTTCAAAGGTTTATCTGGGTATTTCTTTTTCGCAGCAAGCGCACTTAAAGCTTCTAGCACTACCCGGTTGGCCAGCACTGCTGTGATGTCTGCATGATCATAAGCTGGAGAAACTTCAACGACATCCATTCCTAACAGCGGCAAAGTTCCCACAAGTTTTCTAACCGCATCAAGTAATTGTCGAGCGGTGATCCCCCCAGGTTCAGGGGTGCCAGTGCCGGGAGCGCTCCCCGGATCAACTACATCTATATCTACCGATAAGAAAAATCCCACGCAATCTTTTAAGCTTTCACCAATTACTTCGTCTATCACGGTATTAAAGCCTCGCTCTTCAATCTCACTCATTTCATAAGAGCGCATTTCTTGCTGCTTCATCCAAGCTAAGACTTCTTCATCTGGCCAGTAACCACGCAATCCAATTTGCCAAAAACGACTTCCTTTTACCGCTCCTGATTGAATTAATTGACGCATCGGGTGCCCATGACCAATCAGCGATCCAAAAGTTATGTCTCCGGTATCAGCGTGGGCATCAAAATGGATTACCGCAACTTTTCCAAAGCCATGAATATTTGCTACTCCCGTCACGTCAGGCCAAGTGACTGTGTGGTCGCCTCCCAAAATGATTGGAATGGGCCCTTGTTTAGCAACTTGAGTGACCGCTGCTTCTAAATTTTTACAAGACTGCACCGCGTCACCAGAAAACATTTCGACGTCGCCTGCATCTAAAACTTTTAAGTCTTTTAAGCCATCAGCTCTCAAAGCAAGATGGGGTCTTGAGGAATCGTGAGGCAAATAGTCTGCTGTTCTTATTGCTCCCGGCCCCAGGCGTGCACCAGCTCGGTAGCTTGCACCGCCGTCAAAGGGTGCGCCAATTATTACAACATCAGCATCTTGATAACTTTTTACATCTTCTATGGTGCAACGATCAACTCCCAAAAAAGTTACATCTGGGCCGTACATTGCACCGTACCGAGTCATAATTGATTCCTAATTATTTTGCGGAAAGCCTAGATTAATTCCACCATGGCTAGGATCTAGCCATTTTTGAGTTACGACTTTGCCACGGGTGAAAAAGTTAACTCCTTCAATCCCATGGGCATGATGATCACCGAACAATGAGTTCTTCCATCCACCAAATGAGTAATAGGCCACCGGAACTGGAATAGGAACGTTAATTCCCACCATGCCAACTTCAATTTCATTTTGGAATCTTCTGGCTGCTCCACCATCATTGGTGAAGATTGCAGTTCCATTGCCATATGGATGATCGTTAATCAACTTCACCGCTTCTTCATAACTATTGACTCGAACTACGCTAAGCACTGGGCCAAAAATCTCATCCGTGTAGATCGACATATTGGTTTTTACTTCATCAAAAAGTGTTGGGCCCAGCCAATAACCACCGGGGGCACCATCAGCATTAACAACCCTGCCATCGACAACGAGTTTTGCACCAGCTGCTTCGCCCGCATCTATGTAACTCGCAACCTTGTCGCGGTGTTCTTTGGTGACCAACGGGCCCATATCGCAACTTTTTGTACCATCTCCAACTTTAATTGAGCCCATTCGTTGTTTAATTCTAGAAATTAATTCATCTGCTACTGGCTCGATTGCGACAACAACACTTATTGCCATGCAGCGCTCACCGGCACTACCAAATCCTGCATTGATTGCTGCATCTGCCGCTAGATCTAAATCAGCATCCGGCAACACCACCATGTGGTTTTTTGCTCCACCTAACGCTTGAACTCTTTTACCGTTTTTAGTTCCATTTTCATAAACATATTTAGCAATATTTGTACTACCAACAAATGAAACAGATTTTATTTTCTTATTTTCTAAGATTTCATCAACTGCAACTTTATCTCCGTTGATTACATTAAATACACCATCTGGCAAACCGGCTTCTTGCCACAATCTGGCCAACCACATTGCGCTTGATGGATCTTTTTCACTTGGTTTCAGTATGAAACAATTTCCTGCGGCAAGTGCCACTGGAAAGAACCACATTGGCACCATTGCTGGAAAGTTGAATGGAGTAATTCCGGCAACAACACCTAATGGTTGGCGCAATGAATAAACATCCACTTCTGTTGACGCATTTTCAGTATGTGAGCCCTTTAACAAATGCCCAACGCCGCAAGCAAACTCAACGACTTCTTGGCCACGGGTGATTTCACCCAAGGAGTCAGATAAAACTTTTCCATGCTCTAAAGTAATAATTTGAGCTAGTTCAGATTTTTTTGCTTCCAGTAGTTCTCTAAATTTAAAAATAATCTGAGTACGCCTCGCAATTGAAGTGTTTCTCCACTGAGTAAAAGCTTTATCGGCTGCTTCTACTGCTA
>JAYPCW010000032.1:0-11758 GCA_038124905.1 Candidatus Nanopelagicales bacterium | reverse complement strand
CTTTAAGTTTGTCTGACTATCAAGAGCATGGTGGCCTTGCTGGGTTAAAAAAAGCTTTGTCGCTTAAACCAGAAGACATAACCAAAACTGTTACTGACTCTGGACTACGTGGACGCGGTGGTGCAGGGTTTCCTGCGGGAATCAAATGGAACACAGTGCGTGAAGCAATTGCTGATCAAAAATATGTTTGCGCAAATGCAGATGAGGGTGATAGCGGAACCTTTGCCGATCGGATGCTGATGGAGGGCGATCCCTTTTTACTAATCGAAGGTATGACCATCGCGGCAATTGCAGTTGGCGCAACCCAAGGATTTATTTATGTTAGAAGTGAATATCCAGATGCAATTAAAAGCTTAGAATCAGCGATCAAGGTTGCTCAAGATTATGGCTGGCTTGGTAAAAGAGTTCTAGATTCAAATCATGAATTTAACCTTGAAGTTATAGTTGGGGCAGGCTCTTATGTTTGTGGTGAAGAAACTGCAATGCTTGAAAGCCTTGAAGGCAAGCGCGGAATGGTTCGCGCGAAACCACCACTCCCAGCAATAAATGGCCTATTTGGAAAGCCAACTGTAATAAATAATGTGTTGACTTTGGCATCTGCTCCAATTGTCTTAAGTGAAGGAGCTGACTTTTATAAATCATTTGGGGTTGGTCGCTCGCTCGGTACTCAAGTTTTTCAATTGGCAGGGAACGTTAAACAAGGTGGAATCGTAGAACTCAGCTTTGGAGTCACGTTAAGAGAATTGCTAGATGAGTTTGCGCTAGGAACCAATAGCAATCGCCCCATAAAAGCAGTACAAATTGGTGGGCCTTTGGGTGCTTATTTCCCACAAGAATTGTTTGACGTTAATTTGGATTATGAGTCAATGTTGCAACGAGGTGGCATGTTGGGCCATGGCGGAGTCGTAATTTTTGATGACTCTGTTGATATGAGCCAACAGGCAAGGTTTGCTATGGAGTTTTGTGCAGTTGAATCTTGCGGTAAATGCACTCCCTGTCGAATTGGTTCAACTCGTGGAGTAGAGGTTATAGACAAAATAATTAATAATGAGAACAAAAAAGAAAATTTGACTCTACTTATAGACTTGTGCGAGACCATGACCGATGGCTCTCTATGCGCAATGGGGGGCTTAACTCCGCTACCTGTTCGAAGTGCCTTAAAACATTTTGCCGCTGATTTTGGGTTAGAAAAGGAGATGGCCGATGTCACTACTTAAAGAGACTGACTTTGGAACCCCGGAGAGTAAATCAACGCAATCAGTAACTCTCACCATCGATGGCCAGGCGATCACCGTCCCAGCAGGAACCTCAGTAATGCGAGCCGCAAAAATGCTGGAAACTTCTATCCCGAAGCTTTGCGCCACTGATTCATTAAATTCTTTTGGGTCATGTCGACTCTGTGTCGTAGAAATAGATGGCAGAAAGGGAACCCCTGCCTCATGTACGACTCCCGTAGAAGACGGAATGGTTGTTCGAACGCAGACTCAAAAGGTCGAAAAGATCCGTAAAAATGTTATGGAACTTTATATTTCAGATCACCCACTTGATTGTTTAACTTGCCCAGCTAATGGAGACTGCGAACTTCAAGACATGGCTGGAGTCGTTGGCTTGAGAGAAGTTCGCTATGGCTATGAGGGTAGAAATCATCTAAGTGCACCTACCGACTTTTCAAATCCTTATTTCAACTTTGATGAGTCAAAGTGCATCGTTTGCTCTCGATGTGTTAGAGCTTGTGAAGAAGTACAAGGCACTTTCGCCTTAACTATCGAGGGAAGAGGTTTCAACTCCAAAGTCTCACCCGGCGGCACTGACTTTTTAAGTAGTGAATGTGTTTCATGTGGAGCTTGTGTTCAAGCATGTCCAACTGCAACATTGGAAGAAAAATCCGTAGTTGATTTAGGTATGCCTAATCGCACGGTTTTAACTACCTGCGCCTACTGCGGAGTTGGTTGCTCATTTAAGGCCGAACTTCGTGGGGATGAATTAGTTCGAATGGTTCCTTATAAAGATGGTGGGGCAAATGAGGGCCATTCTTGTGTTAAAGGAAGATTTGCTTGGGGCTACGCCTCACATCCTGATCGGGTACTTACTCCCAAAATTAGAAAATCAATTGATGAGCCTTGGCAAGATGTCTCTTGGGAAGAAGCAATTAATTATGCGGCGAGCAAGTTAAAAGAAATCCAAGCTAAATTTGGTCATCAAAGTATTGGCGGCATAACTTCTTCAAGGTGCACTAATGAAGAAGTTTATGTAGTTCAAAAAATGGTGAGAGCTGCTTTTGGCAATAACAATGTTGATACTTGTGCCCGTGTTTGCCATAGCCCAACTGGATACGGCCTAAAGCAAACTTTCGGTACCTCTGCTGGAACCCAAGATTTTAAATCCGTTGAAAAGTCTGATGTGATTCTTTTAATTGGAGCCAATCCAACTGATGCGCATCCAGTATTTGCCTCAAGAATGAAAAAGCGTCTTCGTCAAGGTGCAAAAATCATCGTCGCTGACCCAAGAAAGATTGATCTAGTCAAGTCGGCTCACGTAGAAGCATCACACCACTTACCGCTCTTGCCGGGAACGAACGTTGCCATGATCAATGCACTTGCCCACACCGTGGCTACTGAAAACTTAATTGATTGGGATTTTGTTAACGAGCGCTGTGATTTAACTGCTTTCAAAAAATGGGAAGCATTTATTAGGCAGCCAGAAAACAGCCCAGAAGTTGTAGAAACAATAACGGGAGTTCCAGCTGAAGAAATTCGAGCTGCAGCCAGGCTTTATGCAACTGCAAAAAATGCAGCTATCTATTACGGACTTGGTGTTACCGAGCATTCACAAGGTTCCACCATGGTTATGGGTATTGCAAATCTTGCAATGGCAACTGGAAACATCGGCCGCGAAGGAGTAGGTGTTAATCCATTACGCGGTCAAAATAATGTTCAAGGCTCATGCGACATGGGATCGTTCCCCCACGAATTTTCGGGTTACCGTCACGTCTCAGATGATGTAGTCCGAGAACAATTCGAAGCACTTTGGGGTGCTACATTGCAAAAAGATCCTGGAATGCGTATTCCCAACATGTTAGATGCCGCAATAGTCGGCGAATTTAAAGCGATGTTTATTCAAGGTGAAGACATCGCTCAATCTGATCCAAATACCAAACATGTCAAAGCTGCGCTTGGTTCAATGGAATTAGTTATTGTGCAAGATCTCTTCATTAATGAAACCGCAAAATTTGCCCATGTTTTTCTACCGGGTACTTCTTTCTTAGAAAAAGATGGAACCTTTACTAATGCCGAGCGTCGCATAAATCGAGTAAGACCAGTAATGGCTTCGAAAACTGGAAAGCAAGAATGGCAAGTAGTAGCTGAGTTGTCAAAAGCTTTAGGTTACGAAATGCATTATCAAAATTCAGCTGAGATTATGGACGAGATTGCTCAGATCACTCCTACTTTTGCCGGAGTTTCTTTTGCACACCTAGACAAAGTTGGCAGTGTTCAGTGGCCTTGCAATGAAGCTAATCCCAATGGAACCCCAATCATGCACGTTGACCAATTCGTTCGCGGCAAAGGTCAATTTATGGAAACGCATTATGTTCCTACCGAGGAACGCACAACTAGAAAGTTTCCATTGTTGTTAACCACGGGGCGAATACTTTCTCAATACAACGTTGGTGCGCAAACTAGAAGAACCAAAAACAGCACTTGGGCGAGCGAAGATTTACTACAAATTCATCCATCTGACGCAGAATTACGTGGAATCAGTGATGGTGAATGGGTAAAACTTGCTAGCCGAGTTGGAGAAACCACACTTCGCGCAACTTTAACTTCGGATGTGCCGCCTGGTGTTGTTTACACAACATTCCACTTTCCGGTAAGTGGCGCAAATGTCATTACTACAGATTTTTCTGACTGGGCTACCAATTGCCCTGAATACAAAGTTACTGCAGTAGAAGTGATGCCAAGTTTGGCTGGCCCTGATGGCGCTAACAAATTAGCTCATTCAGATGCTAAAGATAAAGAAAGACAATTTGCAAAAAATGTCTGAAGCATCTGTTAAACGAATGGCCAATCAAATTGCAGCGAATTTAAAAAACCGGTCAGATGCAAATGAAGCAATCTCATCACATTTAAAGTCTTTTTGGACTCCAGAAATGCTTTCAGAATTGAAGGCTTTGACTGAAAATAATCCTCAAGATTTTGATGAATTAATTATTAAAATTTCCGCTTCGCTCTAGCTCTTCCAAGGCAGGCGAATAAGTTCGACGGCTTCCCCGCTTGCCCCTTTACCTGCTTCAATAATTGCAAAATGAGAACTTGCGGCCAATCCTCTCAACATCATTGATCCCCAAAATTGAAGTGGTTCAACTAACCCATTATTAACTTTTACCGGGAACAGTCTCATTTCTTTCTTCGAAGTGTAGGCACTATCAGTTAAGGTCCCTGATTCTAAATCTTTCAAAAACCTTCCTTGCATTTTTTCAATAATTGGCATTGCGAGAGTTAAAAAAGATACAAAAGCGGCTAAAGGATTACCTGGCAAACCAACTAAGAATTGATGTTTTGAATTTTTAGCTAAAAACATTGGGTGACCTGGTCGAACTTTTACTTCATCAATAACTAATTCAAATCCTGTCTGCGCTAAAGCTTGGTGCATGAAGTCGACTTCTCCAGCGGCAGTACCACCAGTTGTTAAAATTAAATCTGCCCTACATTCTTTTATTGCTTGAATAGTCTCATTTAGATCATCTTTTATAGAAAAATTTTTACCAACCGCAGCGTCAACCGATCTGATCCAACCTGGTATCTGCATACTTAGCGCATCACGAATTTTTCCATCGCGCGGTAATCCAGAAGTTAGTAACTCATCGCCCGAAACAATAAAGTCCACGGTTGGGTTTTCTATTACATCAAGCTCATCTAATCCGCTAGCTGCTGCTAGCCCGATTGTTGCTGGATTAATCCGCATTCCTTGGCTAAAAACTGTAGCTCCCGTTTCACCCTCGTCGCCAATTACTCTGATGTGGTTTCCGGCAATTAATTGCTCTTTATCAAATAAATAAAGTATTTGATCTTTTATTTCTACAACTTCATGTTTAATAACCAACTCGGCGCTAGCTGGAACCATCGCACCAGTTGCAATATAGATTGCCTCATTGTCAGCAATTTCCTTAGTTTGACTGCCTGCTAATACTTCACCGATTATTTTCCACGGACCAGCACCTTTGACTGCATAACCATCCATCATTGCGGTATTAAATGGCGGCAAAGGATGCTTAGTCTTTAAATCTTTAGCTAATGTTTTTCCTTCAGCTTCTGCTAAAGGCAAAGAGATTATTTTCTTTGTACCAGCGGCGTTATAGGCAATTTGCCTAGCCTCATGCCAGCTGGGGTTTTCAAAGAAACTGTTCTCTTTCATGCCGATTACGCTAACTGATACTCGACGTCTGACAAACTAGACCCAAATGTTAAGTGTGCAAACCATAGTCATTGCCGGAGGGAAATCTTCGCGCATGGATTATGTTGACAAATTGAACCTGCCTTTGTCTGGGAAAACTCTGTTAGAAATTGCCATAGCGAATGCTGTTGGCAAAACCTTTTTATCAACAAACTTAGATAGAAATTTTGGAGAGATTAAAACAGTTAAAGATCTAGTTTCAGATGGTGGTCCGGCAGTTGGTGTTTGGTCTTGCTTGCAGTTTGTTGATGCTGAATATGTTTTATTAATAGCCGCAGATCAACCCTTTATCAGTAATTACTTGAGCGATTTAATAACTAAAGCAATTTCTCATCACTCAGGGGCTTGGTTGAAGGTCGACGGTGAGCTTCAACCGTTTGCCAGTTGTGTTAAATCCTCACTTCTTTATGAATCACTTAAAGATTCTCAAGGAGTCTCTGAGTCTATGAAGCAAATACTCAATACCTTAGATTTAGCTCAAATTTCAGTTAAGCCTAAAGGCGTATGGGACATTGATACTTGGGCAGACTATTTCTATGCTTTAGGTCAAGTAAATGAAAAGAGTGCCATGACCGAAGAGTGGATTAATACCCTAAGTCAACAACTAGATTTGAGCCTCGATTTTTTAGATAAAGAAGAAATTCTGGATCTAACACGCGAGGTTGCTCATAATATCGAGCGAAAAGCTGCCCCGTTAACAACTTTTTTGCTGGGTTATTTGGCGGGCAAAAAGGATTTGAGTAAAGAGGAAATTTCTAAATTAATATCCGAAATCGAAAATACTATTCAACAGATCAAAGATAACTCAAATGACTAATAGTTTTACCCACCTAGATGAAACTGGAAAAGCCAAAATGGTAGATGTTGGTGAAAAAAGCGACTCTGTGAGAATTGCTAAGGCAAGTGGTTTAGTAACTACCAATAGCCAAGTTTTAGATTTAGTTCAAAATAATGCCTTGCCTAAGGGTGATCTATTTGCCGCTGTTCGCCTCGCTGGAATTATGGCCGCTAAGAAAACGAGTGAGTTGATTCCCCTTTGTCATCCGCTTGCAATAAATGCGATAGAAGTAGACATTGAAACGATAAAACAAGGTTTTCTAATCACTGCCATGGTAAAAACTTCAGGTAAAACTGGAGTTGAAATGGAGGCCTTAACCGCGGTAAGCGTTGCGGCTCTCACTGCAATTGACATGATTAAGGCTGTAGATAAATCGGCGATGATTACTGAGGTGAAGCTTTTAGAAAAATCTGGTGGTAAGAGCGGCACCTGGACGCGCGAGTAGTTTCGTAATCAAATGACAACTCCTCGGCTAACTAAAGCAATCAATAGATTTAAAGTAAAAAAGACCGACAAGTCCACAATTGCAACTGACAGTGTTGTTGGTGAAGAGCCTTTAGAAATTCGCACTGAATCTAATGGCACAGATTCGCGCCTTGCCATAACTATGCGAACTCCTGGCCATGATTTAGAACTAACTGCAGGTTTTTTATGGACTGAGGGTTTGCTCAGAAATCGAGACGATTTAATTTCTATTACTAGTTGCAAAGACCCAAATTTGACTCCCGAAGAAGCTGAGAATGTTGTGGTTGCACATTTAAAGCCAGATGCTCCAGCAATTTTAAGGCAACTTGATAGAAGATTCATGATTTCCAGTGCTTGTGGAATCTGCGGAACAACTCAAATTGAAGATCTAGTTAATCGCGGAGTCAAAAAAGTCGCTGCTTGTGAAATTGATATTGATGAGTTGGCAAAACTTCCAGAGAGAATGCGAAGTGAGCAAAATATTTTTTCTAAAACGGGTGGTCTTCATGCTGCTGGTTTGGTTGCGCCCAATGGTGAATTTATCGTGGTTCGTGAAGATGTAGGCCGTCATAATGCAGTAGATAAAGTCATTGGTTTTGCTCTGATGCAAAATATGGTTCCACTCAACGGCTTTGCCTTAGTAATTTCCGGTAGGGGTGGCTTTGAAATTGTTCAAAAAGCTGTAGCTGCAGGAATTGGGGCACTAGTTGCTGTTAGCGCACCAACTTCGCTGGCTGTAGAAACTGCCAGAAAATTTAACCTAAAATTACTTGGGTTTGCTCGAGAAGGCGTTGCCACCATCTACTCTCCAGAATTTGCGTGATTTCACTTCTTTTCTTACAGTACTTATATGAAAAAACTTGGCTTAATACTTTTACTATCTGCTTTTGCGTTAGCTAGTTGTACTTCAGCTGCAGAAGAATTAGCAGTGGAAGAAGTCGTAACTGCTTCAGCCACGCCTGAGCCAACACCTACTCCCACCCCAACACCAACTAAAGAGCCTGCTCACCCGGTATCACTACCAGGCTTGATGGAAAAAACTTTTACCGGCACTGATCTAACTCTTGGAAAAATCGAAACAGAAAATTCTGCATACACTCGCTATCAAGTTACTTATAAAAGCAATGAATTCACCATCTCTGGAATTATGAATATTCCTAAAGGTGAGGGTCCGTTTCCAGCATTAGTTCTTGGTCACGGCTACATTGATCCCGCAATCTATACAACTGGTAGAGGCTTAAAGCGCGAGCAAGATTATTTAGCGCGTGAAGGTTTTATAGTGCTACATACCGATTACCGAAACCATGCAGCAAGTGACGATGATCCAAATAATATGTTGCACTTTCGCTTGGGCTATACCGATGATGTGATTAATGCTGCGTTAGCTATGTTGGATTCAGATTTAGAAGTTATTGATAAGAATCGAATTGGATATTTGGGTCGCTCTATGGGTGGCGGAATTGGCTATAACGTTTCAGTTGTCAAACCAGATTTATTTGATGCGATTGTTCTTTACGCACCAGTTAGCCCAAATTACATGCAGAACTTTAATCGCTGGGGTGTTGATAACCCCGAAAGATATGAACCTGTCTATGCGGCATACGGAACACCTGATGAAAATCCAGAATTTTGGAGTAACCTTTCTGCCGAAAAATTTTATGAAAATGTAAACGATCCAATCTTGATTCATCATGGGACACTTGACGACACTTGCGACATTGCTTGGTCCGAAAAAGCTTTAGCTGAAATGACTGCACTAGGTAAAGATGTAGAGCTAATCACCTATCGCGATGGTCATGCTTTTGGGCCTTATTGGACTGAGTCCATGGTTAATACTGTTGAATTTCTTAATGAACATTTAACCTAAAACTTCTGCTCGCTAAGATTTCTCAAGTGTCAGGCAAAAACTTCAGTTTTGAAATCCACTCACGGTTAAGTGATCGACTTGGCCGAGTGGGGGTAATTAATACCCCGCATGGTGAAATTCAAACACCGGCGTTTATTCCTGTAGGCACAAAAGCAACTGTTAAATCTGTTCCGCCAGAAACCATGAAGTCACTTGGCTCCCAGGCGTTATTAGCAAATGCATATCACCTTTATTTGCAACCAGGGTCAGATTTAGTTGACGAGGCGGGCGGCCTTGGAAAATTCATGAATTGGCCAGGGCCAACATTTACAGATAGCGGCGGCTTTCAAGTGCTATCTCTTGGAGTTGGTTTTAAAAAAGTTTTAGCCATGGATCCAAATTCTGTCCAAGAAGATGATGTTATGGCTAGCGAAAAAGAACGCCTAGCGCTAGTTGATGATGACGGAGTCAACTTCAAATCTCATTTAGATGGCAAGATGCACCGATTTACACCAGAAGTTTCAATGCAAGTTCAACATCAAATCGGCGCTGATTTAATCTTTGCCTTTGATGAATGTACAACTTTAAAAAATACTCGCGAATACCAAGAGCAATCTTTAATTAGAACTTTTAATTGGGCAAAAAGGTGCGTAGCAGAACACAAAAGACTTACTGAAGTTAGAAGCAACAAGCCTTATCAAGCCTTACTTGGAGTAATTCAAGGTGCGCAATACGAAGATTTACGTAGAAAAGCTGCTAGAGAAATTGCAAGTTTAGATTTTGATGGTTTTGGAATTGGCGGTGCAATTGAAAAAAGTTCATTAGGTCAAATTGTTCGCTGGGTTAATGAAGAATTACCAGAGAACAAACCTCGCCATTTGTTAGGTATTGGCGAACCAAATGATTTATTTGAAGGTGTTGAAAATGGTGCTGACACCTTTGATTGTGTTGCCCCAAGTCGCAATGCTAGAAACTCTGCCGCTTATTCAAAATATGGTCGCTACAACATTTCAAACAACAAATACCAAAGGGATTTTTCACCCATAGATGAAGGTTGCACCTGCTATACCTGCACTAACTACACAAAAGCTTATGTTCAGCATCTTTTTAGAGCAAAAGAAATGCTCGCTTCTACGCTTCTTACTATTCACAACCTTCACTTCACCGTAAAGCTAGTTGATGACATTAGAGAAAGCATAAAAGTAGGCGATTTTTTTGAATTTAAAAAAGAGTTTATTGGTCGCTATTATGCGGCGACTTGATAACTAGGCTCATACTTTTTAACAATTCTTATAACTTGATAAGTCACTGGCACCAAGACAAACTCAACTAAGGTCTTATAAAAGAAACCAAAAACTACATAGTTAATAAATGCAGCTCCAGTAATAACCCCATAAAAAGCAATCGTGCAAAAAATCAAAGTATCTACAAACTGCCCAACTACAGTTGAGCCCATCAAGCGCAGCCATAAAGATTTTTCTTTAGTTTTTTCCTTAATTTTTACCAAAACATAGGCATTTAGTAGTTGACCTACAACAAACGCAGTAATGCTGGCAAAAACAATTCTTGGAACAAATCCCAAAACCGCCTCAAAGCTTTCTTGATTTGGCCAATCGCTGGCTGGAGGTGAAATTTGAACTAACCAAAAAGTAAATGAAGCTAAAACTGCCATAGAAAATGCGGTGTAAATGGCCCTTCTTGCCGCTTTAAATCCATACACCTCACTCAAAATATCGCCCACAATGTAAACCAGCGGGAACAAAAACAATCCACCATCAGTTATAAATCCACCAAACTGAATTAGCTTGACAGCCCCGATGTTTGAGATCAGTAATAAGCTCACAAATACCGCAACTAAAATCGGGTAGAGACTGCTATTAAATCCAGTTTCTTTATTTGTAACTAATGATGTTTTCATAAGAACCGTATTCAATCATACGGGTTTGGGCATAATTCACTTTACCCAAAGCAAGTTGGCTTTTTTATGAAGCTTGTAAATACCGAAATGTCTGGATTTCTACTTTTTCTAATAGTTGCTAGACTGAGAATCGGTCCGGAGCGGTAACGAAAAGCCCTAGCTAGTTACCCGACAACCCTCCACCGCGGTGGGGTGCCCCTAGGTGAAGACCAGGTTAAAGGAAATTCCTTTAGCAAGCGCGGGTCTTGAAATAAAATCCCAAGGCCCCAAAGAGGGCATGCTAGTGCGTGTTCTCAAAAAAAATAGTTCAAGGAGAACTAAATGTCATTAAGAAATAAAACTGGATTTGCCTTGGCTGCGATTGCACTTTTAGTGCTAAGCGCCTGCTCATCTGAGTCAGAAACTGCAGTAGAAGAAACTCCTGCAGCGCAAGAAACTACCGAAGCAACTGCGGAAGTTAATCCGTGCAGCCCAGATGCACTAGAAACTTTAACTACAGGAACATTAACAATTGCAACTGGTGAGCCTGCTTATTATCCATGGGTTTTGGAAGATACTCCAGAATCAGGTGAAGGCTTTGAGCCAGCAATTGCATATGCGGTAGCTGCTGAACTTGGCTACGCACCTGAAGAAGTTACTTGGGTTAGAACAACTTTCGATGGCGCGATTGCTCCAGGTCCAAAAACATTTGATTTCAACTTGCAGCAATATTCAATAACTGAAGAGCGCAAGCAAGTTGTTGATTTCTCAAGTGGTTATTACTACGTAACTCAAGCAATTGTTTCTGCTGAAGGTAGCGCAATTGCTGGTGCAACTTCAATTGCTGACCTTAAGAGCGCAAAGTTGGGTGCTGCAGTTGGAACAACTTCTTTAACCGCCGCTGAAACCATTATTGCTCCTGACGCTGAAATTTCAGTATTCAATGACAATGCAGCTGCAGTGCAAGCGCTAAAAAATGGTCAGGTTGATGGTCTAGTAGTTGACCTTCCAACTGCTTTCTATTTATCAGCTGTTGAAATTGAAGGTGGCGTAATTGTTGGACAATTACCAGCCGATCCAAATACTCCAGAGCAATTTGGATTATTACTTGCTAAAGACAGTCCACTTACTGATTGTGTTTCTCAAGCAGTAGACACCCTCAGAGCAAATGGAACTTTAGCTGAAATTGAAGCTACCTGGTTAGCGGCTGATCAAGGCGCTCCAGTTCTTCAATAAGAACTAAAAGCAGAATCATGACCCG
>JAYPCW010000031.1:0-12534 GCA_038124905.1 Candidatus Nanopelagicales bacterium | reverse complement strand
TAAAACTTGACTGCCTTCCATGATGGCAACTGAAATTTGAGCAGTAGAAGTATCGATTGCTAGGAAAGTCTTATCGCTCATGATTTCAAAAATTCTTCTATTGCTTGACCTGCCCAAATATTTATGGTGCGGAAGTCTTCTTCATTTGGATCTTGGATTATTTCGATTTTTATTGGGTTTTCAGAGAGGTCGTTAACCATTTCTCGAGGCCACTCCACAATTACTACCGCATGTGAGAGATCGCTTACTAAGTCTAAATCTTGAATTTCTGCCAATGAATTTAAGCGATAGGCATCTACATGCAATAGATCTGGTCCATCTTGCAAACTTTTATGCAAACGAGCAATTACAAAAGTTGGGCTAGTGATTTGCCCTTTAACTTGTAAGGTTTTAGCTAGACCTTGAGTAAAAGTTGTTTTACCTACCCCTAAATTGCCAGAGAGCAAAACCACATCCCCAGCTTTTAATTTAGTAGCTAATTTTTGAGCTAAGTTTTGAGTTTCTTCTTTGGAGTGAGTTTTTATTGAAAACATTAATTCAAATAAACTCTTTTTAACCGGCTAGCTAAGCGAGCGATAATTTCATAATTGATAGTGCCAACGGCATCTGCCCAGTCCTCTACGCTTGGAAACCCTTTAGCGCTATCGCCAAATAAAGTAGCTGTTGCCTGGGGATTGTTGAATTCTTGACCAACGTCAACTACGAATTGATCCATGCAGACTCGTCCAGAAATTTTGTAGGTTTTACCCTCGATTTCAATTGGTGCGATATTTGCGGCTCTTCGATCTATTCCGTCAGAATAACCAAGCGGAATAACTGCAAGCTTGGTGTCACTTTTAGTGTGATAGGTGTGGTTGTAAGAAACCCCTTCAGCGGCTTTAGTATTTTTTAAATTCACTATTTTTGCCTTTAAACTCAAAGCAGGCTTTAATTTGAATTCATCAGCTCTCTCCACTTTGCCTTGCGGGTGTAAGCCATAAATCGCTAGCCCCGGCCGCACTAAATCAAAATGGGCTTGCGGTAGCTCTAATGTCGCCATGGAATTTGCCAAGTGAAAAATTACGCTCTCATTGATTTGAGCCTTTAGAGAATTTACTCGAGCAATTTGCTCATGGTTAACTTGATTTTCTGGATCATCTGGAAAAGCAAAGTGACTCATGATACCCACTAAATTCAAGGCATCATTAGCTTTGATTACTTGATAAAAATCTTGAAAGCCCTCAAAAGAAATGCCATTTCTGTTTAACCCAGTGTCGACTTTTATGTGAACTTGAGCTTTTTTATTTAGCAAGGTAGCTGCTTTGGTGATTTTTTCTAATTGCGAAAAAGTAGACACTCCAAGATGAATGTCTCTCGCAATACTTTCTTGAAAATCTACTTCTTCATCACCCAGCCAAGCTAAAATTTTCCCCTCATCGCCAGCATCTCTAAGCTGAATTGCTTCTTCAAATAAGGCAGTACCAAGCCAACTCGCCCCAGCTTCGCGGGCGGCTTTAGCGGTTTCTAATAAGCCATGTCCGTAAGCATCTGCTTTAACTACTGCCATTAATTCCGAGTTTGGGCTATGTGACTTTAAAGTTTTTATGTTGTGACGAATCGCTGATAAGTCAACTTCAATCCAACGATTCAACTTAATTCACCAATTCACTAATCGCAGTCGGGATTGACTGTGCAACTAAATCTAGTGCAGGTTCAGGAGCAAAGCTCTTAGCTAACTGCCCCGCCTTACCTAAAATCGCTAAACCTAAAATTGCCGCCTGGGAAAGCGAAGTTTTTGGATCGGCGGCAATTGCACCAATTAGCCCAGCCAACAAATCACCTGAGCCAGCGGTAGCTAAAGCTTGATCGCCAAATTGATCAACCAGCAAAAAGTCATAATCAAAATTGGCCACTATCGCCCCTGGGCCTTTAAGTAAGCAAATTGCCTCAGTCGCTTTTGCCAAATCTTTCGCTAATTTAACGCGATTTGTTGAATAGGGGATTTTTAATACTTGGCAGAGGTCTTTAGCTTCTTTTTCATGCGGGGTTATTAAAACTTGGATATTTTTAGTGGCAATAATTTTTTTTACTTCTTTTTTTGCTAAAAGTTGAATTGCAGTGGCATCCAAAATCAATTTTTTACTGTTTTCGATAAAGCTGAGGTAATTTTTAGCAAACGTGTTTTGCCCTGGGCCTAAAACAGACGCTGTGACTTTACTTTGATTTGTTACACCATAGATTACTTGCGGGAATTTCTTGATTAATTTTTGATCAGCATCCCCTAGATAGGTAACCATTCCTATGCCAGAAGCTAGCGAGCCTTCAATTGTTAAAAGTGCTGCCCCTGGGTAGTTTTTACTGCCAGCGTTAATTGCCACTACACCTTTAGAATATTTATGGCTACTAGAAGTTCTTTTCGGAAAAATCTTTCTAAGATCTTTTTCATCCGGGAGCACGGCAATGGGTGAAAACTTTTTTAAGTATGGCGCTAAACCAATATCTACAAAATGTAAATCCCCCGTAAAGCTTTTTGCTTTACCGGTTATAAGGCCCAACTTGAGTGCGCCAAAAGTGACTGTGTAATCAGCTTTAGGGCAAAAATTTTCGTCATAAACTTCGCCGGTATCAGGGTTAACTCCACTCGGGAGGTCAACTGCTATAAGTACTGCTTCTTTCTGTACTTGATTAAATAAATCTCTAGCATTTTGGCTAATCGGAGATGCTGAACCAAGGCCAACGATTCCATCCAAAACAATATTAGCGCTTTTTACAATTTGCTTAGCTTTTTGTGAATTATCAGTATGTAGCACACTGCTAAAACTAAATCCTTTTTGTGTTAAGTATTCTCCGGCGACTATGCAGTCTTGGCCGTTATTGCCTTTACCAATGATTGCCACAATTTCAGTTTGATTAGGAGTTAATTCACTTGCTCTACTTAATTGAGAAATAAAACTAGCCAAACCAAAAGCTGCTCGCTCCATGAGCGCACGTTCGGGTAATTTTGCAATTAGTTCTTTTTCGGCTTGGCGAATATCTGCAACGCTAAAAACTTGCATGCTTCCCCACCGACTTAACTTTAAATCTATGCGTTTTCAGCAATTACGAATGCTGTAGCAATCGGCCCATCATGAGAAAGTGAAAGGTGCCAATTTGTAATGCCCAGTTCTTTAGATTTTTCTAAAACTGTTCCAGAAAGTTCTAAGTAGGGCTTTCCGCGCTCACCAACTAAAACTTCACAATCGTGCCAACGCAGACCCGCTGGAGCACCTAATGCTTTCGCTACTGCTTCTTTGGCAGCGAAGCGAGCGGCTTGCGAAACTGCGTTTTCGCCCTTACCTCCAGGTTGGGAAAGTTCACGTTCAGAAAATAATCTGGCAGCAAGTCCGGGGGTGCGAACTAATGATCCGGCAAAACGTGGCATATCAACAACGTCTACTCCGATACCGATAATCAAATTCGCTCCTTTTACTTACTCGACCGTAACGCTTTTAGCCAAATTGCGAGGCTGGTCAACATCATGCCCCTTAACTGTAGCCAACTCGGCTGCGAAAACTTGCAAGGGAACAGTCGCTACCAAAGGCTGTAGCAAACTAGGGACTTTTGGCAGGCGAATCACGTGATCTGCGAACTCACTTACTACTTCATCATCAGCTTCCGCAAGTGCGATCACGCTGGCGCCGCGAGCTTTCACCTCTTGGATATTCGAAATTATTTTTTCGTGCAAAAGTGGATCTTGCTCTAAGGAAGGCACCACTACGACTACTGGGATTTCATTTTCAATTAAGGCGATTGGCCCATGCTTTAATTCACCTGCTGGAAACCCTTCCGCATGCATGTAAGCAAGTTCTTTTAATTTCAAGGCACCTTCTAAGGCGACTGGGTAGCCGGTTTGTCGACCAATATATAAAACACTTTTTGCATTTTTATATTTTTGAGCAATTGATTTAACTTGAGGCATGGTGTCTAGCACTACGTCAATTGCATGTGACATGTCGGCAATATCTTCTAATACTTTTTTAATCTCTGAAGTTTGAGTGACTTCTCTAACTTGCGCTAAATACAAAGCTAAGAGCTCAACTGCCACTACTTGAGTTAAGAAAGCTTTAGTGCTGGCTACGGCAATTTCTGGCCCAGCTCTTGTGTAAAGCACGGCATCAGCTTCTCTACCGAGAGTGGATCCTTGAGTATTAGTAATTGCTAATACTTTTGCCTTTTGTTCTTTAGCGTGCTTGACTGCCATCAAGGTATCCATAGTTTCACCTGATTGACTTATTGCCACCACTAATGTTTCTGCATCTAAAATTGGATCACGATAGCGAAACTCACTAGCAATTTCAGCTTCAGCGGGCAAGCGAGTCCAGCGCTCAACTGCTTGTTTGCCAATTAGCCCAGCGTGATAAGCGGTGCCACATGCTATAAAAACAATTTTCTTTATATTTCTTAAAGCAATTTGATCAAGATTAAAGTCAGTAAAATTTAAAACGCCTTTTTCATTAATTCGCCCAGCTAAAGTATCTCGAACTGCTTGAGGTTGCTCAGAAATTTCTTTAAGCATGAATAAGTCAAAGCCACCTTTTTCGGCAGCGCTGATATCCCAGTCGATTTCATACTCTTTAAATTGGGCAGGGCTACCATCAAAATTTATTATTTTTACAGAATCACTGGTTAATTCAACAATTTGATCTTGACCTAGCTCGATGGCAGCTTTGGTATGAGAGATGAAGGCAGAAACATCAGATGCTAAAAAGTTTTCGCCATCTCCCCTGCCAACTACCAGCGGTGAATTTCGCCTTGCTCCGATTAGTAAATCTGGCTGGTCAGCACTAATTGCTACTAGGGTGAAGGCGCCGCGCAGGCGGGTAACTACGGCTTGCATTGCTTTAGTTAAATTTTTAGTTTTTGGGTATTCCAAAGCCAAAAGGTGGGCGACGACTTCCGTATCAGTATCGCTGGTTAGTAGGGTTCCAGCTTGTTCTAATTCACTTCGCAATTGTGAAAAATTTTCAATGATTCCGTTATGGATTACTGCAATTTTTTTATTTTGATCTATATGCGGGTGAGCGTTTGTATCATTTGGCACTCCATGGGTGGCCCAGCGCGTATGACCGATTGCGCAAGTTGAGCTGGGTAAAGGGTCATCGCCCAGCAAATTTTGTAATTTTTCTAACTTTCCAGCTTTTTTTCTGACTTCTAATTTTTCATCGCTGACTACTGCTACCCCGGCAGAATCATAACCGCGATATTCCAAACGGCGTAAACCATCAACAACTACGCTTAGCGCTTGTTTGCTACCTACGTAGCCAACGATTCCGCACATCAGATGCCAAGCCTAATCTCAAGTTATGTCAGAAGAGTAATTTTTGCCATCTTTTGAATCGGTAGGTTTCTCTTTTAATACATCAGAAACTAGTTTTTTTGGGTTTAATTGAGTTAAATCTGAGCCAAGATCTTTAAGCCCAGCACTTTCTACTATTTCATTGCGGGCTTTTGTAGCGGTAGTGCGAAATTGGTTGAATAATTTTACTCCGCTTCGGATGTACTCCGGTAATTTATCTGGGCCTAGTACCAAAAGACCGAGTACTGCTAAAACTAAAATCTCGCCAAATCCCATTTAATTACCTTACAGGGCGCAAGTCTCTTTTACTACTGCCGCTAAAGCTTCACAATTATTTTTAGCCAACTCATCAGTTTCTGCCTCAACCATTACTCTGATTACTGGCTCTGTGCCACTGGCTCTTAGAAGCACTCGACCACCATCACCCAATTGTGCTTCAGTAGCTTTGATTTGCTCTTGTAATTTTGGGTTTTCAATTTTTGCTTTGTCTACTCTTGGCACATTGATCAAAACTTGTGGGTATCTGGTAACTACCGCAGAAAGCTCGCTCAAGGTTTTTTTGTGCTTATTCATGCTCTGCATTAAATGCAACGCGGTCAAGATGCCATCTCCGGTGCTGGAATACTTTCTCAAAATAATGTGGCCAGATTGCTCGCCACCAATTTGATAGTTGTTTTTTTCCATTTCTTCTAAGACATAGCGATCGCCTACTTGAGTGGTGGCAACATTAATTTTGGCTTTACTCATTGCTTTCATAAATCCCAAATTCGCCATCACTGTGCTAACCACCGTGTTGTGCAGCAAGCGATCTTTGCTCTTTAAATCTAATGCCAAAATTGCCAAAATTTGATCGCCGTCTACTACCTGGCCATCTTGATCGACCGCCAGGGCGCGATCAGCATCCCCATCATGAGAAATTCCCAGATCAAAATTTCCTTCTTTAACAACTTGACTAATTTTTTCAATATGAGTTGAGCCGCAATCTCTATTTATATTCCAGCCATCAGCTTGCGAATGAATCGCAAAAACATTAGCGCCAGCTCTTTCATAAACCTCTGGGGCAATTTCACTTGCGGCGCCATTAGCTGAGTCCACAACTAGATTTATACCTTTCAAAGCTTGAGGTTCGATAGTTTGCAAAAGATAGGCAATGTAAGCCTCTTCAGCATCAATTAAGTGTTTAACCCGCCCAATTGCCTCACCCGTTGGAGTAGCAAATTTTTCACTTAGGGCTTTTTCAATTTCATCTTCTAGTTTGTCGCTAAGTTTGTGGCCCTTGTTGTCAAAGATTTTGATTCCGTTATCTGGCATTGGATTATGCGAAGCAGAAATTACAAAACCAGCATCTGCTGCGTAGTAAGTAACTAAATAAGCAACTGCGGGTGTAGGCACTACCCCAGCAACTAAGACATCAACGCCTACCGAAGTTAGGCCAGAAATTAGTGCAGCTTCTAACATTTCACCACTCGCACGCGGATCGCGTCCGATTACAACTTTGGGTTTGTGATCTTTAGTGTGATCTGTTAATACTTGCGCAGTAGCCTTACCAATACTTAAAGCTAACTCAGGGGTTAATTCGGTGTTAGCAACTCCTCGAACACCATCGGTGCCGAATAGCCGACCCATTCTTTTAACGCTTTGAGTACTGAGGAGCCTTACGAGCTTTCTTCAAACCAGCTTTCTTGCGCTCTTTGATACGCGCATCGCGAGTTAAGAATCCAGCTTTCTTTAATGTAGGGCGATTGGTGTCAACATCAATTTCGTTCAAAGCTCTGGCGATACCTAAACGCAAAGCACCGGCTTGACCACTTGGGCCACCACCGTGAATATGCGCAATCACATCGAACTTTCCATCAACTGAAACTGCTTTTAACGGTTCAGTGATGATTTGTTGATGTACTCGGTTTGGAAAATAAACCGCTAATTCTTTACCGTTAACGGTCCACTTGCCGTTGCCTGGCACTAAGCGCACGCGAGCAATTGCCTCTTTACGACGACCAGTTCCGCTACCAGCAGCAACTTTGCCAGCAGTAAAAGTTTTTACCCCAGCAGATTCGCTGGATGCATAAGTTTCTGATTTTTCAGCCACGTGTTCTCCTAGTTGGCTATCTGTGCGACTTGCTTAATTTCGTAATTTTTTGGAGCTTGTGCTGAGTGAGGATGAGTAGCACCGCTATAAATCTTTAGCTTCTTAATCATCTGACGACCAAGTTTGTTATGGGGCAACATTCCCTTAATTGCTTTTTCGATTGCTTTTTCAGGATTGTTTGCTAATAATTCTTCGTAACCTGTCGCAGTCAAACCACCTGGGAATCCAGAGTGACGAAACGCTTGCTTTTGAACAGCCTTGTTACCAGTCATGGCAACCTTGTCAGCATTAACAACAATTACAAAGTCCCCGGTATCAACGTGTGGCGCATAAATTGGTTTGTGTTTTCCGCGTAAAAGCTTTGCGGCGGTGGTGGCTAAACGGCCAAGCACCACATCACTGGCATCAATCACGTACCAATTGCGATTGACTTGACCAGCTTTTGGTTGAAAAGTCTGCACTATTACCCTTGCCTAGATTTCTTTTTTTCTTGAGGCCTACGATTGACCCGAACTGCAAGAATACCCAAACCCATGATTCTTGGGCCCCTTGGGGTTAAGGAGACCTTTTGACCCTGCCACTCGAGTTGGGTGTGTGGGGTTTTCTAATCGCCGCCCTTGCCACCTTTTCTATTGGCCTTGCCAAAAGCGCTCTTCCTGCAGCCGCCACTATGCCCGTTGGAGTGATGGCTTTGGTACTCCCGCCAAAAGTTTCAATCGGGGCGATCTTGCCGCTTTTGATTTTGGGTGACTTAGTTGCGCTTTATGCCTACCGTAAAACCACTGACTGGTCAGTCTTACGAAGATTAGCCCCTTGGGTTTTTGTTGGCTTTCTAATTGGTTATGCCTTTTTAGATCGGGCATCTAGTCGAGAGGTTGGCTGGGTCATTGGTGTGATCTTGATTTTCTCATCAATTTGGGAGCTTAATAAAAAAAGAATAAACCTCAAAGTCTTGCCTTGGGATGACACCCCAGGAGTAAAAAAATCTTTAATTAATTCAGTAACCGGCGTTCTAATTGGTGCACTTTCTATGAGTGCCAATGCTTCTGGCCCAATTATGGCGATTTATTTAATCAAGATTAAATTGCCGATTTTGATATTTATGGGCACCACGAGTTGGGCATTTTTTATAATTAATATTGCAAAAGTCCCATTCAACGTGGCGTTAGATTTGATTACTGCCGAAACGCTCATGTTTGGTTTAATCATGAGCCCCTTGATTTTATTTGGCGGATTATGGGGCCAAAAGCTAATTAAGAAGTTAGACCAAGAAAAGTTCGAGAAATTAGCTCTATATGCCACCCTAGTTGCTGGGTTTTTACTCTTCATTCCTAGATAAACTCATTGCTATGAAACAGTTAAACGTTGCCATGATTGGTTATGGATTTATGGGCAAAGCCCATTCTCAAGCCTGGCGAAATGTCTCTCGATTTTTTGAGGTAACCAAAGAAATCAAATTAAAAGTAATTTGTGGGCGCAATGAGGCAGCCTTAAAAAAGGTGCAAGAAAAAGAAGGCTGGGAGCAATTTGAAACTAACTGGCAAAAAGTAGTCCAAAATCCAGAGATAGATGTAATAGATATTTGCACCAGTGGCGACTCTCATGCCGAGATTGCTATTGCCGCACTTAAGGCCGGCAAGCATGTGCTTTGTGAAAAACCCTTAGCAAATTCATTTGAAGAAGCAGAAGCAATGGTTGCTGCAGCAAAGACAGCTCGCGGTAAATCAATGGTGGGTTTTAATTATCGATTAGTGCCAGCAATTAGTTTTGCTGAGCAATTAGTCGCTAGCGGAAAACTTGGCAAAATTTTTCATATCAGAGCTAGATACTTACAAGATTGGATTGTAAGCCCAGAGTTTCCACTTGTTTGGAGATTGCAAAAAGATTTAGCCGGCTCTGGTGCTCTGGGTGATATTGCTTCACACATTGTTGATATGACCCAGTTTGTCACTGGGCAAAAAATAATTGGGGTTTCTGGTTTAACGCATACCTTTATCAAAGAGCGTCCGTTAGAAACCGGCAATGGTAAAGGCGAAGTAACCGTAGATGACGCGGCAATATTTATAGCCAAGACCGATCAAGGCGCTTTAGCGAGCTTTGAAGCAACTAGATTTGCTCATGGCAGTCGCAATGATTTTGGGTTTGAGATTTATGGCGAAAAAGGCTCAATCAAGTTTAACTTTGAAGAAATGAGCTACTTACAGTTCTGTGACAATACCCAAAGTAAAACAGAGACTGGATTTAAAAAAATCTTAGTAACCGAGCCAGAACACCCTTACATGAAAAATTGGTGGCCACCAGGGCATCACATTGGCTATGGCGAGACATTCACCCATGAAATTTATGACTTGGTAACTGCGATTGAAAACAACACTAACCCTCGACCGAGCTTTGAAGAGGGCTTACAGGTGCAAAAAGTTTTGGCGGCGGTTGAACAGAGTGCTGCTAATAATTCAATTTGGGTTGAGGTTTAATGCAAGATTTTTCAGAATTTATAAGAAGTCGCCGCTCCACTAGAGATTTTAAAACTGATCCGATACCAAAAGAATTACTAGATCAGGTATTAGAAGATGCCAAGTGGTCACCTAGTTGGAGCAATACTCACCCCTATTTTCTAGCAGTTGCCCAAGGTGAAAAGTTAGAGCTCATCAAAAAAGAATTGCTGGAACTTTTTGATATCGCTTACCCTGCCGTGGTTGGTGGTAAATGGCAAAAGGTAAAACTCTTTTTCACTCGCCCTGGTTGGCCTGATGGAGATTATCGAACTTACTTCAAATATCCTCCTCGGCTTCAAAAATTTCGGGTAGCTACCGGCAAAGCAATTTATGAGTTTTTAGGGATCAAGCGTGATGATGCCAAGGGGCGAGAGCTTTGGTGGCGTCATAACTACGAGTTTTTTAATGCACCATGTGCGATTTTTGTTTTTGTACATAGCAAAATGCGTGAATATTCAGTTTTAGATGCAGGGATTTTCTTGCAATCTTTTATGCTTTCAGCCGAAGCTCACGGTTTAGGAACTTGCGCCCAAGGCACGTTAGCTACCTGGGCTGGACCTATTAGAAAAAACTTTGAAATACCAGAAGATTACAAATTAATAGTGGGTGTTTCAGTTGGCTATAAATCAGATGCACCGATAAATAAATTTAATGCTGGAAGAAGAGATCTAGATATTAGTTTTTAATCGTTTAAGGGCGATGCTTCTTCATCATCAAGCTCGTCAAAATTAATTTTTTCACCCCGACGGGCGCGACGCTTGTCGTTTAACCAAGCAATTCCCGCGGCAACGGCAATCAAGAGCAAAATTGGAGCCGCTAACAGTGACATGTTTATTGGATCGCCTGTCGGGGTAGCAATCGCGGCAAATAAGAAAACTAACAGTACGACGATACGCCATTTTGAAATTATGGTTTTGGCTTCAAGTAAACCGACAAAATTTAAAATAACTAAAATTAGCGGTATTAAAAAGCCCACACCAAAGACGAATACCATTCGAAGATAAAAAGTTAAATAAGTATTAACTGGCACATAGTTACCTACCCCAATAGGAGTGAAACCAAAAAGTAAATCTAAGCCGAAAGGTAAAACCGTATAGGCCAAATAGGCACCCGCGGCAAAAAGGGGTGCGGCGATCGAAACAAAAAAGTAAGACCATAGCTTTTCTTTACGATAAAGCCCCGGGGTAATAAAACGCCAAATCTGCAATAACCAAACTGGGCTAGTAATTAGCATTCCGGCAACGAGTGAGATTTTTATTTGCAAGGAGAAAGCATCAAGCACTCCCCCTAGCACTAAGCGAATATCGCGACCTGAGTCGATTGCTTCGTTAACAATTTTGTCTACCGGTTGGCGTAAAAAGCCAAAAATTTCTTCATAAAAAAACCAAGCAATTACTGTGCCAATAACAATGGCAATTGCTGCAGTAGTTAGACGCTTTCTAAGTTCTTGTAGATGCTCGCGCAACGACATTTCTTTAAAGCGCTGTGGTTGATTTTCACTCAACTTTCAAATGCCCTTAAAGAATCGAAAAGAGTTTAAGCCTCTTCTTTTTTGGTTTCGTCTTTCTCAGACTTTTCTTCATTTTCTGGCTCAGCTTGGGCGGCTTTTGATTCAGCCTTAAGAATTCTGACTGATCTACCTAAACCACGAGCCATTTCTGGGAGTTTTTTTGCACCAAAAAGCAACAAAATTATAAAAAGAATAATTAGCCACTCTTGACCTCTTAAGCCAGAAAGCATGGGCAACTCCTTAAAACTCAGTAACTAAAGAATAGGCCCTAAGAAACAACTTTGTTAAATAGAGGGTAGAACTCTCGGGTTTCTGGTGATTTTTGACTGGGCAGCCCATAATTTTGGCTCTGGGTATGAAATTTCTTCAAGCACTAAGCCATTTGCCGGTGCTTGAAAGATCGTCTCACTTCTTTGCCTTTTATCTAACCGAGTCTTTGGCTCAAGTACTTCAATTGCGCCTCCTCCAGCAGGTAAAACCGCGCCAATTAAATTTCTTACTAATCCATAACAAAAAGCGTCCGCCTTTAATTCAGCGACATACAAACCTTCAATAATCTGCCAATCAAACTGCATTAAATTTCTTACTGTTGAGGAGTTTTCTCTTGGTTTGCAATAGGTAGCAAAGTCATGCAAGCCAGTTAGCAGGTGACTCGCCTCATTCAACTTAGTTAGATTTAATTTATATCCATATTGGTAAACATAATGCCGACGAAGTGGGTCAAGCTGGTGAGTTTTATCGGCCACCCAATAGGTGTAACGTCGCCAAAGCGCGCTATAGCGAGCATCAAAATCACTACTCACCTTCTCAATTTCTAAAATTCGAATGTCAGAAGGCAAGACTTGATTAAGCGAATATTTTGGATCTTTAACTTTTTGCCAAGATTTTTCTGATAAATCAAAATGGAGCCATTGACCGCGGGCGTGCACTCCCCGATCAGTTCGGCCAGCTGCGATAGTTTTAATAGTTTGGCCAAAAATTTGTTTTAAAGATTTTTCAACTTCGCCTTGAATAGAAACTTGATCGGGTTGTTTGCCAAAGCCGGCATAATTTGTACCGTCATAAGCGAGTTTTGCTCTAATGCGAAAAAGCCCACTGGAATTAGCAGTGGGCTTTTCGTTACTCA
>JAYPCW010000030.1:0-14258 GCA_038124905.1 Candidatus Nanopelagicales bacterium | reverse complement strand
CTGTCTCTTCGACGCCGTGACCTCGATCGATACAAACTTGATTGTGGCCATTAACCAAAATGTCAGTAATTGATTTATCGGCCAAGAGTGGTTGCAAAATCCCAAGTCCAGTTAGATCAGACTTAATTGCTTCAGCCAACTCCAACAAAGCTTCATGGCCCAACACCACACCTTCGCTGCGTAAAGCCGCGGCAACTGTGCCTAAAGTAACCATTTGATTATCTAGCGCAAGTCGCCGCTGGATTTGCTCTCTTAATTCATCGCGCTCAGTCATTGAGCAAATAACTTTTCAAAAGCTTGCGAAATAGTTTTAAAACTTTTTATTCTTGAATTAGTAAAATTACCCCGGTCCATGTCTTTTTGTAATTGAACTTCTGTTTGGATTACCGAAAATAAATCAACTTTTAAATTTTGTGAAATTTGTTCAGGTGTGACATCGCCACCCGGTACTTCTCGTACCACTAACTTAGGGCTATAACCTTGGTTTCTAATTTCAGCAATTCTCCATAAACATGCAGCTACCGATCTAACGGTATTGGTGCAAACTACAATCACCTCTTGAAAATTTAATTCGCTGATGTTTTCTATATCTGTATCAATTATTGCTAAATCAAAAGCTTGCAGCAGTGAACTAAAAACTTTTTTATTTAATTTGGTGTTAGTGGGCGAGTACTCTCTGCTGTGACTTATTAAACTCAATCCTTCGATTGAAATTAACTCATTTTGAAATGTTTTAACTGGAATATCGCCGTGTGAATTTTCAAAATCCTTCCACCGTGAAGCGGCGTTTCTCTCTTGACCAAATAAAACATCAATCCCACCCGCTTGCGGATTAAGATCAACTAAAACCGTTTGAAATTTTCTTTTTAATCCCCAGGCCGCCATTGCCGCAACAGTTGAAGCACCAGCTCCACCAGAGCCCGAAATTATTGCAATAGCTTTAGCTCTAGTTTGTTTTTTATTTTCTAAATCACTTAACTTTTGCAATAATCCAGCAGATTCTTTTGGTAATTCCAATAAATCACTAGCACCCTGTCTGATTGCAACTTTGTAATTTTCAGCACTCGGTGATGAATCAGTTACCAGCACAAAGGGAGTCTTAGATTTGAAAGGCAAAACTTTTCCTAATTCATAAATTGCTAAGTCGGCTTGCCGCGGCTCGATGGTTTGTGAGAGTGCGGCAGCGTCTATCAAGCCAGATACTTCGCTTTTTAGTTTTGGGTCATTAATTGAAATCAAAACCTGTGGCATTAAATCTCCTTTTATGAGCCCTCAGCATGCAAAAAATGGCAGGCGCTTAGCAAGAGCGCTGAGATTTCTGTGGATAACCCAATCGGCCTATGCAGAATTCCCTTTGCGGATAAGGGTTGCTTAGGCTGGTGGCCACCTGATGGAATTGGGTTTTAAACCCAGATGAGGAGAAGCGATGAATAGCGAATCACTCGAAAACTTAATGACCGAAAGTCGCCTCTACCCACCAAGTAGTGATTTTGCCGCCCAAGCTAACGCGCAACCTGAACTCTATGAATTAGCGCAAAAAGATCGCCTTAAGTTCTGGGAGATGCAAGCTGAGCGTCTTACTTGGCACAAAAAGTGGAATCAAACTCTAGATTGGTCAAACGCTCCATTTGCTAAATGGTTTGTTGGTGGAGAACTAAATGTTTCTTATAACTGTGTAGATCGCCATGTTGAATCAGGCCATGGAGATCAGATCGCTATTTATTTTGAGGGTGAGCCTGGAGATACACGCACAATTACCTATTCACAATTAAAAGATGAAGTTTCTAAAGCGGCGAATGCCTTGATTGAATTAGGAATTAAAAAAGGTGATCGAGTTGCAATTTATTTGCCGATGATCCCAGAGGCAACTATTGCCATGTTGGCTTGCGCACGAATCGGCGCCATTCACTCAGTGGTGTTTGGCGGTTTTAGTGCTGAAGCATTACGCAGTCGTATCGAAGACGCAAGTGCCAAATTAGTAATTACAGCTGATGGCGGTTACCGCCGCGGTAGTGCCTTTGCGCTAAAGCCAGCAGTAGACGAAGCCGTTCAAAAATCACCAACGGTAGAAAATGTTTTGGTTGTTAAGCGTTGCGGAAACGAAGTTGAGTTTGGTGAAAAAGATATTTGGTGGCATGACTTAGTTGATAAGCAATCAACTTCGCATACTCCAGAATTTTTTGATAGCGAAACACCACTATTTATTCTTTACACTTCTGGAACAACTGGAAAACCAAAAGGAATTTTGCATACCTCTGGCGGTTACCTAACCCAAGCTACCTACACCCACTTTAATGTTTTCGATCTAAAACCCGACTCTGATATTTATTGGTGCACCGCAGATGTGGGCTGGATTACTGGTCACTCTTATGTGGTTTACGGACCCTTAGCAAATCGCGCTTCACAGTTAATTTATGAAGGAACCCCGGACACTCCACATAAAGCACGTTGGTGGGAGCTAGTTGAAAAATACAAAGTTTCAATTCTCTATACCGCTCCAACAGCAATTAGAACTTTCATGAAGTGGGGCGACGATTTACCGGCCAAACATGATTTATCAAGTTTGCGCTTGCTCGGTTCGGTTGGTGAACCAATTAACCCAGAGGCTTGGATTTGGTATCGCGAAGTTATTGGGTCAAACAAAACCCCAATCGTTGATACTTGGTGGCAAACCGAAACCGGCGCAATCATGATTTCGCCGCTACCTGGAATCACCGAAGCAAAGCCAGGTTCAGCCATGAAGCCGCTACCTGGAATTTCTGCTGGAATTGTTAATGACAAAGGTGAAGTCCTAGGCAATGGCAAGGGTGGTTACTTAACTTTGCGCGAACCTTGGCCCAGCATGCTGCGCGGAGTTTGGGGCGATGATGAGCGATACAAAGAAACTTATTGGTCTCAATATTCAGGTGTTTACTTTGCCGGTGATGGGGCAAAGTTAGACAACGACGGAGCCATTTGGGTCTTAGGTCGCGTAGATGACGTGATGAATGTTTCTGGACACCGCATCTCAACTACTGAAGTAGAAAGTGCTTTGGTTTCACACCCGATGGTGGCAGAAGCTGCCGTTGTTGGAGCTTCCGATGAAATGACAGGTCAAGCCATCGTTGCCTTCGTAATTTTGCGCCAAGGCGCTACCGAAGGCCCCGATACTGTCAAAGAGCTGCGCGATCACGTAGCAAAAGAAATTGGTGCCATTGCCAAACCTAAGAAGATCTTGATCGTTGCAGAAGTACCAAAAACCCGCTCTGGAAAAATCATGAGAAGATTGCTACGTGATGTTGCTGAAAATCGCACACTAGGTGATGTCACAACTTTGGCTGACCCAACTGTCATGAATTTAATCAGTCAAGGAATGACCAGCGGAAGCGAAGATTAAGGATTAATTTGGCTAACGAAGAAAAATCAATTCGTCAATTAATTCTGCAATCCATTGACGATCTTGCCACGATTATTCAAAAAGAAATCCAGCTGGCAAAAGAGGGCTTAGTAGATTCATTTAAGAAATTTACTGCTGGTAGCGCTTTATTTATTGTGGCGTTTTTATTGATTAATGTCGCATTACTGTTTTTGCTAATTGCTGCCGCATTTGGCTTGGCTGCCCTGGGATTGCCAACTTGGGCAGCATTTTTACTAGTTGCTGTATTTATGGTGGTGTTAGCATTAATTCTTTCGGTAATCGGAACGAAATCTTTCAAAAAAATGAAGGGCACAAAGGAAGCTAGTAGACTAGCCCGCGAAACTAGAGATTACTTAAGAGAAAATATCAAACGACCAGAACAAGAATTTGTACGTTCAGAAGATGATGAACTACCACCAACTGTCGAGAAATTTAAAGACTTAAGTTAATCAACAGCTGCGCACCCGCCAGTATCTACTGAATCAACTTTTGTTGCAGCTTGGCTAATCATCGGTGCAACTTCACTTGGAGCAAGTGCGTAACCCGTGTTTTCATGAACTGCATCAGCAGCAAAAATTACTCCATAAACTTGCCCATCAGTGCTCAATAACGGCCCACCAGAGTTGCCGGAACGTACCTTCCCACCAAAAACAATAACCTCTCGAATTACTTCACCTTGATTATCAATATCTTTTCCGCTGGCAGAAAAATTTGCTGCAATTACCGCGTTACTTACACTCAAACCTCTTCCCCCTGGAAATCCAGCAATAAAACTTGAATCATTTATTTCAACTGGCCCAATAAAAGATAAAGGTTTTCCGATTAAACCTGGCACATACAACACAGCTGCATCAATCTCACGATCAATTGCAACTACTCGACCTTGGTAAGAACTTTCACCTTGGTCAAATGAAACGAATGGCTCATCAACCCCTGCTACGACGTGCGCATTAGTTACTACTCGCTCTGGCCCGACCAAAAAACCGGTTCCAGTCATTGCCGCGTTACAACTTTCAGCTATTCCATCAATTTTTACTACTGATTTAGTTGCCGTAAGCACTAAGTCAGGCGTGGGGATCGGTGTTACTTCTGGAGCTGCGGTGTCCACCGCTTGCATCAAATTAGAGAAAACTCCCGGAAGTGGCGAGGCATTAATTGCACCTTGTAAAAATTCTGGGAATCGTTTTAGTTGCTCCGGCATGTTTTCATCAAGAATTTGATAAATAATCGATTGCTCGACTTGACGGGCAAGTGTTTCGCTTCTTACATCCAAAATCGCACTGGCTAAAGTCCAAGTTGCCACCATGACTGCAGCTATAGCAACCAATAATCCAGCTAGCGCATCAAAAAATCTTAAAAATGGAAAGATAAACAAAGCACCCCGAAGTAAGCCAGCAACTTTTCCAAAAATAAATGCACCTAAGCTCGCACCAAATATCACGATTGATAAACCGGAATACGGTCTAAAAGGTAAGTCTGTAATTTCAAAATATTCTAAAATTCTTGGTAAAAACGTAATCGTAAAGCTAGCGCCAACTACTAATCCGATAACTCCAAAAACAGTTCTAATTAAACCTCTTCGAAATCCACTCCACCCAAATAAAATTCCTGCGGCAATTACGCCGATATCAAATATGCTCATTGAAAATCAGAATCCGGTTTCACTAGTTTTTCTGCAGTTATTTTGTCAGTTGGACCTTCACCAAAAGACGGGCACAATTCTGCCAGTGAACAAGCACCACAAGCGGGTTTTCTGGCATGACAGCGTCTTCTTCCGTGCCAAATAATCAATTGCGAAAGCTCCGTCCAATATTTTGGCTTTATTAACTCCGCAATTTCAAATTCAACCTTTACCGGATCTGTCTGTTTGGTCCAACCAAATCTTCTACTTAATCTTCCAAAGTGAGTATCAACCGTTATTCCAGGCTTACCAAAAGCTTCACCCAAAAGTACATTTGCGGTTTTTCTGCCAACCCCAGGTAACTTAACCAACACATCCATCTCATCAGGGATCTGACCACCGTATTCATTACAAACTTTTTGAGACATATTCAAAATACTCGTAGCTTTGTTTCGATAAAAGCCTGTTGACTGAATCAACTCTTCTAGCTCTTTACGATTAGCTGAAGCAAATTGCTCGGCATTTTTATACTTTTTAAACAAAGCTGGCGTTACTTTATTTACTCGCTTATCGGTACATTGTGCTGCCAAAATGGTTGCTACTAAGAGCTGAAGCGGATTTTTAAAATTAAGTTCACAGTGAGCATTTGGGTAAAGTTTTTTTAGCCGCCGATAAATATCCATCGCCCTTTTTTGCTTGTCTTGGAAAGTCTCACTCTTAAAATTAATCGGTTTTTTACCAAGATTTTGCTTAGAACTTTTTACCGGCATAGAAACAAGACTACTTCGCTGATAAACTTGGCCGCAGTTACACGCTAAAAAAGGTGAAAAATGGAAGAGATCCTTCGACAAGCTCCACTCTTTGTCGCATTAGATGATGAAGCCGCCAGTGCACTTCGTGCAACCATGGTTGAGATAAAGATTTCTCGTGGCGATGAGCTTTTTGTGGAGGGAGACCCAGGAGAACATCTTTACGTAATTGTTGAAGGAAAGATAAAACTCGGCACCGCTTCATCTGATGGTCGTGAGAGCCTTTTAGCAGTGCTGGGGCCAGGTGAAATGTTCGGTGAACTATCGCTTTTTGATCCAGGGCCACGTACTGCAACCGCCACCGCAATTGTTGATTCCAAAGTTTTAGGACTTGGCCATGAAGACCTCGGCCCTTGGTTAAGCGGAAGGCCTGGGGTATCTCAAGAACTCCTTAAATCACTAGCCCAGCGCTTAAGAAGGACCAATGACGCTCTAGCGGACTTAGTCTTTTCAGATGTTCCTGGTCGAGTAGCCAAAGCGCTACTTGAATTAAGCGAAAAGTTTGGAAGTCGCCGAGACGATGGTCTTTATGTCGCTCACGATATGACTCAAGAAGAGCTCGCCCAATTAGTCGGTGCTTCTCGCGAAACTGTTAATAAAGCATTAGCAGAGTTTGCTCAAAGAGGTTGGGTAAAACTTGAACCAAGAGCAGTTCTCTTGGTGGAGACAGAACGACTTAGCCGCCGCGCTGGTTAATTTAAATCTCGACAGTTAGTTCGACTTCAACTGCTGCATTTAATGGAAGTACTGCAACGCCAACCGCGCTTCGTGCATGTCGACCTGCATCGCCAAAAACTTCAAGTAGTAATTCGCTTGCTCCGTTAATCACGGCTGGTTGCTGAGTAAATTCTTGCGTGCTAGCCACATAACCAACAACACGAACTACTTGCTTAATTTTGTCTAAATCTCCAATTACACCCTTCACTGCTGAAAGCGCATTTACCACGCAAATTTGTGCGGCAGCCTTAGCATCCTCGACATCAATATCTCTACCTAATAAACCAGTCGCAACTAAGTTGCCTTCAACAAGTGGCAATTGCCCGGCAGTAAAAACTAAGTTTCCTGTTTGCTTTGCTGGAATATAAGCAGCAAGTGGTTTTGCTGGCTCTGGTAATTGAATTCCTAAAGAATTTAATTTTTCTTCTATCTTGCTCATTAACCCTCGATTGGTCGCTTAAAGTATGCAACTAAATTTTCTGGATTCATTCCTGGAATGATCTGCACTAACTCCCAGCCCTCTGAGCCCCAGTTATCTAAAATTTGTTTGGTTGCATGAACTAATACCGGTACTGTGATGTATTCCCATTTAGTCATAAATAAAACTCTATCTCACGCGACTTCTGCGAGCATTTGTTACTTCATCAAATTTAGCTCTAGAAAATTTCAATAGGTCTTTCCAAGAAGAGATGTCTGAGCGACGTCTCAATAAAATTCTGCGCTCTCTTTCAGTCATTCCGCCCCACACGCCAAATTCAGTTTGATTATCCAAAGCTTCGGCTAAGCACTCGTTTCTAACCTGACATTGGTTGCAAAGATTTTTAACTCGGTGTTGTGCAGCCCCTTGCACGAACATGTCATCAGGATTCTTTAGCTGTCGACAAGCGGCTGTTTCAGCCCAAACTTCACCGAGCATTCAAAAGACCTTTCTGATTGAACTAACACAGAGAAAATAGTCCCTAGGCCAAGATAAATCCAGAGGTGGGAGGGTATTTTCCTCAAATCCCCGCGCCCCATATGGTCTGCCTGGAGTGTTTTCTTTATTCTTGAGACGGATGAGAAAAAAGCGCAAAATCATTAGAAAATTGCCGGCGAACCCGCTTGTCATTTTGGTTCCAGTATTGGCAGTTAGCCTAATTTCTGGACTTTTGCTTGCAGTTGCCACTTTGCCTGCTTTAGCTTTAGCGACCCGCACTGTGGAACAAGCTTCTTTAGCTGTAGATACTTTGCCAATTAATTTGCAACAACCTCCGCTACCTGAAAGCACACGCATACTCGCTGCTGATGGAACTTTAATTGCTGATCTTTACGAACAAAATCGAATTGAAGTAAACATCAATGACGTTTCGGAGTGGATGAAACTCGCGGTACTAGCAATTGAAGATTCAAGATTCTATGAACATCGAGGAATCGACATTCGTGGTACGGCCAGAGCTTTTTTTACAAACGCCATTGCTGGCGGTGTAGTACAAGGTGGTTCTAGCATTACTCAGCAATATGTAAAAAATGTTTTAGTTCTATCTGCTAATTCTCCGGAAGAAGCTGCTGCTGCTAGAGAGACTTCCTACGCACGAAAGTTGCGAGAGATGCGTTACGCATTAGCCGTAGAGAGAACCAATACTAAAGATGAAATTCTGCAAGGTTATTTAAATATTTCTTATTTTGGTGCCGGCGCTCATGGTGTTGAGGCTGCCGCTAAGAGATATTTTTCAAAAAGTTCTAAAAATCTAAATCCACTAGAAGCTGCAACTTTGGCAGGAGTTGTCCAGCAACCAATTGCGCATGACCCACTAAGAAATCCTGAAGGCTCTGACCGCCGAAGAAATCAAGTTTTAGATCGGATGTTTACCCTTGGATATATCACTGAAAGCGATCTAGAAAAATATAAAGACACATCTGTAAGAACTTACTTAAACCCAACCCCAATTAGAAACGGCTGCACAGCTTCAGTTGCTCCATTTTTCTGTGATTACGTTGTTCAAAGAATTAGAAACGATGTGACTTTTGGTGCCACTTTAGAAGAGCGAGATAAATTCTTGCGCGAATCTGGCATAACTATTTACACAACTCTTGATTTAAAAGCTCAAAAAGCTGCTCAAGAAGCTGTTGAAAAATATATTCCGATTGAAGATCCAAGTTTGAAGGCAGCTGCAATCAGCATGGTTGATCCAGTTAGCGGTGAAATTCGTGCCATGGCCCAAAACCGCCGTTGGGGCACTGAGGGAATCGGAAACACCACTTACAACTACAACGTAGAAGCAGCACTTGGTGGAACAAGCGGAATGCAAGCTGGCTCTACCTTCAAAATATTTACCGCTGCCGCAGCGATTGAGCAGGGCTATGGGCCTGGAACAAAGTTAGATGCCACCAGCCCAAAAACCTTTGAAAACTTTGTAGCTTGCGAAGTTGGGGCTCCTAAATTCGAGCCTTACACCGTTAGAAACTCAACTCGCGATGGTTACTTTGATATGAACCGGGCAACTGCTTTTTCGGTTAACACTTACTTCGTTGGCTTATCTGAACTAACCGGGCTTTGCCGCCCAGCCGAAATTGCCGAAGCACTGGGAGTGCGTGGTGGAAACGGAGAAAAATTAGAACGAGTTCCTTCGTTCACCTTAGGTAGCGCCCCGGTAACTCCATTAATGATGGCTTCAGCAGTTGGTGCTTTTGCAAATAGCGGTACATATTGCCCACCAATTATTTATACAAAAATTGAATCTAGAACAGGTGAAGTGATTGCAACAAATCAAAGTCCTTGTCGCACCGTGCTTTCACCTGATGTCGCCGACAATGTAGCTCAGTTACTTATAAACGTGATTGATGGACCAATTGCTGGCCGCACTGGTGGTCGTATGACTTTAGGTCGCCCTGCTGGTGGAAAAACCGGAACTATTAACGATTCAGCTGCGGTTTGGTTCGTAGGTATGACTCCAGATCTTGCCGCGGCAGTTTGGGTAGGAGATCCTCGCGGAGGCTTTCGTTACCCGCTAAAGAATTTAGAAATTAATGGCACTTTCTATAAACAAGTTTTTGGTTCTTCGATCCCCGGCCCAATTTGGCGCGAAGCAATGCTTGGTGCTTTAGATGGAGTGCCAGCAAAGTCTTTTAATCTCGAGCCAAAATTTGCAAAGAATGATCCAGGCATTGGCCCGGTGGTTAATAAACCAGTAGAAGTTGTGATTGATCCTGAAACTGGGCTACCTATTGAACCTGTTGCAGAGCCAGAAGTAGAAGGCGAAGTTTTAGATTAAGCTAAAGCTTCTTTAACCATCGCGGCAATTTTTGATCCATCGTATCTGCCGGCAGTTTTTGGTTGAACTATTTTCATGACAACTCCCATTGCTTTCATGCCAGTGTTGCCTTGCTCGGCAGCTTCAGCAATAGCTGATTTGATAATTTCATCAACTTCAGCATCAGTTAATGGAGTTGGTAAATACTTTTCTAAAACTTTTAATTCAGCTAATTCTTTATCTGCTAATTCTTGACGATTTGCCGCGGTGAACGCCTCTGCAGCTTCTTTGCGCTTTTTGGATTCTTTTACCAAAATACTCACTACTTCAGCATCGCTTAATTCGCGAGCTTGCTTTCCAGCTACCTCTTCGGTGGTTATTGCCGATAGCGCAAGGCGCAAAGTGCCGCTAACGGTTTGATCTTTAGCTTTGATGGCCACCGATAAATCGCTTTGTAATTGACTTTTTAATGACATGGCTCAATTCTCTCTTACCAGGCCACATGGCAATGCAAGGGCAACCTCATGCAACGATAAATAGGTGATTGCACCATTGGTAAAAACTGCCTTTACCCTTTCCTCTGCGGCTTTGGCCTACGCCTGGGGTTATGAAGTGAGAAACTATCAACTTCGTAAGCACCAAGTAAAGCTCCTACCTGCCAACCATCGACCAATCCAAATTCTCCATCTATCAGACCTACATCTCTCCCCTTGGCAAAAAAAATTGCCTACTTGGTTAAACCAGTTAGAAGTTGACCCTGATCTAGTCGTTATCACCGGGGATGTCTGGTCAAGTCAAAATAGCATCCCAAATGTAATAACTGCTCTGGAAAAGTATTTTGAAAAGCCAGGTTTTTTTGTTCCTGGATCAAACGATTATTACGCACCCAAACTTAAAAACCCAGCTAAGTATTTACTTAAAGATGATGGCAAAAGACACAAAGGTAAAGAATTGCCGTGGAAAGATTTAAAAAATCTATTTGAATTAGCTGGTTGGCAATGGCTAAGCAATAAGTCTACAGAAATTCAAATTAAAGATACAAAATTTGATGTAAGAGGTGTTGACGACGCACACTATGATTTGGATGACTTAAATACGGTAAACCACCCAAAGTCAAATACCGCAGATTTATTACTTGGCCTAACGCACGCTCCTTACTTAAGAGTGCTTGATACTTACTCAAATATTGAAGCTGATTTAATTCTTGCTGGCCATACCCACGGTGGTCAAATTTGTTTGCCAATCTATGGCACTTTAGTAACTAATTGTGACCTACCAGCTGAACTTGCTAAAGGCTTACATAATTATAAAAATAAGTCTTGGCTACATGTTTCTGCAGGATTAGGAACTGCACCGTTTACTAGAGTTAGATTTTTTTGCAAACCAGAAGCTAGTTTAATTACTTTAACTAGTTAGCCATAGCTTTATTAATTGCTTCGGCTTCTTCGCGTGAAATCTCAACATCACATTTTTTATTTTTTATATTTCTAATATAAGTTCTAGTTTCACTTCTTCCATTTATTGCTGTTACAACAATTCCATCGCCCAAATCATTTAGCATCGCGGTAGAAAAAGACATTTGCCCGCCCATATTGTTAAAAGCGTCATAACGCACAGTGGCCACTCGTGACACCACATAGGTCATGGCTTCTTTGATTTCATCAATTTGCGCCTGCAATGCTTGATCATCTTTAACCAAAGCTTTGTTAATTTTGGCTTGCTCTGTAGCAATATTTTGCATTTTTTCAACGTATTTATTTACCGCACCTAGAAAAGTGTCTTTATCGCCACTTTTTTGCAAAATTAGTAGCTTCTTTTTTAAACGTAATATCCAAATTAATAAACCTAAACTAAAAACAACTGACACTATAGCTATCGTCAAAGCAATTGAGGCTACTTGATCAACTGGTAGAAGAAGTTCCATTGAAAATTACTTAAGCCTTAACCTTCGCATGGGTTTTAGTTCACTTTCATAAACTTTTTTAACACCGTCACCCATAGCGCGCTCAACTACCCGAATATCTCGAACTAATCGCTGTAAACCAGATGGCTCTACCGATGCTGCTTGATCACTACCCCACATTGCGCGATCTAGCGTGACATGTCGCTCCACAAAAGTAGCGCCTAGTGCCACTGCGGCCACCGTTGATTGCAAACCAGTTTCATGACCGGAATAACCAATTGGAACTTGATAACGCTCTGCTAACACGGGAATCATTTTTAAATTTAATTCATCAGGTTCACAAGGATATGAGCTCGTAGCATGAGCAATCATTAATCTGTCTTTAGGCAATAACTCAACAGCTGCATCAATCTGCTCGATAGTTGACATTCCTGTAGACATAATCACGGGTAAACCTGAGTCCGCTACTTTTTTGAGTAATTCCTTATCAGTGATTGAAGCTGAAGCTATTTTTATAACTGGATGATTCATTTTTGCCAGAAAATCAACACTCACCACATCCCAAGGTGAGGCAAACAATTGCACCTTAAACCCCGCAGCAAAATCTGCTAACTCTTTATATTCTTTTTCTTCAAACTCAACTTTGTAGCGATAGTCCATATAAGACATAGTGCCCCAGGGAGTCTCGCGCATTACATTTCTTTGGTCTTCAGGTACGCATAATTCAGGAGTTCGTTTTTGAAATTTGACGGCGTCCACTCCAGCTTTGGCACTCATTTCAATTAAATCTTTAGCAATTTTCATATCGCCGTTATGGTTAATCCCTATTTCAGCGATGATGTAAACCGGTTCGCCGGGACCAACCAAACGATCGCCAACCTGTACGGGCTTAATCGCCATTTATTTTCGCCTCTCTAAATAAGAAGCGATTTCAGCTAAAACGCCTTCTCCGCCTCTTCTTGATAACACTACCGAGGCAACGCTTCTTGCCTCGTATGACGCATCAGCTGGGCAAAAACTAAGTGCCGCCTTAGCCATAGCTCCTAAGTCATTGATGTCATTACCGATGTACCAGGTATCGCTCCAACTTAACTTTCTTGACTTTAAAAACTCACCTATCGCTGCGACTTTGTCGTCTAAGCCTTGCATTACTTCAATTCCTAATTTTTCACCGCGTAGCGCAACAACTTTATTTTTTTCTTTACTAGTAATTAAAACTTCAATGCCTAATTTTTTTAATCTTGAAACTGCCAAGCCGTCTTTACGATTAACCGTAACTTCTTCTACATTATTTGAATTTAATTTAACGGTGTCATCTGTTAAGCAACCATCAAAGTCTGTAAAAATTATTTTTGGTTTATAGCTTTTAGTAATCTTAAAATTCTTTTCAATTTCAAATCTTGCTGCCAGCAAATTTGCTAATTCTAAATCGTTCTCATCATCTATTTCTATATCTGTATAAGGTTCAACATAAACTGGCACCGCGGCTGCACAAAAACGATACTGTTTTTCTAAAAATTCTTTTTTTCTAAATGCATAAACCGCACCCGACTCCACAACTGTTTCAGGTAACTCCTGACGGCGCGGGCGATAATCCATGGGGTGCCCGAGTGGTAGCCAGTTTTTTTCTTTTTGCCAAACGAATCTATGAGTGCTAGCAGCAGAAAAACCAACTTTGCCACTTAAAGCAATTTTCATACATTCTTTTATCGTTTTTGGTGAAATAAATGGTGATGTTGCTTGAACCAACGCAATTGCAGTCTGGTCGCTCCAAGAACTTCCTAAATCTTTGATAACTTCTAATATCACGCTTTCACTAGATGAAGTGTCCGATGAATTTTTACTACTTCGCCTATGAACTTGGCAACCTAGTGATTTTGCAACAGAAGCAATCTCGTCATCGTCAGTTGAAACAATAACTAGATCAACTTCAGCGCTACCAGCGCTTCTTACTGCTCGCTCAAGTAAATTAATTCCGCCGACTAAGGCCAGATTTTTTCTTTTAATTCCTTTACTGCCACCACGAGCAGGAATAATCACAATTTGCATTTGCCTCTAGTCTCGCATGCACCGGCCTAACCCTGCTTCATCCATCAATGAAAGAATGTCCGAGGAGGGCTCGCCTAGTGGCCGATGGCGCCGGTCTTGAAAACCGGTAGGAGTTCACGCTCCTCGTGGGTTCAAATCCCACGCCCTCCGCGCCTGGAGGCGTCGCCTAGTCCGGTCCATGGCACCCGCCTGCTAAGCGGGAGGGGGATAAAACCTCCACGAGGGTTCAAATCCCTCCGCCTCCGCCAGGTAAGTAATGTACGAAACCGAGCGCCCGTAGCTCAACGGATAGAGCATTTGACTACGGATCAAAAGGTTAGGGGTTCGAATCCCTTCGGGCGCGCTTAAGAAAGATTTAAGGAGTAAAAATTGCAAGTTAAAGGCTATGCCGCTCTAAAACCTAAAGCAGATTTAGTTCCTTATGAATTTTCAAGACGTGACTTAAAACCTAACGATGTGCAAATAGAAATTCTTTATGCTGGTATCTGTCATTCGGATATTCACCAAGTGAGAGAAGAATGGGGCGACGCAA
>JAYPCW010000029.1:0-15294 GCA_038124905.1 Candidatus Nanopelagicales bacterium | reverse complement strand
ACTGAAGCTGGCACATTTGAAGCTGGATTGTCAGTGCTGCAGCGTCGCAAAGAACCAAGTGACCTCGTTCGCTACCAAAAAGTAAAAGAGATTCTAATTCGCGAGAGACAAAAAAGAATCAGACCCATGAGGGATGAAAAAGTTATTCTGTCATGGAATTGCTGGGCGATAGTAAATCTAATAGAGGCCGGAGAAATTTTTGGAAAGCAAGAATGGACTAAACGGGCGATAGCAGCCTTAGATTATTTATTAGCAACACACCTAGTTGAAGATAAGCTATATCGAATCAGCAAAGATGGTGTAACTAATGCCATTTCTGGATTGCTAGAAGACTGGGCAAGTTTAGTTACTGCGTGCTTAAAAGCTCACGCTGCAACAGGGGAAACAATTTATTTTAAAAAATCAAAATTCTTAATGAAGCAAATTCTAAATCGATTTAGAGATCAAAAAATTTTTTATGATGTTGAAACTACGCAGGAGATGCCAATTACTAAAACCAGAGACGGCACGGATAATGCCTACCCGTCAGCGCTAGCATTAGCAGCAGAAGCATTAATTAATTTTGGGACGAGTATAAATGACCGTGAGTTAATTAGTATCGCAGAAGATTTAATAAATGAACAGCTGACAAAAATTGAAACTAGCCCTCGATTTGCTGCACACTATCTTTGTCAGCTAGAAGCGCTGCTGGATGGTCCGTTAGAAATCGCTTTAGTTGGCAAACCAGGCAGTGAGTTACACAAAATCATTTGGCAAAGTCCACGTGCTGGCTGGGTTTTGAGCGTGGGCAACGCTGGTGCGACCGATTTGCTTCAAGATCGATTTGAGATTGATGGTAAACCAACTGTTTATCTATGTCGAAATTTTAGCTGCCTTTCACCTGTAACCGAATTTGGGGAAGTAAAAAAGCAATTAAAAATTGTTTAAATTTGTTTTTTGTAATAGCGTTAAAAAATGAGAAAAATTCTAATTGCTGCCTTTCTCGCCGGGTTTTCCCTATTATCACCTGCTAACACTTTTGCATTTGAAAATTACAAAATTATTTCTCGCGGATTAACGCTTAACGTTCAGGCAAGGGAGCTGATAGCTGCTCAAGTAAAGTCAGGTACCACTACTCGTGGAGCCGCTTTAGCTATTTTGCAAAATGGGGATTATTTACTTGGCGGGGGCAATAACGGAAATCAAATTTTTATTTACGACACCCAGATGAAACAATTAACAAACCTAGGTGCTGTTTTTTCACAGCAGGCAACAAATGACGCTCGTTTTGCTATTACAGATATTGAGCCGTTAGTTGAAAGTGCATCAGACATTAAAGCTTTGGTTTCTTTTCCCAAGCTTCAAGCACCAGCAAATTGTGTGAGGGTACAAGTTGATCTTGTAGAAATTGATTTAGTTGAAAAAGAAGTTCAAACCCAAGGTACTTGGTTTACCTCGGACCCATGCGTTCCAATTAGCGCAGTTCAGCATGCCTCTGGCAAGATGCAAAAAATTGACGAAAATAGCGCCTACTTGACCGTGGGGGATTTAGGCTTTCGTCAATTATTGAATCGTGAAGCCCGTGGGGATCTAACTTCTGTATTTAGGATTTCACAAAATGAAAATGAAAAGATTACTTTGGGCCATAGGAACGCACAAGGAATTGTTCTTTATCGAAATAAGTATCTTTTAACTTCAGAACATGGCCCACGTGGTGGAGATGAATTAAATTTAATTAAGGCCAATACTGATTATGGTTGGCCATTTGTAACACTTGGCACTGAATATTCACCAGGCGATTACATAATTCCTGACAAGATAAATACTCATGAAGGTTATGAAAAACCCATGATGTATTGGGTGCCATCTATCGCACCTACAGATCTAGTAGAGCTACCTATAAATTCAAACTGGAAGCGTTGGTCAGGACAATTGTTAATGGGCACTTTGCGTGAAGAATCTTTAGTAAGGATTTATCTAAATAATGATTTGCACCCAACTGCTCAAGATTTTATTAAAGTCAACGAACGAATTAGGGGACTAGAAGTTAGTAACACTGGCTTAGTAGTTGCAACAACAGACAGCGGGAAGTTACTAGAGATTTCGCCAAGTTAATCTTGTGCCCCCGGCAGGAATCGAACCTGCGCACATGGCTCCGGAAGCCACTGCTCTATCCCCTGAGCTACGGAGGCGGGGCGTTTAAGCGTAGAAGGTCAAGCTTTTATTTGCCGAGTCGCCCAACGTTCAGCATAAAAAGAGAGTAAGGGAATTGTGCCGGCCAACAAGATTGCTGCAGTTTGCCTCAAATTGAAGTTCGCTTTTCGAGAAAGATCAAATGCTAATGCCAAGTAGACCATGTAGACGAAACCATGAAGCTGAGCAAACCAGGGAATCTCTGGCCCCAAGGTGTACTTCACAGTAATTTCAATTGTGAAAGCGATCAAAACTAACCCTGCAATCCAGGCAATAATTTGGAATCGGCGTAGCGATTTACCTATCAAGAAAGTTCCTTTTCTGCTTGTTTTTTATCTTGTGCCTTTTGCTCATCTTTGAAAAATTTGAACCAAAACCAAAGAAAGAATGCCGAAAAAAACCACCACTGAAGTGCATAGAAAGTATTTTGCAGACTCCAGGTTGTTCCATCTGCTTCGAATCTCGCATCCCACTGCCAATTACCTAATCGAAAACAGGTGTAGGTGGCACCAAGAACTAATGCATGAAAAAGAATCCACCTAGGTTGAATGGCAATTTTCCACATGAGAATAAGCCTATGGCAAACAATAGAATTGCAAAATTAAACCCTAAACTACCTTCATGACTCCAGAAGAACTCGGCGAAAAAGTTAGTTGGGCAATCAAAGAACTAGCTGCCAGTGGAGCCTTACCGGAAGCACCGGAATTAGAGATCAAAATCGAGCGTCCAAAAAATCCAGATTTTGGTGATTACGCGACCAATGTGGCACTGCTCTTAGCAGCGAGAGCTGAGCACCAGCCTCGCAAAGTGGCGGAACTTGTAATTTCTCAATTAAAAAGCGTTACAGAAATAGAAAGTATGAGTGTTGCTGGCCCGGGATTTATAAATTTCAAAGTAGCCAAAGGATCGCAAGCAGAGTTGGTGCGAGAAATATTGCAGCAGAAAGAAAGCTACGGAACTAATAAAGATTTAGCAGGATTAAAAATAAATGTTGAATTTATTAGCGCTAATCCAACTGGGCCCCTGCATTTAGGTCATACCCGTTGGGCGGCCGTAGGAGATTGCCTGGCGCGAGTACTAATGGCAGCAGGTGCTGAGGTAGTAAAAGAGTTTTATATCAATGATCGTGGAATTCAAATGGATAAGTTTGGTGAATCAATTCAGGCAGCAGCTCTTGGTAAAAGCATTCCTGAAGATGGTTATCACGGAGCTTATATAAAAGAGTTAGCAAACAAAATTGTTGAACAAGACCCTGAGCTCGTTAAGCTGCCTGAAGATGAAGGTTTGATTGCATTTCGTGAAGCTGGTTATAAATTGCAACTGGCGCAGCAACAAGAAGTATTAAATCTTTTTAGGACAGTTTTTGATGTTTGGTATTCAGAAAGAAAGTTACATGAATCTGGGGCGGTAGAAAAAGGTATTCAAGTTCTCAAAGGACATGGACATGTTTTTGAAGAAGACGGAGCCCTTTGGTTAAGAACTACTGATTTTTCTGATGATAAAGACCGAGTCTTAATCAAAGCAGACGGTGAATACACCTATTTTGCATCGGATACTGCATATTACGTTGATAAACGTCGCCGGGGAATGGACGTGAATATCTATCTTCTAGGGGCGGATCATCATGGATACGTGAATCGCTTGAAAGCGGTGGCGGCATGCGCAGGTGACGACAGTGAAAAAAATATTGAGGTTTTGATTGGCCAGTTAGTCAAAATGACTAAAGATGGTCAAGAAGTTAAATTATCCAAACGGGCAGGAAACATCATCACTTTAGAAGATTTAGTTGAAGAAGTGGGTGTAGATGCTGCGCGATACACGCTTAGCCGATATCCAGCTGATTCACCTTTAACTTTAGATATAAACCTATTAACCTCGCACACTAATGATAATCCGGTTTTTTACGTGCAATATGCCCATGCACGGTTGAGCACCTTACTAAGTGCTGCAAAAGAGCGAGGAATTGAATTTGCACTTACAGATTTTGTGCCCGAGATTTTAATAGACGACAAAGAGAGCGATCTAGTTAAAACCTTGGCTGAATATCCACAAATAGTAAAAATAAGTGCAGCACTTCGCGAACCACACCGGATTGCTCGTTACGCTGAAGAACTAGCTGGTGTTTATCACCGATTTTATGATTCATGCCGAGTATTGCCTAGAGAAGATGAGCAAGTGACTGGGTTAACAATTGCGCGTCTATTACTCTCTAGCGCCACCAGACAAGTATTAGCAAATGCCCTAGATTTACTGGGAGTTTTAGCGCCTGAAAAAATGTAGCAGGTTGGTCTTGGATTCTTTTGAGAAGTAATCTAGTCTCTCATTCATGAAAAAACTGAAATCACTTTTTGCCATACTCGTCTCACTTTTTATGCTGGCGACATTGACGACACCAGCAAAAGCTGCTGATGATTCAAGCCCACTTTCTGGACTACCAGGTGGAGGCGGCCAGCCAGTAGTAATGGTAAAAATAGATAACGTTGGTCCGGCACGTCCGCATACCGGTTTATATCAAGCTGATTTGGTTTATGTGTATCAAGTAGAAGGTGGTTTGACCAGAATTGCAGCAATGTTTAACAGCAAGTTCCCCAAAGTGGTTGGCCCAGTTCGAAGTGCAAGATTGAGTGACTTAGATATTCTGCGTCAATACGGAAATCCTGGCTTAGTCTATAGCGGCGCCAACAGAGTTTTGATTAAAAGAATTAACGCTGCAAAGTCATGGGTTCCAATGGGACCATCACAAACCCGTGGAATGTTTAGAACTCGGGCAAAGCGCATACCCCACAACTTAATGATTAATTTGCAACAAGCGGTACGAAATAAATCTGGCATCAGTCAAGCTCAAGACATCGGTTTGTCTTTTAGTCGCTCAAACCCAAGTGGTGGAAAAGGTACGAATTCATTCAGAGTTAGATGGCCAGCAGCTAGCGTCAGTGGTACTTGGACGGGATCGGGTTATCGAATTGCCTTGGACGGCAAAGCCCAAAGCGATGCCGCAAATGGCACACCCGTCGTTGCGAAAACAGTTGTTGTGCAATTTACTCGACAGATTGCAGGTAAAACCCCACGCGTTCATACCGTAGGTAGTGGCGCGGCAATCATTTTGCGAAATGGAAAGCGCTATGAAGCAACTTGGGTGAGAGATCGCCTTAAGGGTGGAACTAGTTACTTTGTTGATGGTAAACCGTTTAGCATGGATGTTGGCCAAGTTTGGGTACTACTCTTCAACGAGAAAAAGAAGCGTTCTGTAACTTTTGGTTAGAGAGCAGATTCATTTAGCTGTGCACTAACCTTGTCTCATGCGTGCACACCCAGCCGGACCTCGCCATGGCGACGTTATTTCGCAGCCAGGTGTACCAAAAACTCCTAGCTCTGGCGAGCTAAATGCACTAGCTGCAAATATTTGGCCGCAGTCAGCCCGTAGAAATTCACGCGGTGAAATACAAATTGGTGATGTTCCAGTAACGCAAATAGCCAATAAATACGCGACGCCAATCTTCGTAATGGATGAAACAGATTTAAAAAGTCGTGCTAAGGAATTTTTAGATAGTTTTTCTAAGCTTAAAGATCAATCTTTAGCAAAGCCGACAACTGTTTATTATGCAGCAAAAGCATTTTTATCTACTTATGTTGCAAAAACACTTCACGAGATTGGGTTAAGTATTGATGTTTGCACTGAAGGGGAGTTGCTTTGTGCCCTTAAAGCAGGAGTGGACCCTAAGTCGATTTTGCTACATGGCAACAACAAATCAGATCGCGAGATTCAATTAGGTGTTGAACATGGAGTTGGGGTCTTTGTAATTGACTCACTTCGTGAAATTTCAGCTTTGGAGAAGTTTGCCAAAGGCAGGAACAAAGTCTCGGTTTTAATTCGCCTCACTACCGGAGTTGAAGCACATACCCACGAATTTATTGCTACCGCACATGAAGATCAAAAATTTGGTTTCTCAATTCAATCTGGTCAAGCAGAAGAAGCAGTTTCTAGAGTGATGAAGGCCAAGAACATTAACCTGCTTGGATTTCATTCGCATATCGGATCTCAAATTTTTGATAGTTCTGGATTTGAAGTAGCGGCTAGCAGAATTGTTGAATTTGCTAGACAAATGGAACAAAAATTTAGTTTTAAAGTTAGCTTATTGAATTTAGGTGGAGGGATTGGAATCGCCTATACGCCTGATGATTCGCCAATATCTGTATCAAAAATGAGTGATGAATTAATTTCTATAGTAAAAGATAAATTTGGATCTGACGAAATTCCCCAGCTTGCAATTGAACCAGGAAGAGCGATTATTGGTCCTTCAACGATTACGCTTTACACCGTAGGAACAATCAAGCCAGTAACAGTTGATGGAGGATTAATAAGAAATTATGTCTCCGTCGATGGTGGAATGAGTGACAACATACGGACAGCACTTTACGATGCGAATTATTCCGTAACACTGGCTTCGAGAACTTCCGATGCAGAACCAATGTTATGCCGGATCGTAGGAAAGCATTGCGAAACCGGTGACATTGTGGTTCGGGATGCTTGGTTGCCAAGTGATCTACGCGAGGGTGATTTATTAGCAGTAGCAGCCACTGGTGCTTACTGTCGTTCAATGGCAAGTCAATACAACTTGGTGACTAGACCAGGTGTAATTGCAGTTGCCGATGGAAAGACAAAAATTGTAATTCGACCAGAAACTTACGAAGACCTTTTTGCTACTGACCCGGGATTTTAACGGTAGCTCTTCTACTTGATTGCAAAACTAAAACAACACCTAAAATTACTACCGCTCCGCCTAACAAAATTAGACCACTAAAAGGTTCAGAAAGTATTAAAACCCCTAAAGCCACGGCAACAATTGGGTTTACGTAAGCGTAGGTAGACGCTAAAGAAAGTGAAACATGGGTAATCAACCAAATATAAGCTCCGTAACCCAAGATTGAACCAATAAGTATCAAATAGATCCAAGCCCAAAGGGAGGTGCTAGTAATTTGAGAGAGACTTTCACTGTTTATTCTCTCGCCGCGAATTAGTCCTGCGAGAGTTAAGGTAACTCCACCAAAAAACATTTGATAGGTGGTAAGTACAAAGGAATTCTTTGGGACGCCAATTCTCGGCGTAATAAAAGTCCCAAAGGCCCAAGCGATATTTCCAAAGAGAACCATTAGCATCCAAAAAGCTAAATTTTCACCTGATTCGCTGGTATTGTCTCGATTTGGCAAAACAATTATTGCAACACCAATTATTCCCAGGGCGATTCCAAATAATATTCGTTTATCTGGGACTATTCCCGCTAAATATTGAAACAGTGTGACCCAAATAGGTAGTGCGGCAACTATTAAGGCAGCAATTCCGCTTGGTACGTATCTTTCAGCCAAAGTTAAATTACCTAGACCAAAACCCAAAAGTAATCCACCTAAAAACAAAGTCGCTAACGCTTCTTTGAGTGTTATTTTCAATATTTTTTTGCCCTTAAAAACAATTAGAAATAAACCGAGAATAATTCCGGCGAGCATGAATCTTGTTCCCATGCTTATTAGAGGCGGGGCAGTTTTAACTAAGATTGCAATCCCCAGATAGGTAGAGCCCCATACTAAATAAACGGTGCCTAAGGCAGTCCAGACTTTGACGGGGTTAGAAGATTGATTTTCAGACACGGCGGACCTGATTTTATTGCTCTCTGAGAGAATTGTCGCTACTGACCTAGCTGAAGGAATTTTACAAATGAGCGAGCCTAAAGCACTCACCGTTGCGGTTATTGGTGCTGGAACGGTTGGATCAGAGGTAATTTCCTTAATTCAGTCGCAGGCCGAAGATTTAGCAATTCGCATTGGCGCCCCACTAGAGATAGTTGGCGTAGGGGTTAAGGATCCAACCAAGAGTCGCCCTCAGATTGATAGCAACTTAATCACCGACGATATCTATTCATTATTGGAGAAAAAACCTGACATTGTTATTGAGCTCATGGGTGCAATTGAGCCAACAAGAGACTATTTACTGCAAGCGATTAACAACGGCAGCAGTGTAATTAGTGCAAACAAGGCGCTACTTGCAAAAGATGGAGCCACGTTACATCAGGCAGCAGAAAAAGCTGATGTTGATATTTATTACGAAGCCAGCGTTGCTGGAGCAATTCCACTGCTCAGACCGTTGAGAGAATCTTTAGTTGGTGATGATGTTGTAAAGATTTTGGGAATAGTAAATGGCACCACCAATTACATCTTGACAAAAATGAATGATTTTGGCGAGAGTTTTGAGTCGGCACTTAAATCTGCACAGGATTTAGGTTATGCCGAAGCAGATCCAACTGCCGATGTTATGGGCCATGACGCAGCAAGTAAAGCTGCGATTTTGGCGCAGTTAGCTTTTCATACCCGAGTTACCGTGGATGACGTTCATTGCGAGGGTATCGTCGAGATTACTCAACAAGATGTAAAAGCTGCGCAACAGATGGGTTTTGTAGTCAAGTTACTTGCTGTTGCTGAAAAAGTGAATCAAGATTCGATTGTGGTTCGAGTGCATCCGGCGATGATTCCAATATCTCATCCACTGGCAAGCGTAAGAGACGCTTTCAATGCAGTATTTGTGCAAGCAAAAGCTGCAGGTTCCTTGATGTTCTATGGACAAGGCGCTGGAGGAGCTCCTACCGCTAGCGCAGTCATGGGTGATTTAGTTATGGTGGGGCGAAATCGAGTTTCTAATCGACGCGGACCTGGTGAAAGTGTTTATGCCGACTTAAACATTTTGCCAATCTCTGAATCCATAACCAGCTATTACATAAATCTAGAAGTAGCAGATCAGCCTGGTGTATTAGCCGAGATCAGCAATGTGTTCGCAAAACACTCAGTATCGATTCAAACGGTTCGCCAAGAAACTCGCGGAAAAGACGCCAGTTTGATTGTCAAAACACATCAAGCAAAAGAATCTGCGTTAGAAAAAGTAATTGCTGAGTTAAAGGACCTATCGGCAGTTAAGCACTTAAATGGTGCAATGAGAGTTGAAGGCGAAGAATTGTAATGAGCCATCAGTGGCAGGGCGTAATAAAAGAGTATAAAGACTTTTTACCGATATCAGAAAAAACTCCCATAGTGACACTAGGTGAGGGTGGAACCCCCTTGGTCTACGCCTGCAAATTAAGTGAGAAATTACAAAATCAAGTTTGGATCAAAGTTGAAGGCATGAACCCAACTGGTTCTTTTAAAGATCGGGGAATGACAGTCGCGATAAGTAAGGCGGCTGAAGCCGGAGCGAAAGCGGTAATTTGTGCCTCAACGGGAAATACTTCTGCTTCGGCCTCTGCCTATGCAATTAAAGCCGGAATGAAAAGTGCTGTATTGGTTCCAGACGGAAAAATCGCAATGGGAAAGCTTGCTCAAGCGGTAGTGCACGGCGCCACCTTGTTACAAGTAGAGGGTAATTTTGATGACTGCTTAATTTTGGCTCAGGCGTTAGCCGACAACTACCCAGTTTCTTTGGTTAATTCTGTGAATCCAGATCGAATTGAAGGGCAAAAAACTGCCAGCTTCGAAGTTGTAGACGCCTTAGGTAAAGCTCCAGATATTCATGTATTGCCTGTGGGAAATGCTGGCAACATAACTGCTTATTGGGTTGGTTATGGAGAATATTTTGAGAAAGGTTTTTCAAAAACTAAGCCACAGATGTGGGGCTTTCAAGCAGCTGGAGCTGCACCAATAGTTGACGGGGTAAAAGTAGAAAAACCAGAAACGTTAGCTACTGCGATTCGCATTGGAAACCCTGCCTCTTGGAAGCAAGCTATTGCTGCACGAGATGAATCAGGTGGCCTAATAGACAAAGTTACTGATGAAGAAATTTTGCAGGCTTATCACTACCTAGCAAATCAAGAAGCAATTTTTGTTGAGCCAGCAAGTGCAGCTGGCGTTGCTGGGTTATTTAAATTACAAGCTGAAGGAATGTTGCCAACCGGAAAAGAAATTGTAATTACAGTTACTGGAAATGGATTGAAAGATCCACAATGGGCGCTTGAGGGTGCAGCTAATGCCATCAAGGTACCAATTGATGCTGAACTTGCTGCTAAAGCTTTGGGATTGATTTAAGTGGCAAAAAACTTATCTGCAATAAGAGTGAAAGTTCCTGCAACTAGCGCCAATTTAGGGCCAGCATTTGATAGTGCGGGATTAGCCTTAACTCTTTTTGATGAAATTGAAGTGTCATTTACCGATACCCCAGGTGTTCAAGTTGATATTGACGGGTTTGGTCGAAATACTTTGCCTAGAAATCAAGATCACTTAATTGCCAAAGTTATGTTGCAAGTTTTTGAAACTTTAGAAGTTTCAGTTTCTGGTTTATATCTACGCTGTATTAATAAAATTCCTCACGGCCGAGGCCTGGGTTCTTCTGCGGCAGCAATAACTGCAGGTGTTGTTGCGGCTCGCGCTTTAGCGGGGGAATTTGCAAAAAGAATGGATGATGCTGGAGCGCTAGACTTTGCCACCAAGATTGAAGGTCATCCAGATAATGTTGCCGCATGCTTACTAGGAGGGTTTACTCTTTCTTGGACTGATTCACATCAGCATCAAACCGAATCTGAAAAACTTCTAGGCCACAAACATATCCATTCTGACGGAGTGCACTCACATGCGGTGAAACTAAAAGTTCACCCAGAGATAGTTCCGGTAGTTTTCATACCAAAATTTGAGATGGAGACTAAAAAAGCTCGACTGCTGTTGCCTTCGCATATTCCACATCGGGATGCTGCATTCAATGTTGCCAGGAGCGCGCTGTTAGTGAGCGCTCTTACTGAAAACCCAGAGCTATTGTTTGTTGCCACGGAGGATAAGTTGCACCAACCTTATCGACGTAACGCTATGCAAACGTCTGGCAACTTAATCGAAACGCTTCGGGGGCGTGGGCTTGCAGCAATGATCAGTGGTGCTGGCCCAGCCGTATTAGTGCTGACTACACAAGAAGAGCTTGCGACAGTTAGGGAATTTGAACACCCGGACTTTTCGATGCAGGTGTTAGAAGTCTCCCCGACCGGAGCCCAGGTTTTCTAGGGCGCTCACCGGGCTAGAGAGCTGCCAGTGCTACAGTCTTCCTATCCGGCCCTTTTAGGGTTCGTGACGATGACGAACAAAAAATCTCAAAAGTCCAATCTCACTAAATCCTGACAAGTCGGAAACTTGAAAGAAGTCAATTATTAAATCTTTCAAACCCCAATTAGAAAGGTATTAACTTAAGGTGACTAACACCGCTGATGTGAGCTCTCTTTTATTGCCAGAATTGCGAACCTTCGCCCAAGATCTTGGTGTTGCCGGAGCTGCCACTATGAGAAAAAGTGAATTAATTGCTGCCATTGAGGCCAAACAAAATTCAGTAGACGTTGGAATAGAAGAAGTTTCAGAAATTCAAGAAACCAATAATGATCAAGATTCTGCTCCTGCAAATCAGAATGAAGACAGACAAGACGATCGTGGCTATCGCCGCAATAACAACCGCTACAACAATCGCGACAACAATCGTGAAGGTGGGCGTGACAATAATCGCGGAAGATTTAGAGAGCGTGGAGGAAGGCGCGAACGAGAAGATTACGAAATCAGCGAAGATGATGTGCTCTTACCGGTTGCTGGAATAATTGATTTACTCGAAAACTATGCCTTCGTAAGAACAAGTGGATACTTACCAGGACCAAACGATGTTTATGTTTCCATGGGAATGGTTAGAAAGTTTGGGTTACGAAAAGGCGATGCCGTCACTGGAATGATTCGTCAACCTCGCGAAGGTGAACAACGTCAAAAATTTAATCCCTTAGTAAAAGTTGAAACTATTAATGGTTTAACCACTGAAGAATCAGCTAAAAGAGTTGACTTTTCTAAGTTGGTTCCGTTGTACCCGCAAGAGAGATTGCGCTTAGAGACTGAACCAACCAACCTAACTACTCGGGTAATTGATTTAGTCGCTCCAATTGGTAAAGGCCAACGAGGATTAATTGTTTCACCACCAAAAGCTGGTAAGACCATGGTTTTGCAAGCAATTGCAAATGCAATTTCTACAAATAACCCAGAAGTTCATTTAATGGTGGTTTTGGTTGATGAAAGACCAGAAGAAGTTACCGATATGCAACGTTCGGTTAAAGGTGAAGTAATTGCTTCAACTTTCGATCGACCAGCAGAAGATCACACTACGGTTGCGGAACTTTCAATTGAGCGGGCAAAGCGCTTAGTCGAAATGGGCCACGACGTGGTGGTGCTATTAGATTCGATGACTCGCTTAGGTCGTGCCTACAACATCGCCGCCCCTGCCTCAGGTCGAATTCTTTCTGGCGGTGTTGATTCTGCAGCTTTATATCCACCTAAGAAATTCTTTGGTGCAGCTAGAAATATTGAAAATGGCGGATCGTTAACCATCATCGCAACCGCTTTGGTTGAAACTGGCTCGCGAATGGACGAAGTGATCTTCGAAGAATTCAAAGGCACCGGCAACATGGAACTCAAATTGGATCGCAAGTTAGCCGATCGCAGAGTATTCCCAGCAGTCGATGTGGATGCCTCTGGAACCAGAAAAGAAGAGATCTTGCTTAGCGCTGATGAGCTCAAGATTATTTGGAAACTTCGCCGGGTACTTCATGCGCTGGATTCTCAACAAGCAATCGAGTTATTGCTTAATAAGTTGAGAGACACCAAGAGCAACTTTGACTTCTTAATGCAGGTTCAGAAGACCACCCCTTCTGTAACAGGCGAAGAAGAGGAATAGAATTCTCAAATGTTGAAAGGATCACTGTGAAGGCTGAAATTCATCCAGAATATGTAGAAACCACAGTTACTTGCACTTGTGGAAACACCTTCACCACTCGGAGCACAGCAGCTAATGGCGTACTTCATGCTGAGGTATGTAGTGAGTGCCATCCGTTTTACACCGGTAAGCAAAAAATTCTTGATACCGGCGGACGCGTCTCTAAGTTTGAAAAGCGTTACGGCAAGGCCGGCGCCGGAAAATAGCTTTCTTAACGGGCGTTACCAGAGACACTTTCTGGTAACGCCCGTTTTATATTGCAAAAGGAACAAAAATGTTTGACAAGGTGGTGGACTTAGCTGCAGAGCTAGTTCAAATTGAGGGACAACTCTCTGATCCCACTTTGCATCAGGATCAAAATAAAGCACGCGAAGTCGGCAGACGCTTTGCTCAGATAAAGCCAATTGTAGAAACCTGGCGCGAGTGGCAGCAAGTGAGCGAAGATATCGAGGCAGCTAGTGAATTAGCTGAAGAAGATGACTCTTTTGCTCAAGAAGTAAATTCTTTGACTATTAAAAAAAATGAGCTAGCGGAAAAATTAAAAGTTTTGCTTGTCCCAAGAGATCCGCTAGATGATAAAGATGTAATTCTTGAAGTTAAGTCAGGTGAAGGCGGGCAGGAGTCTGCATTATTTGCAGCAGACTTAGTAAGAATGTATCTACGTTTTGCTGACCGCCAAGGCTGGAAGGCTGAAATATTAGAAGCTGAAGAGTCAGACATGGGTGGCTACAAAGATGCTGCCATTGCCTTCAAGGCAAAGGGAACTCCAGAACCTGGTCAAGCTCCTTATGCTTGGTTGAAGCATGAAGGTGGCGTGCACCGAGTTCAAAGAGTGCCGGTAACAGAATCGCAAGGTCGAATTCATACTTCAGCAGCGGGAGTTTTGGTTTTCCCAGAAGCAGAAGAAATAGATGTCACGGTAAATATGGAGGATTTAAAAATAGATGTTTACCGTTCATCTGGTCCGGGCGGTCAAAGTGTTAACACCACCGATTCTGCAGTGAGAATTACCCACCTTCCTACGGGAATTGTTGTGAGTTGCCAAAACGAAAAGAGCCAATTACAAAATAAAGAAGCAGCGTTAAGAATTTTGCGGGCACGGCTGCTAGCTGCTGCAGAAGAAGAAAGAGCCGCTAAAGATGCGGCAAGTCGAAAGTCACAAGTGAGAACTGTAGATCGTAGTGAAAGAATTCGCACCTATAACTTTCCAGAAAATCGAATTACCGATCACCGAACCAATTACAAGGCACATAACCTAGATCAGGTAATTGATGGTGATTTGACTGCAGTATTGGAATCTTGTATTGAGAAAGAGGCCCAAGAAAGATTGATGAATTACGGAGATGTGGGATGAGTAATTCTGCCCGCACTTTATTGGTGGATGCAGAAAAGCGATTTAAAAGTGCAGGAATTGATGCCGCAAGGGTCGATGCAGAACTCTTATTGGCTCACGCATTAGGAATTTCTAGAAATGGTATTTCGCTGTTGCAAGAAATCGATGAATCACAAAAAAAAGAGTTTGAAAAATTGTGCCAACTTCGACAGCAAAGAATTCCACTCCAACATCTAACTGGAGAGCAAGGCTTTAGAAGGCTTAACTTAAAAGTAGGCAAAGGAGTATTTATTCCTAGACCTGAAACTGAACTACTTGTGGAATCTGCGGTGCGCTACTTAAAAGAGCTGCCAAGTTCAAAGGTAATCGATTTCTGTAGCGGATCTGGGGCAATTGCAATTTCACTTGCAACAGAAGTGCCAAATTGCCATGTGATCGCGGTAGAGGTATCCGAAGAGGCGGTTGCTTACCTAAAGATAAATATAGAAAAGTATCAAGATCAGATCGATAAAAATAATTCATCAATTGAAGTAGTACCTATTGATGTAAAGGATTTTGCAGAAAATGAGAGGTATTTTGATGCCGTGGTTTCAAACCCTCCCTATATTCCAGAAAAAATGGTGCCTAAAGATCCTGAAGTGGCATTACATGATCCCAAAATTGCACTTTTTTCAGGCTTAGATGGCTTGGACTTAATCAGAGAAATAATTCAAAAAAGCACTCTGTTACTTAAAACTGGCGGATTTATCGGAATTGAACATGCAGAGCTACAAGGCGATAGAGAAACGGGCGTTCCCGGAGTGCTTAAGAATGCTGGTGGCTTTGGAGCGATAGAAGATCGTAAAGATTTAAATGGCTTAGCAAGATATACGGTAGCTGAAAAAATTTGAAATGAAGAAGTTCAATCTCAACGACCCTGAAGAGAGAAAGTTTGGCTTCACTGCAGCCAGTGCTGCTGCCAAGCGCGGCGAATTAGTGGTACTGCCAACCGATACGGTTTATGGATTAGGTACCGATGCCTTCAACCATCAAG
>JAYPCW010000028.1:13397-15342 GCA_038124905.1 Candidatus Nanopelagicales bacterium | reverse complement strand
GCAATTGAAGTGTTTCTCCACTGAGTAAAAGCTTTATCGGCTGCTTCTACTGCTAATGCGACGTCATTAGCGGTTGCCATTGCAACCTGGGCACTCTCTTCGCCAGTGGCAGGGTTAAAAATCGGCTTGGTCTCCTTGGCGTCTAGGCCTACCTCTTGACCATTAATCCAATGTCCGATTACTTTTGCCATTTATTCCCCTACTTTTAATTGGCTGTGTCATTAGTCTAGAAGAGGCTTATGAATCGAATCCAAAGCCCAACTTGTCTATTAATTTCAGCCAAAGATTGCGCTTTCCGGTCTTGTCGGCGCGATCTAACGACCAGCGAGTGAGATTAATCGCGATAAATTTAAATGGTTCTGGAGGAAACCTAAAGGGTTTGGTTTTTACCATTTTTAACTTGGTTCGCTCCGTTTTTCGGTCATACAACAAATCCAGCATTGTCTTAGCTGCAAAACGAGAAGATCCAACACCCAAACCAGTAAAGCCAGCAACATAAGCAACACGACCCGTGAAAGCTGTGCCCCAAAATGGCGCAAATCGCGAGCAAGTATCTATCGCTCCGCCCCATTTATGGGTAAAACCTATTCCTCGCAATGTAGGAAAGGTTCTATAAAAATGCTCGGCAAGCATGGCAAATGATTCATCAGAAAAATCGTAATCAGGATTTACTTCAGCGCCATAATGATAAACCGCGTCATAACCTCCCCAAAGAATTCTTCCTTCTACAGTTGGTCTGAAGTAATGAAATTGATTAAAAACATCGCTAAATCCAATAGGTTCGGTCCAGCCAATCTGCTCCCACTGCTCTTCAGTTAGCGGCTCTGTCATTAATGCATAGTCATAAACCGGAACAACATATTTATTAACTTCTTTAATTAAACTTTTTTCGGCCCCTGTAGCTACGATCGCTTTTGGAGCTTTCACTGAACCTAAAGATGTTTTTACCTTGACTCCAGTGATGGTGTAATCGATATCATCTACCCAAGTGTTTTCATGAATCTGAATTCCTCGCTCAAGGGCTACTCTTCTTAATCCCCAAACTAATCTTGCTGGATCAACAATTGCTACATCTTCATCAAATAACCCACCTTTGTAAAGTGGACTTTTTATAATTTTTGAAACTTCATCTTGATTTAAATATTTGAAATTCTCGCCATAGCTAATCGCGCTATTTGCCATTTCAGCTAACTCTTCAGCGTGATCTTCAGTTATGGCAACATTCATTTCGCCATACCATTGAAAATCGCAATCGATTTTGTTTCGATTTATAAAGTCTTCAATTTCAGCTAAATTTTCATGGCCCATTCTTACTAATTTGGCTAACTCTTCTGGCCAGCGATTAAATCCGTTCGCAAAGCCGTGAGTGATTGATGCCGATACAAAGCCGCCATTTCGGCCAGCCGCACCATCTCCAACTTGCTCTGCTTCAAGTAAAACAATCTTGCGACTTGGTTTTTCTTCATTTGCCAAAAGGGCGGTCCATAATCCGGTAAAGCCGCCACCGATGATCACCAAGTCTGCATAAATATCTTTAGCCAAAGCAGGCATGGGTTCTGGGTAAATCACGTCATCTAGCCAGAATGCTTCTGGCTTTGCTTTGGCAACAGCCAATTTCGCTTCTTCGCTGGTTACTTTTCCGTAAGGAAAAGACTCCCCAACATATGCACTTGTAGTAACACTCATAAATTCCTTTGCGTTTTAAAATGGGTAAGTAAAGGAAAATTCCTATTTACTTGTGAGTTAACGGGTCACGGCGTCATTTAGACGGTGTTCGTGCCCGGGTCTCACCCCTAACGCATATGGACCATCCGGGTTCTTTCGAACCTTCGGTCGTCTGGCTTTGGCAGCTCGGATTTATTGCTGCCCCATTAATATCCAGGCTGTTTTTCACTATAGCCAAAAAGGCTCTAATTTGCCAACTTTTAGGCAAATGCCTTGAGTC
>JAYPCW010000028.1:0-13297 GCA_038124905.1 Candidatus Nanopelagicales bacterium | reverse complement strand
AATCCAAGAGGAATAAAAATATTAAGAAATAGTGCCAATAGCGATGCACCTAAAATTACATCTGGGGTAGAAAGCGGAATAAACACCCCAAGAGTTGCACCGTCTTTACCGCTAAATTTATGACGCACCAAGGCGAAAGAAATCATGGTTCCAATAATGGTTGCAACTATCGTAACTAAAATCGCAATTTGAACACTCACAGAAAATGCCCGACAAATAGTTGGGTCACGACAAATATTTGTCCAAGCATCTAACGTAAATTGATTCCAGGCAGTATTTTGTCTACCTTTTGGTCGGTTAAAACTCAAGATAATAATCAAAGCCAGCGGAATCATCATATAAGTCAAAATCGCTAATGAGAGTCCTAGCAAAATTTTTGAACGAAGATATTTAATAAGTTTCATCAGAGTAGATCCTTAGTGCCAACGCGGCGTAAATATAAATAGATCAAAACTAAGATCACTGCCATGAAGCTAAATGATAAAGCGCTCGCTTGTGGGTAATTTCTTAAAATTATGAACTGCGACTGGATTACGTTTCCAATCATTTTATCACTAACCCCACCAAGTAACTGAGCATTTATGTAATCACCTGAAGCTGGAATGAAGGTAAGAATTACACCGCTAACTACGCCTGGGATCGAAAGTGGCCAAACTACTTTCCAAAATCTTTGACTACCAGTTGCGTATAAATCCCCGGCCGCTTCGAGTAATCGCTTATCAATTTTGTCTAATGATATAAACAAAGGCAGAATCATGAAAGGCAAGAAGTTATAAATAAGTCCTAACACCACCGCAATTGAGGTACTTAAAATTCTTTCTTCCGGTAGCGCACCTAGGGCATTTAATAATCCAACTACAAACCCATCAGCAGAAAGAATCGTCTTCCAGGCATTTGTTCTCAATAAAAATGAGGCAAAAAATGGTGCAACTATTAGCACCAGCATCAAATACTTATACTTAGTTGCTTTGAAAGCCATGTAATAGGCGATCGGGTAAGCCAGCAAAATGCAGACCAAAGTTGCAATTCCAGCATAGGTAAAGGCCCGCACGAAATACGGCCAATATTCCGCAATTGCATTTGAATAGTTACTAAATTGCAAAGCGTAAGCAAAGCCATCTTCGGGCGCTGCGCCTAAAGGTCTTTTTAGTGAAGTAGCTAGCAGCGAACTTAAGGGGAAAAAGAAAAAAAACAAAAGCCAGGCAGCTCCTGGAATCAAGAGCAAGTAGGCGGTTTTTATCTTCCTCTTTTTGGTGAGAGTAGTCATTGCTAGTTAAGTACTAACTCCGGCTCGATACCAGCAGTTAAGTCTTCATCCGGATCTAGTACAAATGAATTTCGTGGTTCCCAAGCTAAAACCACTTTGTTGCCTTTATAGCCCAAATCATTTGGGTCAACATTTTGCTCAAAAGCAGATAATTCTTGACCCCATGGAGAATCCACCACATACTGAGTTGAGACTCCAACAAAAGCATTATCTGAAATTGTTCCTACAATTTGATTCTTTGGTAAATTCGGCGTATCGACATCTACCACTTTAATTTTTTCTGGTCGAACCCCAATCACTATTTTTCCGCTCGTGATATTCGTTTTACTCTTAGGTACATACAAAGTTAGGCCATTGACATCAACTGCTACCAAATCACCATCAACGCCTTTAACAGTGCCAGTAAACAGATTTGATTGACCCAAAAAGTTGGCGACAAAAGCAGTTTTTGGATTTTCGTAAATCTCAACCGGAGATCCCATTTGTTCTATACGGCCTTCATTCATAACTGCAACTGTGTCAGCCATAGTCATTGCTTCTTCTTGATCATGGGTTACGTGAACAAATGTTGTTCCAACATCTTTTTGAATCCATTTAAGTTCTAGTTGCATTTGCCTGCGAAGTTTTAGATCCAAAGCTCCTAGAGGTTCATCAAGCAGTAACACATCGGGTCTATTTATTAGTGCTCTTGCTACTGCTACACGCTGTTGTTGACCTCCGGAAAGTTGCATCGGCCTTCTCTCAGCCATTGCAGATAATTCCACTAACGACAACATGTCTTTCACTGTTTTATCTACATCTTTTATTCCACGTCGACGTAAGCCAAAGGCAACATTCTCATAAATTGTCAAATGAGGAAACAGTGCATAACTTTGAAAAACTGTATTAACTGGCCGCTTATATGGAGGCAATGGAACAATGTTCTCTGTTCCAATTAAAATTTCACCGCTGGTTGGCTCTTCTAAGCCAGCAATCATTCTTAAGGTTGTAGTTTTTCCGCAGCCAGATGGACCAAGTAAGGCAAAAAATGATCCAGCAGGAATGGTGAGAGTTAAGTCATGTACTGCTGTGAAGTCGTCATATCTTTTAGTTAAATTTTTGAGGTGTAAATCTTGAACATTCTCGTTCTTCGCCATTGGCTCGGCCCCCTAAATGGTAGGTGCTCCCTGCAAAATATCTGCAAGGAGCACTCTAGATAATTACTGCTTTACTTGTCTAATTGCCCAGCAATCTTTGGAAGGCAGCGTCGTACTCCTGCTCTTCAGCATCAGTCAATGCCTTGAAGATGAAGGTTTTTGCCAAGTCAGCCTCAGTAGGAAAGATCAGAGGATTTTCTGCTAGCTCTGGATCAATCTCCATTGCTGCTTCCTTCGCACCAGCAACTGGGCTTATGTAGTTCACCCAAGCCGCCAATTCCGCAGCGATATCTGGTTGGTAGTACCAATCAATCAACTTTTCAGCATTTTCTTTGTTTTCGGCTCCAACTGGAATAAGTAAATTGTCAGTCCAAAGATTTCCACCAGTTTCTGGATTGGCATAACCAAAATCTTCTCCTAGTTGCACCAAGTCACCGGACCATCCAATGACAGCTGTGATGTCACCATTTTCTAGTCCAACTGCATAGTCATTACCTTGGAATCCTTGAATGTGTCCATCATCAACTTTTGATTGCAAAAAGTCGATTGCAGCATAGAACTGATCGGCTGTGAAATTAGCGGGATCTGCACCTTGCCAAGCCATAACCGCTCCGATTGTGTCGCGCATTTCAGTTAGCAACACAACTTGACCAGCAAGACGAGGATCAAACAACTGATCCATGGTGGTCATTTCGGTGATACCCATAGCTTCTTGCAATTTAGCTTTGTTCCATCCAAGCCCACCGTAACCAGATTGCCAAGGCATCGTGAATTTACGACCTGGATCAAAACCTGGATTTTGTAGTTCGGCAATCAAATTACCTGAGTTCGGCATGTTGGCTTTGTTTAATTCTTGGGCGTAACCACGTGAAATCCAACGGGCTGCCATCCAGTCTGTTGGAGAAACAATGTCGCGTCCTGTTGCGGCTCCAGACTCCAACAAAGGCAACATCTCTGCCCAAAATTCGGAGTTATCGTTGTAGTCTTCGTTGTATTCAACGGTTAAACCCGTAGCTTCTTGAAACTTATTTAAAGTTACAAAATTGCCGTCATCGTCTACATCCATGTAGAGAGTCCAGTTTGACCAAACCACATCTGCTGAGCTAGATGAACATCCAGCCAAAGCTGATGAGAAACCAACTGTGGTGGCAGCAACACCAGTTACACCGGCAGCTTTTAAAAATCCACGGCGAGAGAGAAACGGTTGTAACTCTTTCGGCGCTCTTTCACTTCTTTTCCGCTTTGTCATTCATTTCCCTTCGCTATATTCCAATTTCTTAACCATTACTGATCATCACATGCTTGATCCGAGTGTAATCCTCAAATCCATACATTGATAGATCCTTGCCGTAACCCGAGTGCTTGAAACCGCCATGTGGCATTTCAGACACCATCGGAATATGCGTGTTGACCCACACACATCCGAAATCTAGTGCTTTTGTCATTCTCATTACCCTGCCAACGTCCTTCGTCCAAACGCTGGAGGAAAGGCCATATTTCACACCATTTGCAAATCGAAGCGCCTCAGCCTCATCGGCAAACTTCTGTACTGTAATCACTGGCCCAAAAATTTCATTTTGAATCATCTCATCTTGCTGTTGCATATTTGCCACAACAGTTGGCTCAACGAAATAACCACGATCACCTTGTCTTGATCCGCCAGCGGTGATTAATGCGTGATCAGGCGCGCGATCTAGAAATCCGGTAACTCGTGCTAACTGGTTAGCGTTATTAACTGGTGGCACAAAAGAGTCTGGATCAGCGGGGCCTTTAGCAAAACTTGTTTGAGTGTTTTTGGCTTGTTCGCTGATTGCTGCAACAAAGTCATCATAAACACTTGCAGCAGCTAAAACCCTTGTTGCCGCTGTGCAGTCCTGGCCTGCGTTGAAATACCCAGCCACGGCAATCCATTCTGCGGCAGCTTGAATATCTGCATCATCAAAAACAACTACAGGAGCTTTGCCACCTAGTTCAAGGTGAACTCGCTTTAAATTTAAAGCCGCACTTTGAGCAACTTGCATTCCGGCGCCAACTGAGCCAGTAATCGCCACCATGCTGGGGATCTCGTGTTCAACTAATGCTCTTCCCGTATCGCGATCTCCAGTTACAACATTCAAAACACCAGGAGGCAAAATTCCTGCTTCATGAATCAGTTCTGCCATGCGAACCGTCGTCATTGGCGTGGTGTCACTTGGCTTTAAAACCACCGCGTTACCTGCAGCAATCGCTGGCGCAAACTTCCAAACTGCCATCATCATCGGGTAATTCCAAGGTGTTACTTGACCAACTACTCCAATTGGTTCACGGCGAATATAAGAGGTGTGCCCCTTCATGTACTCAGCAGCAGATTTACCTTCAAGATTTCTTGCGGCAGTCGCAAAATATCTAATTTGATCAACCATCGGGCCGATTTCTTCAGCCATTGTTACTGCTATTGGCTTACCAGTATTTTCAGATTCAATTGCGACTAACTCTTCTGCCTTTTCTTCAAAAAGATCTGCAATTCGAAACATTGCCAAAGATCTTTCAGAAGGCGTTGACTCCTTCCAGGTTTCAAAAGCCTTGGCAGCGCTTTTAAAAGCTAGGTCAATATCCGCCTCGTTGGAGATAGGAGCTGAAGCAAAAACTTCTCCGGTAGTTGGGTTGATTAGGTCCGCCGTTTGTCCTGACTTACCGCTTACCGATTCGCCGTTAATAAAGTTTTTGATCTCTTTTTTCTGGCTCAAAATGCTCCTCTGTTTCAAGGTTATTGTCGAAAGACTAGTCAAGAATTAGATTAGGCCGCCACCCAGTCTAGATAACCATTTAATTACATTTAAATCCCAATTTTCACATCTTTAACAACATGCTTTTCGATCTAAGATAAAGCCATGAATCAGCCAGGCTCAACCGACCGAACCAAAATCAAAAGGGTCCCAGATCGAGCAATCAGCGACATAAATGTCAGAAACCAAATATTGGACGAATCCGTTCTTGCTCACGTGGCAATTGCAGACGACTCAGGCCAACCCTTTGTAATACCTATGGGTTTTGCCCGGGACGGTGAACGTTTGTTATTGCACGGCTCGGCTGCCTCGAGATTAATGAAAGTTTTATCCAGCGGCGCACCAGCTTGTGTTGAGGTGACAATTCTTGATGGATTGGTTTTTGCCCGTAGCGCGTTTGAGTCTTCGATGAACTATAGAAGTGTTATCGCTTTAGGCAAAGCAGAAATTCTTGAAGGTACTGAAAAAGAAACTGCTTTAGAAATTTTAACTGAAAAACTTTTCCCTGGAAGATTGCAAGAAGTAAGACCAACCAAACCTGATGAATTAAAGGCGACGCTAATCGTTGAGTTTCCACTTACGGAGACGTCAATAAAGGTTCGAAGCGGGCCACATGATGATCGACCAGAAGATTTAGCGTTACCAATTTGGGCGGGAGTGCTCCCTTTAAAAAAGGTCTCGCTAGATCCGATTGCCGGTGATGCTAATGCTCAAAAACTTCCAGTTCCTAACAGTGTAAAAAAATTGATGGCAAATCCACCTCAATCATGACTTACCCATCTTTTTGGTTTTCACAAATACCTGAAATTCCAAAGCGCAATCAGCTAAACAATGACATTGAAACAGATGTCGCTATCGTTGGCGCAGGATTTACCGGGCTCTGGACTGCCTACTACTTAAAAAAATTCTCTCCAAATACTTCCGTGGTAATTGTCGAAAAAAATCATGTCGGTTTTGGGGCTAGCGGTAGAAACGGAGGCTGGTGCTCGGCACTTTTTGCTACCAGTTTAGAAAAATTAGCAAAAAATTCCAGCCGTGAAAAAGCTCGAGAGCAGTACCTTGAAATGGTGAAAACTCTCGATGAAATTGAAGCGGTATTAAAAAGCGAAAAAATAGAAGCTGACTGGCAGCGCGGGGGCACAGTCACTCTTGCTCGAGATCAAATCCAACTCAAAAAAGCTGCTGCTGAAGTAAACCACTTTCGAGAGTGGGGCTTTGATGATGGATACCTACAACTTTTAAATAAAGTTGAAGCTAGTGAGATCTTAAATGCCTCAAAAGTTTATGGGGGCACCTTCACGCCTCATTGTGCTGCAATTAATCCTGCAAAATTGGTTTTAGGGCTTGCTTCAGTTGTTGAAAAGCTGGGTGTTGAGATTTTTGAATATTCTCCAGCCGAAAAGATCACACCTCATCAAATAAAGTCCAAGAACTTCAAGATCAAAAGTAAATACGTAGTAAGAGCTACTGAAGGTTACACGCCAACTTTTAATAATCACCGACGTGATCTAATTCCTGTCTATTCATTGATGATTGCCACAGAACCGCTTCCAGAAGAAGCAATAGCCAGCATTGGGTTAAAGAATCGAGCAACCTTTGCAGATTTTCGAAACACCATTATTTATGGACAAAGAACTCTCGATAACCGAATTGCTTTCGGAGGCAGGGGGGCTCCTTACGCCTTTGGGTCAAAAATCAAACCAAGTCTTGAGCAACACAAGAAAACTCACAATGACTTAGAAAAAACCTTAAAAGAACTGTTACCACAGCTGAAAGATTTTAAAGTGGCTCACACTTGGGGTGGGCCGCTTGGTATACCCCGCGATTGGAGTTCATATGTCTACCTCAAGCAAGCTACCGGCCTAGCTGCTGCTGGTGGTTATGTTGGAGATGGTGTCGGCATCTTGCTGGTCGAACTCTTGCAGATCTAATTCTCGAGCGCGATACCAACTTAGTTCAGCTACCTTGGGTAAATCAAAAATCTAAAAAGTGGGAGGTAGAGCCCCTTAGATATTTAGGGGTAAATCTCAGTACCTTACTTGCGAAAACTAGTGATCGATTTGAGATGGGAAGCGCTAAACCCTCAATTTTCAGCAAACTATTTAATTTGCTCGTCAAAAAATAAAAGCAAAAGGCCTGAAGATTTCTCTTCAGGCCTTTTGAGAAAGAAGATTAACCTGCGTAAACTTCGTAGGTATTGTCTTCCTTGTAAATGTATACTCCAATTTCAGCTTCAGTTGGATCTCCAACTTCGTTGAAGGTAATTGGGCCAGAGTTTCCGTCATAGTCGGCCACTCCACCACCGTTAATGATGTCAGCACATTCAGCAAAGCTGGTGCACTTCGTACCATTTCCGGATCCACCTGACACTTCTTGCAACTTGGCAGCAATGTCAGCACCTTCGGTTGAACCAGCGGCTAACGAAGCAAGAGCTAGTAGAACAATTGCGTCGTATGACTCTGGGCCATACGCGAATACGCCACCTAGATCTTCATTGCCTTCAGCCATCCAGTTTTCATTTAGGCGGTTATTGAAAGCAGTGACGTCGCCTGTCAAGCCAGGCAAAGTTCCCTTTGCTCCGGTTAATGAACCTGCAGGTAGAACCTCGCTGAAGTTAGCTAAGTTTCCGTCCACGAAATACAAGTTTTCCGCTGGGAATTGACTTAGTAATTCAGGAAGAATGGTCTTAACTTCTTCGAAGGTAATCAACACAATAGCATCTGGATTTCCAGCCAACGCTTCGCTAATTTGTGAAGTGAAGTTGGTATCTCCTGTGTTGTAAGTAGGTGCAGCCAGTACAGTTCCGCCTGCTGCCTCGAAGGCATCAGTGGTGAACTGAGCTAACCCGGTTCCATAGGAGTCGTTCAAAACGATCATGGAAATATTCTTGTGTCCATCTTCAGCAATTAGATTTCCAAGAACCTCACCCTGTAGTACATCTGATGGCGCAGTACGGAAGTACAAGCCATTGTCGTCATACGTGGTAAAGGCAGCTGAAGTGTTTGCAGGCGAAAATTGAATTACACCTGCACCAACAACTTGGTCGATGAATTGCAATGATGTACCAGACGAAGCGGCGCCAATAATTGCTTTAACGCCTAAACCAAGAAGACGTGGAATTTCAGTCTCGTAAGCCTTGTTGTCCGTATCTCCAGAATCACCGTATTCAACGGTAACGCTTATGCCCTTGGCAGCGTCATTGATGTCTTTAACAGCAAGCGCCACACCAGCTTCTTCTGGTGGTCCAAGGAATGCAAGGTTTCCAGTTTGAGGTAGTGCAGTACCAATCAAGAGATCAAGATCTCCAGCTGGCGCCGCTTCCTGTTCGGTGGTTTCTTCTGGAGCAGCCTCTTCTGCGGTTTCTGAGCTAGAGCATCCAGCTAGAACCAAAGCAGAAACGCCAAGAATCATTAAACTCTTAAACAGTTTTGACTGCTTTTCAAATAAACCCATTTTTCTCCTTATTGATCAATAGGGTAGTTAGGCTCTTTTTATAGAGCCACTGCACAACGGTATGTGGATATCGGACTTGATTCAAGTCGAAAAAATCACATCTAGATAACAAATCGGCAAAAATTCCCTACTATGCGCCCAATGTACCCAAATAAAGACCTATTACCTTGGGATCGTTCAGTAGCTCCCTTCCAGAGCCCGAATAGGCATCCTTGCCCTGGTCCAGCACATATCCGCGGTCGCAAATCTGCAAACACCTGCGAGCATTCTGTTCAACCATGATTGTGGTCACACCAGCTTTGTTAATGTCTGAGACTCGAATGAATGCCTCGTCTTGCCGAACAGGTGATAAGCCAGCGGAAGGCTCATCTAACAATAAAACTGTCGGATTCATCATTAATGCCCGACCCATTGCAACCATTTGCCTCTCTCCACCAGAGAGTGATCCTGCTCTTTGACTTAATCTATTTTTTAATTCAGCAAAAAGACTTAATACAAAATCTAATCTCTCGTTAAATAATTGAGGTTTTTGATAAACTCCCATTTGTAAATTTTCTTCAATAGTTAGGCTTGGGAATACATTATTATTTTGTGGAACCATCCCTACGCCCCTACTAACTAATTTCTCAGCTTTTAATCCGGTAATGTCTTCTCCGTTTAAACTTACGGATCCTGATCTAACCTTTACTTGCCCGAATATTGCTTTGAGTAGCGTCGATTTACCCGCGCCGTTTGGACCGATGATTCCAATTAATTCACCTTGGTTTGCCACCAAATTTGCACCATTAAGAATATTTACTCCAGGCAGGTAACCAGCAACTAAATCCTTAATTTCAACTACTGGTAATTGTGATTTCATTTGTTCACCCGACCTGTAACCTCACCCAAATCTAATTCTTGATGACTTCCTAAATATGCATCAATTACGGCTTGATCCTTCATTACGGAATGTGCTTCTCCTTCGGCAACAACTTTGCCTTCCGCCATTACTACTACCCAATCTGCAATATGGCGCACCATATGCATATCGTGTTCGATAAATAGAACTGTCATTCCAGAAGATTTAAGATTCAAAATATGCTCAAGCAGGGATTCTGTTAAAGCAGGATTCACACCCGCCATCGGTTCGTCCAACATCACTAAGGTTGGATCGATCATTAAGGCTCTAGCCATCTCTAGGAGTTTTCTCTGACCACCAGAAAGACTGGCCGCAAAATCGTCTTTCTTCTCATAAAGTTTGAATTTCTTTAGAATTTCGATTGCTTTTTCTTCCACTTGTTTCTCTTGAGATTTCCAAATAGCCGGCAAGAGTGATGGTAATAATTTTTCACCTTTTTGATTTTTTGCACCTAACTTCATGTTTTCAAGCACGGTCAATAGGCTTAAAGCCTTAGTTAATTGAAAGGTTCTTACCTCACCTAGCTGCGCAACCTTAAAAGCTGGTACACCGGCTAATTTCTTACCATTAAAGAGCCATGTTCCAGTGTCTCCTGTGTCAAACCCAGTTAACAAATTAAAAAGTGTTGTTTTACCTGCACCATTAGGTCCTATAAGGGCCGTTATGGCATTCCTTGGGATCTCAAGGTGATCAACATCTACCGCCTTAAGCCCACCAAAACTCTTAGTTAGCTTGTCAACGATCATTATGGGGTCTTTTTTTGCACACCCCGGCTTCGCTTCTCCAACGTGTAAGTCCAAAGATTTGTTTGGCACAGAATTATTTGACAAAGGTCAACTCCTTTTTATCGCCAAAGATCCCTTGAGGTCGGTAAATTACAATTAGCATTAATCCCACTCCCACTAAAATAAACCTGATGGTCGAAGATTGTTGAGAAGTTAAGAAGTCTAAGGGTCCTGCTTTAACTAATTCTGGTAGAACATTTGTTAAAAAAGCTTGCAAAACCCAGAAAATTACAGCACCAAGTATGGGACCAAAAACAGTAGCAGCTCCACCCAATAAAAGTGCCGTCCAAACAAAAAAGGTTAATGACGTCACATAAACACCGGGGCTAACAGCGGATGGGAGGGCGTAGACAAATCCGCCGAGTGCGGCTATCACACCTCCGATTATTAATGCCTGCATCTTATAAGCGAAAACATTTTTACCGAGGGCTCTTACCGCATCTTCATCCTCTCTAATGCCCTTTAAAACTCTTCCCCATGGACTCTTTACAATTCGCCAAACAAACAAAGTTGCGATGATCAATATAGTTAGACCTACTGTCAAAACCCATAAGTCTATTTCGTTGTATTGCCATGGACCAAAGCCGTAAGTACCTGGTGCAAATGGGTTACTTCCTCTAAAACTTGCGTGATAGCCGCTCAAGCCGTCAGCTGAACCAGTGACTTCGGTAAACGCGGTTGTTAAGAAGAGCAAGCGCACAATCTCAGCCGCGGCGATGGTAACAATTGCCAAATAATCACCACGTAATCGTAAAGTTGGGATTCCAAGCACAATTGCAAACAAAACAGCGCCGATAATACCGACCAGCAACCCTCCCCACCACGCTAATCCAAAGGTCAACATGGAGATCGCATAACCGTAAGCTCCGATGGCCATGAATCCGGCTACACCAAAATTCAGCAAGCCCGCAAATCCAAAATGCAAGGCAAGCCCCATGGCTGCAAGGGCGAAGGCAAAGGTAGCTGGACTAAGTAGCTGAGCAGCGGTATTTGAAAGAATAAATCCCCAATCCATATTTTTCTCAACCAATCCTTTCTTTTTTGCCCAAAATTCCTTGTGGTCTAAATAGCAAAATTACAATTAATACGACTAGGGCTCCTACATATTTGAGATCGTTCGGGATAATAAGCGCCGATGTCTCGATCAAGACTCCTACGATTAATGCACCCAAAAGTGCCCCAAATGCGGTACCCAGCCCTCCAAGTGTTACCGCAGCAAAAATTAGCAGCAAAATTTGCGCACCCATATCCCACTTAATGCCCGGCCGAAAATAAGCCCATAAAATACCGGCTAAACCGGCTAGTGCAGCTGCAAGAATCCACACAATTCGAATTACACGATCAACATCAATTCCGGATGCGGCAGCAAGTGAAGCGTTATCCGAAATTGCACGAGTCGCCTTTCCGATTTTTGTGAAAATCAACCAATAAGCAAAAAACAAAATCGCGACCAAGCTTATAGCCATACTTGCAATATCTACCCAACTCAGAACCACTGCACCGAACAATTGCATTTTGGGGGCGGTGGCTCCAGGAAGCTGTTCCGTTCCCCCGCCAATTATGAACTGATAAACATAGCGAGCTGCTAAAGAGAGACCGATGCTAACTATCATGAGCTGAACCAGTCCCAGACCCTTACGACGCAATGGCGTCCAGAGCCCAGCATCAAGCCCCCATCCCATTAGCCCACTAATAACTACAGCGAGTGGCAAAGCCAACAAAATGGGCACACTTATGACATTTACCAAAATGAGTGAAATAATCGCACCAAAAGTAACCATTTCGCTGTGGGCGAAATTTGAAAGACCTGTTGTTCCAAAAACTAATGACAATCCAATTGCTGCCAACGCAAGCATCAATCCAAAATTTAAGCCATAAATAACGCGAGCAACTACCTGATCGGTAAGACTTACGGTAATTCTTTCGCCTTCACCTATAAAAAAATTTTTTGATACCCGACCACCTGGACCAACGGTTACTAACTGAGTTGACCCACCTTCAAGCACAGCAATGCCCTCCGGCAAAGTATCCTCGACCAGCGTGACTTGATAATCCCCTTTTGATGGAACACCTACACGCCACTTTCCCTCAGCATCGGTGACGACTTCAGCTTCATAACCCTGACCCGAGACTTTGATTAAAACACCTTCAAGCGGGGTGCCCTCAAACTGCACATTTCCAGAAATTCGGTCCTTAAATTCATCACCGACTGAATCAGCATAGGCGGGGTGACCTGCTAGCGCTGAAACTAATGCCAGAAATAGAACAATAAAACCTTTAGAAAGTTTTTTTCTAGCCATTGGCAATGATGAGCGCACTAAACCTCCAACGTTTCGCTTAAAGGTACACGATGCTTGCGCCTCATTATGCCGGTAAGTCAGTAAAAAGAGCAACGATCAAGGTTTTGTAGTAAAAATGGCTCTATTTAGGATCGCCTGCCCTTGCAGCTAATTGTCCGCAGGCACCATCAATATCACTGCCACGAGTGTCGCGAACAGTCACATTTATGTCAGCATTTTGCAGGGTCTCAACGAAATCTTGCTGAGATTTTTGAGTTGAAGCAGTCCACTTGGAGCCTGGTGTGGGATTTAGCGGAATCAGATTTACGTGGACCATTTTCCCTTTAAGGCGCTTGGCTAAAAGTGCCGCCCGATGCTTTTGATCATTAATATCTTTGATCAGGGCATACTCGATTGAAACTCTTCTTTTTACCTTATCTGAGTAATCCCAAACAGCATTTAAAACTTCGCTTATCCGATAGCGCTTATTTAGCGGAACCAACTCATCGCGCAACTCATCATCTGGTGCATGCAAACTTAAAGCTAACCGAAGAGGCAAGCCAACTTCAGCAAGTTTTTTAATTTGTGGAACCAGCCCAACCGTGGATACTGTTACATTTCTAGCTGAAATACCAAGGCCCTCTGGTTGGGGCTGAGGTAGTCTGTTAATGGCGGGCACAGCGGCAGACACGTTAGCGTGCGGTGCTCGCATAC
>JAYPCW010000027.1:14308-15772 GCA_038124905.1 Candidatus Nanopelagicales bacterium | reverse complement strand
CGCGAACTCCATACTCTTGTGCTGGCTTAGCGGCAGCTTCCCAAGCTAGGCAAACTTCTGCCAAAAAACCTTCTCCTGCGGGCGCATTCTCATCAACCAAATTTGAACCAGTATCTCCGTAGTAACCAATTGCTGAGGCAGAGACTAAAACTTTCGGTGGGCGGTGCATTTTTGAAATTGCTTTTACAATTAATTTTGTCGAAGTTACTCGACTGGAATAAATCTCTTTCTTGTATTTTTCACTCCAGCGACGATCGCCAACTCCCGCACCTGCTAGATGAACAATCGCGTCTGCTCCATCTAGTAATAGATGATCGATCTCTCCGGTTTTAGGATTCCAAAAAGCTTCATTAGCGTTTTTTGGCTTTCTTCTAACTAACCGAATTACCTCATCGCCGCGAGCTTCTGCTGCTTTGACAAACGCTGAGCCGATTAAGCCTGAAGCTCCAGTAACGACAAGCTTCATTGTTAGATTCCTAGTTCGTCTTCGAAATTAGCCTCTTCTAAACGTTGCTTTACAGTTGTTAAAAAGCGTGCAGCGTCAGCTCCATCTACGATTCGGTGATCATAGGTAAGCGCAAGATAAACCATTTGGCGCACGGCAATTGAATCTGTTCCATCCTCACCAGGCACAACTACTGCTCTTTTTACAACCGCTCCAGTACCCATAATGGCAACCTGTGGTTGATTCAAGATTGGCGTATCAAATAGCGCACCCCGACTTCCAGTATTAGTGATGGTGAAAGTGCCGCCACTTAATTCATCTGGTGTTACTTGATTATCTCTAGTTCGAGCTGCTAGGTCAGTGATCTTTCTGGCTAATCCAGCGATTGATAGGTCACCAGCGTCTTTGATGACCGGAACCAACAAACCCTTTGGTGTATCAACGGCAATTGCTAGGTGCTCTGCATCATGATAAGTAATTTCAGAAGCATCTGCATTAAGAGTGCTATTTAATACTGGGTGAATCTTTAGCGCTTCGATCGTTGCTTTTGCAAAGAAGGGCAAGAAAGTGAGCTTTACACCTTCGCGCTTGAGAAATTCGTTTTTCACCCGATCTCTTAGCTGGCTAATTCTGGTTACATCAACTTCAACAACGCTGGTTAATTGCGCTGAAGTTTGCAAAGACTGCACCATGCGTTCTGCAATTACTCGACGTAAGCGAGTTGTAGCTTCAGTTCTACCTCTAAGCGGGCTAGGTGCAGCAGCAGCTGCGGGGGCGCTAGGCGCTGCTGGTTTCGCGGCAGGCGTGGCGACTGGGGTTGGGGCAGCAGGTACAAAGTTAAGTATGTCTTCTTTTCTTATGCGACCACCAACACCAGATCCCTTAACTTGGGAAAGGTCAATTCCTTTTTCACGAGCAAGTTGTCGAACTAGTGGCGTGGTGTAAGCACCAGCATTTGATTCACTCGCAGCTTGAGCAGGCTTAACTTCAACAACCTCGACTTTTGCTGCAGGAGTTGC
>JAYPCW010000027.1:6597-14208 GCA_038124905.1 Candidatus Nanopelagicales bacterium | reverse complement strand
TTTTAACCAGCGAGTGATAGTGCCTTCAGTAACAGATTCGCCAAGTTGCGGTAAGACAACTTCAACGACTGCTCCATTAGTTGGAGCTGAAGCTTGAGGAGCAGTGGGAGTTGAAGCAGGCGTAGCTGCCGGCTCAGGAGTGGCAACGGGCGCAGGAGGTTCTTCAACTTTTGGTGCCACAGGAGCCGCCGGCGTTGCAGGCGCAGGCGCGCCAGCCGATTCGCTAATTACTCCAAGTTGCCCACCAACTGGCACGACTGCATCAACTTGAGCTGAGATTTCAGTAAGTACTCCACTAACTGGAGCTGGAATTTCAGTGTCAACTTTGTCGGTAGAAATTTCTACTAATGGTTCATCAACTTGGACGGTATCGCCCACATTTTTTAACCATCGGGTGACGGTACCTTCAGTGACTGATTCACCTAATTGGGGAAGTACCACCGACTGTGACATTTTTATTCCTTTTCTATATTTAATCGTGAACGTGTAGCGGTTTTCCAGCTAAAGCCATTGCTGCTTCACCCATAGATTCTGACATCGTTGGATGAGCGTGTAGATATGGTGCAACATCTTCAGGGGCTGCTTCCCATGAATACATCATTTGAGCTTCAGCTAGTAATTCACCAACGCGAGCTCCCACCATGTGAATGCCCACAAATGGACCGCCGTCTTTTTTGGCGATTAGTTTCACAAAGCCGGCAGTTTTAAGAATCTGACTCTTTCCGTTACCCGCTAGGTCGTATTGAATGCTACGAATATTTTCTGCACCAAATTTTTCTTTAGCTTGAGATTCAGTTAAACCAATCGAGGCAATTTCAGGATCTGAGTAAGTGACCCGCGGAATCGCCGTGATGTCAATAATTCTTGGATTTAATCCAGCAATGTGTTCAGCTACAAAAATACCTTCTTGAAAACCTTTGTGTGCTAATTGCGGGCCGCGAACAATGTCGCCTACGGCATAGACATTAGGCAAGTTAGTTTGCAGAGAATCATTTACTTTAAGCAATTCACCGTCAAATTCCAAACCAGCAGCTTCAAAGCCTTGATTTCTGGTGGCAGAACCTCTACCTACTGCAACTAACATTAAATCTGCTTCGAAGGTAGTGCCATCTTCTAGTTTGGCGACAATGCCATTTGCTGTTTTTTCAACTCCCGCAAACTTCACGCCTACAGATGAAGTAATGCCCCGACGACGGAATGCTCGATCTAATGCCTTACTTGAAGCTTCATCTTCAGCTGGCACTAAGCGAGGTAGTCCTTCAATCACCGTTACTTCTGCGCCAAAAGATCTCCAGACGCTGGCAAATTCAACACCAATAACTCCGCCACCCAAAATTAAAACTTTGCTTGGAACCTTTTCTAGCTTCAGAGCTTCTTCAGAAGTGATTACGTATTTACCATCAATTTCTAAACCTGGAATAGTTTTTGGAAATGACCCAGTGGCAAGTAAAACATTCTTGCCGATAAAAGTTTGGTCACCAACTTTTACAGAATTAGGGCCAATGAATTTTCCGTCACCAGTTATGTAATCAACACCGCGATGCTTAACTAAACCTTGCAAGCCTTTATGGAGCCGATTTACTACAGAGTCCTTATAAGTATTAACTTGTGGCATATCTACGCCTTGCAAAGTTGCTTGAACACCAAAACTTGCTGACTCTCTGACCCCATCAGCAATTTCGCCAGCATGCAAAAGGGCTTTGGTTGGAATGCATCCTCTATGTAGACAGGTGCCGCCCAATAGGTCGCGTTCAATAAGTGCCACTTTTAGACCAAGTTGCGAGCCGCGCAAAGCTGCTGCATAACCACCGCTACCGGCGCCGAGAATTACTAGGTCGTAGTTGGACACAGGCCACCTTTCAAAAAAGTCTGTTAATGCTTATCTTTCCACCATCAAAAACTCAGCGCTTGTTAGGGTTATTTGGCTAATTGGCTGGCCAACTCCACCAAAGTACGTACCGAAACACCTGTTCCGCCAGCAACTACATAGCCATAGGCACTGTTGTCATTAAAGGCGTTCGGCGCGATATCTAAATGCGCCCAGGGCATCTCTTCTTTCACAAATTCTTTCAAGAAAGCGGCTCCCCGAAGCATTCCTCCGGCAGGAGAGAGCGAAGGCGGGATATTTGCAATATCGGCAATTTCAGAATCAAGCCCAGCACGAATCTCTTCAGGGATCGGCATGTGCCACATTGATTCACCAGCAACCTGAGATGCCTTAATTATTTTCGAAATAAAATCATCGTTGTTCCCCATAACTCCAGCAGTGCGTTTACCAAGAGCAATCGAGGCAGCGCCCGTCAAGGTAGCTACGTTTACTAGGTAATCAGGTTTATCTTCTTGTGCTCTAACTAGAGCATCAGCTAACACTAAACGGCCTTCAGCATCGGTATTTAAAACTTCAACAGTTTTTCCACCATAAATTCGAATCACATCGCTTGGGCGTTGTGCGGTGTGTGATGGCATGTTTTCTGCCAACGCAGCATAGGCGGTCACTTGTATGTTTAATTTAAGTTCTGCGATTGCCGATATCGCCTGCATAACTGCAGCAGCACCAGCCATGTCTGCTTTCATGGTGATCATGGATCCAGGCGGTTTTAGTGAAATACCTCCAGTATCAAAAGTTATTCCTTTGCCAACTAGCGCTAAGTGTGTTTTTGCTTTAGTTGGACGATATACCGCACGCACCAAGCGTGGTGGATGTATTGAGCCTTTTCCTACGGCATAGATGCCACCAAAGCCTTTAGCTTTTAAAACTTTTTCATCTAGCACTTCAACTTTTATTACACCTTTGGCAAATTGCTTTTTAGCAAGTAGCGCAAAATCATTTGGGACCAAATCCAGCGGAGGAGTGTTCACTAAATCGCGTGCACGATTCACGCTTTCGACCAAAATTACAGCCTTTTGTAATGCTTTTTTGTATTCAGCAGAATCTGGCGCTTGGATAAGCGCAGTTTTCAAGGCTGGTTTAACGCCAGCTTTATCAGTTTTATATTTTGTGAATTTATAAGAACCTAAGCCAATTCCAACGGCAATAGCTTCGAGTTCTTCAGGGGAGTCAATTGCAATTGAAAAGACTGCCTCACTCTTACCTGCCAAAGCGCGACTAGCCGATGCTGCAGCGCGACGTAGCTGCTCTAGGTGCTTAGTTTCATCTTTTTCTTTTTTGCCAAGTCCAACACAAACTATGCCTTTAGCTAGTGAAAGATAAATAACTTCTCCAGCTTTACCTTTCGCTTGGCAAAGAGCTAATTGAGTCTGGATTTCTTTTTTTAATTTTGCATCGATTTTTACCTGCGAGGGCACCAGTTCAACAGATTCACCCTTTGGAGAAGTTGCGAGAACTAGCGGTTTATCAAATAAAAATTCTTTGGACTTGGTGAAAACTTGAATTTTTGTCACTTAAAACCCTCTTTGGCTAGATGCTAATAACAAAGCCTAGTAGCGTTCCATCATGACTTCTAATCAAGTAATTTACCCAGCCCTCTACCAGCTCCACTTGGCATTGGGAGCAAAAACTCATGAATTTGGTGGCTGGGATATGCCCATGGAATATGCGGCCGGGGGTGTGGTTGCGGAACATACCGCTACTAGAGAGAAAGTTGCTGTCTTTGATGTTTCCCACTTAGGAACGGCTTTAATCAAGGGCGAGGGAGCAAAGTCAGAATTAAATAAAATTTTTTCAAATGATTTGAATCGAATTAATCCAGGCCAAGCTCAATACAACTTATTGTTAACAGACGCTGGCGGAATAGTCGACGACATTTTTGTCTATTTAAAGAGTGACGATGAAGTATTGATCATTCCAAATGCCTCTAATTCAGATGAGGTTTTAAGTATTTTAGAGACTCATTTACCCAAAAATATTGAAATTAAAAATCTTCATCAAGAAATATCAATTTTGGCAATTCAAGGCCCAAAATCAAAATCACTAATTGAAAAAATGAATTTACCTGCCGAGATTGAATACTTGAGTTTTACCGAGAGTGAATTTAATAATCAGCAAATTACTATTTGTCGAACCGGATACACCGGTGAGTGGGGTTACGAATTACTGATCCCATCTAATGTGGTTCAAGACTTTTGGAATCAACTCTTTGAAGCTGGTAAAGAATTTGAAATCGTTCCAGCAGGCCTAGGTGCTCGAGATACCTTAAGAACTGAAATGGGCTATCCATTGCATGGCCAAGACATTACAAAAAGCATTTCACCGGTAGAAGCCGGTTTAATGTGGGCGGTGGGATTAAATAAAGAAACATTTATTGGCAAATTGGCGGTTGAGTCAGAAAAAATTCGCGGCCCCAAAAGAAAATCTTTTGGGCTTTTGGCAATCGATCGAGCCATCCCTCGAGGTGAAATGAAAGTTTATTTAGATGAAGCTTTAATAGACGAAGTCGGCGTAATCACCAGTGGAACTTTCTCGCCCACATTGAAGCAAGGAATTGCCTTGGGTTTGTTGGATGCCAAGCTAAAACTAGATCAGATTGTTTATGTGGATGTCAGATCTCGAGCCATGCAATTTAAGTTGGTAAAACCGCCGTTTGTTCCATCAAGCGTGCGATAGCAAAGCTATAGCAAGTCCTTTTGCCGGGCTGGCTTGTGCAGTTAATTTGATTGTTTGTAATTGAGTATTTTCGACAGCTTTAATTAATCCAGGTCGATCAATATTTGAAGCCACATGCAAAAAATCTTTTGCTTGTGAGTTTCCACGAGCAACTAAATAACCTAAGGCGATTGCGCTATCACCGATTAAAAAGACAGGAGTTTTTCTTGACGCTGCTTGCTGAATTATTCTTAACGCAGTCACACCATTTTTGAGGCTCAAATTTTCAAGCAAGCGTTCTTTTTCACTTCTTAAATCTCTGTTATTTTTAATCAATAATCTAATTTCTTCACAATCTTTAATCCAAGCTGCATCGCTACCAGCTTTAGAATTCCCGAGCAAAGTAGCCGCATCCAAGCTTAAGTAGATACCGATAATTGCTAAAGCCTTATTAGCAGAGCCATCGAGCGAGATAGCCAGGCTTGAGATTGATTCATCAATTTTTTTGTCTACGTATTCCATCGTCACTGAATCTAGGTTGGCTAATTGCAGATCAAAGGTGCTTAACTCAGACCAGTTGTTGAAAGAACTATCAAGGTCATCATGAATTAGTAAGCAGGAATTACCCATAAAAGACAGGTTACTAGCCTTTCGTTTTTGAACTATAATTAAGCGCAAGTGAGAGGGGTCTTAATGGCAGAAGTTAAATCCAAGTGGATTTGGGTTTACGAAGTAGCAGATGGTGAACCAGTAAATGGTCTGCCCAAAAGTGCAGCGTTAGATCCGTTTGATTCCAAAGAAGATGCTGAAGCTTGGCTAACTAAATATTGGCGAGACTTGTTGGCTAATGGTGTTGATCAAGTTGAACTGTTTGAAGATCAAACCTCGGTCTATCAAATGAGCTTGCACCCGCTTAACGCTTAGTCTTTGGGTTGCCCTCCAACTTTAACCATTGGAGGTGGGATTCTTAGTGAGCGCATTTGTAAAGCTCTAAGCACTCCATAGGCGATTGCGCCTTTGCGTTCTTTTTCAACAGGGAATTCTTGCTTTAGCGTTTTCTTTAGCTTGAAATAAATGATGAATTCATCGGTGATCGTGGCAAACATAAGTGCGATCCAGGTTATGTAGACAAATTGTTGAACTTGAGCGATCGGCACAAGCGAAAACATCAAAACTACTACGGCAATTGGTAAGAACAATTCACCTACAGATCTGCGTGAATCAATTATGGTTCGAGCTCTTTTTCTCACCGGCCCGCGGTCGCGAAGTGGCATGGCCCATTCTTCGCCACGTAACATCGCTTCTCTGGTTTCAACTCTTTGCTTTCGAGCTCGCTCCCGAGCCGCTTTTTTAGCCGCCTTGTTATCTTTGGGCACCTTTAGCGCTTGCTTGCGCTTAGCTTCGGCTTCTTTTCTTTTGGGAGTGGGCTGATCTTTCATAGGTTTGACTATATCTATAAGTAAATATCTATTTAGCGGGAAGCGCCAGCATTTGATCAAGCGCAACCTTGGCCCATTTAGCAGTATCTGGGTCTACTTTGATTTGATTTACTACTTTTCCAGAAACTAGGTTTTCTAAAGATGACACCAAATGCGGTAAGTCAATTCGATTCATAGTAGAGCAGTAGCAAATAGTTTTATCGAGAAACATGATCTTCTTATCAGAATTTTCTGTTGCTAACCTTCTTACAAGATTTAACTCAGTGCCTACCGCCCAGGCAGATCCACTAGGGGCTGACTTAACGGTTTTGATGATTGATTCGGTCGAGCCAATTTGATCGGCAGCCTTAACAACTTCATGCACACATTCAGGGTGTACTAAAACATTTACACCAGGGACTTTTGCTCGAACATCGTTAACAGAATCCAAGGTAAATCTGCCATGCACAGAGCAGTGGCCTTTCCAAAGAATAACTTTGGCATTCATTAATTCGATATCAGTCAATCCACCTTTAGGTTTCAAGGGGTCGTACAAGACACAATCAGAAAGTGAAAGACCCATTTTCAAAACTGCAGTATTTCTACCTAGGTGTTGATCAGGTAAAAATAAAATTCTCTCTCCCTTTTCAAGGGCCCAGTTCATTGCACGCTCGGCATTAGATGAGGTGCAAACCGTGCCACCGTTTCTGCCAGTAAATGCTTTGATGGCAGCGGTGGAATTCATATAAACCACCGGAACAGTGCTTTTTGCAATTCCGATGTTTTCTAATTCTGACCAACACTTTTCTACTTGATCGATGGCAGCCATATCAGCCATGGAGCAACCTGCAGCAAGGTCGGGCAAAATCACTTTCTGCTCATCAGAAGTGAGTATGTCTGCGCTTTCTGCCATAAAGTGAACGCCGCAAAAAACTATGTAGTCAGCTTCTGGCTTTGCTGCAGCATCTTTAGCTAATTTGAAAGAATCTCCGGTGCTATCGGCAAACTGAATTACTTCATCTCTTTGATAATGGTGACCGAGAATAAAAACCTTGTCGCCTAATTTTTCTTTCGCGGCAAGAGCGCGAGCTACCAAAGAGGCATCCGAAGCAGGCGGCAAAACTCCTGGGCATTCAACACCACGCTCAGAGTCAGCATCTTTTAATTGACCAAGCAAATAAAGCAGTGGGCTTGGCTCTGGTTCGGTCCAGGTTGAGGTTGACATAGGTATATCGTCCCACGACTGGCTAACCTTTGCGATGTGCGCATCATTATTGCCCCCGACTCTTTCACTGGGACACTAACCTCAGAGCAAGCTGCTGATGCCATTTTTCAAGGATGGCAAAAAACCGATCCAACAGCAGAATTCTTTTTAGTCCCAATGTCAGATGGTGGGCCTGGCTTTATTTCCGCCTTGCAAATGTCCCTTCAAGGGGTTATCGAGCAAATAGCGATTCAGAATTTAATTGGCGAAAAAATTCAAGCTCCTATTTTGTTTAAAGATGAGATCTGTTTTATTGAATCGGCAAAAGTAGTTGGGCCAGAATTTTTGGACCCGGCGAATCGAAATCCGCTGAGCTATAGCTCTTATGGCATTGGGGAATTAATTAAGTACGCAGCAAAGCGGGGAGCTAAAAAAATTGTGGTGGG
>JAYPCW010000027.1:5333-6497 GCA_038124905.1 Candidatus Nanopelagicales bacterium | reverse complement strand
AAGCGCCAGAGTGGATTGGAAATAGTTTTTGAAGTTACTAAATTAGAAGAAAAATTGAGTAAAGCAGATTTATTGGTTACAGGTGAGGGTTCTCTAGATTGGCAAACTTTAACTGGCAAGGTTATTGTCGGGCTGGCACAAAAAGCGCAAAAATATGGTGTGGCGACAATCGCGCTGGCTGGGCGAGTCAAAGCCGGAAAGCGGGAACTGGCGGCCGCGGGAATAGTTGGAGCCTATGGTTGCGTTGAAGAAAATGAACCAGTGCCAGAAAACCCTTTTGAATCGCTTTGCGCCTTGGCCGAGCGCCTGGGCAAGACATGGAGCACTTGAGATGGCACAATGGTCGGTGGAGGGAGTGCAATGAGCAACGAAGAAGCAGCAGTAAAAGAAGGCGTAGTTTTAACCGAGGTTGCAGCAACCAAGGTTAAGAATTTGTTGGAGCAAGAAGGTCGCGATGACTTGGCACTCCGTATTGCAGTTCAACCCGGTGGTTGCTCTGGGCTTAAGTATCAATTGTTTTTTGATGACCGCGCACTAGATGGAGATGCGGCACAAGATTTTGGTGGAGTTAAGGTCGTCGTCGACAAAATGAGCACACCTTATTTAAATGGTGCAGTTATCGACTTCGTGGACACAATCGAAAAGCAAGGTTTCACCATCGATAATCCAAACGCTGGCGGCTCTTGCGCTTGCGGAGATTCCTTCCACTAAAAAACTGATTTATTAAGTCTTGCGCTAGTAGGGTATTGACGTGTCCCTGAACTTCGCGATCACTGGCTCTATTGCTACTGATCATCTGATGCGATTTCCAGGGAAGTTCACAGACTCTTTAGTCGCAGACAAATTGGACCACGTTTCACTTTCTTTTTTGGTAGACGATTTACAAATTCGTCGTGGTGGGGTTGCAGCAAATGTTGCATTTGGAATGGGAAAGCTCGGACTTAGGCCCATTTTGGTTGGCGCCGTAGGTAAAGATTTTGTTGATTATCGCTCGTGGCTTGAGCGACATGGCGTTGATTGTGATTCAATTTTTATTTCAAAAGATCAGCACACGGCACGATTTGTTTGCACCACTGATGAGGTACAAAACCAGATTGCCTCTTTTTATCCAGGTGCAATGAGCGAATCAATTCAAATTGAGCTCGGACCCATCGCCGAGCGGGC
>JAYPCW010000027.1:0-5233 GCA_038124905.1 Candidatus Nanopelagicales bacterium | reverse complement strand
GGAGATGAAAACGCTCAAGTGCTTGAAAAGGTTTTTGTAAGCGCATAGCGATGCAGCCAGATTTACAAAACAGTGAATGGGTTTTTCCGGACGCTAACTTGGCCCCTCTCGGAAAAGATTTTGTAATTACTGATGGCGATTTGGCGCCCGCAACTTTAGCTGCCGCTTACCGGGCAGGGTTTTTCCCGATGCATATTAAAGATGAAAATGATCAAGAAGTTTTGGCTTGGTTTTCGCCAGACCCCCGGGGGATTTTGCCGGTAGAGAATTTTAAAGTCTCACGGTCATTGGCTAAGTCGATTAAAAAATTTAGCGTTAAGTTCGATGAGGATTTCGCTCAAGTCATGAATGGTTGTGCGGATTTACGCCAAGCTGATGTTTGGATTAATGACGAAATTAAAACCGCTTATCAAAATTTGTTTGAGTTAGGAGTGGCGCATTCGATAGGCATTTATGACAAGAACGAACAACTAGTAGGCGGGCTTTATGGCGTTGAATTTGGTGGATTTTTTGCTGGCGAATCAATGTTTCATAAAGCACGTGATGCCTCTAAAGTCGCGCTCTATTGGTTAACTGAAAAGTTAAAAAGCGCCTCTAGCAATCGTTTGTTAGATATCCAATGGTTAACACCGCATTTAGCCAGCTTAGGTGCAATCGAAATCCCCAGAAGTGAGTATTTGAAATTATTACAAAAGTCAATAAATGAAAAGAGTGCTTTTAAGAATCAGTAGGTAACGTTTGAACTTTCGCTTCGAATTTTGTTAATAGCTTCAGTAAGGCTTTCAGCAAAATCAATAGCAGAAATTTCGTCAAGATCTACAGGTAGCGAAATTCTGATATTTGTTGCTTTATCAATTCCAATTGCATGCATTACATGTGAAGGAGCTATCTCATCAGCCCTGCAAGATGAACCACTTGAAATTTCAAAACCAGATTTGTCAAGTTCATGAACCAAAGTTTCACCGTCTATGTCTTCGAAAATCGCACAAATTATGTTAAAAAGTGAAACAGTAGGGTTCGTAATAACTCGAGAGCCAGGAATTACAGAAATTCTTTCAATTATTAATTTTTGTGCTTTTTGCATTTGGTCTAAAGTTCTTGGCAATTTTTGAATAGTTTCTTCCAAAGCAGCGGCAGCACTCACCGCAAGTGGCACATTAGGGAAGGCCGGGAATTTTTGATTTTCTCGCGTATCTCGCTTTAGGGGTGAAATTAATTCAACGTTTTCACGAATACCAACTACAGATAGGCCAGCGGGGCCTTGCCAGCTAACCGGGTTTAGTACCAAGATGTCAAAGTTGTCGCCAATTTCATCAAGCGCAAATGTCATAGTGGCATCCACTAGCAAGTCAATTCCTTTTGATTTGCATGCTTGATAAATATCTGAAACAGGTTGTTTGGTGCCAATTTCATGATTAGCAAATTGAATCATCGCTAATCCCACTTCAGGACTTAGATTTTCTACAAATTGTTTAGCATCAACTTGAGCATTCGCTTTTACAGCTATTTTTTGGTGCAAGAAATTGCTAGCTGAAGAAAGGAGAGCTGACTGCTCAACTTCGCTTAAGAGGATTTTTTTATTTTTTTTCTTTTCGCTCTGCATCAAGCGGGTTACCAGGTAAGAAAAGATGAAGGGGAACCCTGGCGCAAAAAATATCTCGGCTGGTTTTAGATTCAATTTTTGAGCTAGGGAATTTCGGGCTTCTTCCAGTAGCTGACGAGATTTTCGAGAATTTGAATACAGCCGGCTAGGGTCAGCCCAAGCGTGGACAAGCGCTTGTTCCAATCCAAGTTTGGCTGCTTTATTTAAGGGCTGGTTATTGAGTGCATCAAAATAGTGAAATTGTGAATTTGTGGCTTTGCCCATACCGTTAACGCTACTTGCCCTTTGCGCTGAGTTTGTATCCTTGGTGAGGTAGCCTTTCACTTAGTTTCTAATTTTGCAAAGGGGTTTCTTAGCGTGCGTCGAATCGGTGCCTTAGCAGTTGCCGTCTCCGCTCTTACGCTCAGCGCTTGTAGCCAAGAAGCACAAGAAAGTGCTTTACGTTTAGGGTTTCCTGAACCCGCTACTGCTGAAGCTCCAATTATTTTGAACCTATGGCAGGGCTCTTGGATCGTTGCGATTCCTATTGCTTTGTTAGTGATTGGATTGCTCTTTGCTGCAATCATTTTGTATCGCAGAAAAAATGAAAACGAAGTTCCAAAGCAAACGCGCTACAACATTCCAATTGAAGTTTTATACACCGCAATTCCTTTAGTAATCGTTTTGGGTCTCTTTTATTTCACCGCGCGCGATCAAGCAGAACTAACAAAAATAAGTGGCGAACATAATCACACAGTAAATGTAGTTGCCTTTAAATGGTCTTGGGCATTTAACTATCTAGACTATGGAGTTTACGAGATCGGAACTCCATCTGAACCTCCAATGCTCTATTTACCCGTAGATGAAAAAGTTAAGTTTGAATTGACATCTCCTGATGTGATTCACTCATTTTGGATTCCAGCTTTTCTAACAAAGATGGACGTAATTCCAGGCCGAATGAATGTTTTTGAAGTTACTCCTAACAAGCTTGGTGAGTACCCAGGAAAATGCGCTGAACTTTGTGGTGTTGACCATTCGCGAATGCTTTTTAATGTAAAAGTAGTTTCGCAAGAAGAATTTGAAGCACATATTGCCCAGCTACGAGCAAAAGGACAAGAGGGCAAGTTAGATACCGGCAGAGTTGTCACAACTGGAAATACCAGCTGTGCGTTAGATCCAAATCTTCCTGGTTGTAAGGAGATCGCATCATGACCATTTTGGAAGACAGACCTTCAGTTAGACCTGAAGTTACTCCAATTTTTGAGCCAGAAAGTTATGGTCGAAAGGCAATTAAGTGGTTAACCACCACTGATCCAAAGACCATCGGTTATATGTATCTGGCTTCTTCTTTTGTTTTTTTCATGATCGCCGGCGCGATGGCCATGATTATTCGTGCAGAACTTGCTCAACCTGGATTGCAAATAGTTGGAAATGAGCAGTACAACCAACTGTTCACCATGCACGGCACCATCATGTTGTTTCTTTTTGCTACTCCATTATTCGTAGGTTTTGCAAATGCATTAGTACCTTTACAAATTGGTGCACCAGACGTTGCTTTCCCTAGATTGAATTTGCTTGGCTTTTATATGTTCCTGTTTGGTGGAATCATTGTGGTTTCTGGATTTTTAACTCCAGATGGAGCAGCTAGCTTTGGCTGGTTTGCCTATACACCACTTTCAAATGCAGAAAACTCACCAACTTTAGGTGCTGATCTATGGATTATGGGTCTTGCGCTAGGTGGACTTGGAACGATTTTAGGTTCAGTTAACTTCATAACCACAATCTTGACTATGCGCGCTCCGGGTATGACCATGTGGAGAATGCCAATTTTTGTTTGGACAATTTTATTAACCAGTGTTTTAGTCTTGGTTGCATTCCCAGTTTTAGCTGCAGCACTAATAGTTCTGGCAGTAGACCGAAATCTTGGCTCGCAAGTTTTTGCAGCTGAAAATGGTGGTGCAATTTTGTGGCAGCATCTATTTTGGTTCTTTGGTCACCCCGAGGTTTACATCATCGCCTTGCCATTCTTTGGAATCATCAGCGAAATAATTCCGGTCTTTAGTCGTAAACCAATTTTTGGTTATAAAGGATTGGTCTACGCCACGATTGCAATTGCTGGTTTGTCTGTTGCAGTTTGGGCCCATCATATGTATGTAACAGGTGCAGTATCACTGCCGTTCTTTGCTTTGACCACGATGTTGATTGCAGTTCCAACAGGAGTTAAGTTCTTTAACTGGATTGGCACAATGTGGCGAGGCTCGCTGTCTTTTGAGACTCCAATGCTTTGGGTAATTGGATTTTTAATCACCTTCTTATTAGGTGGATTAACTGGCGTAATGCTCGCAATGCCTCCGATAACGTTCCACGTTTCAGATAGCTATTTCGTGGTAGCACACTTCCACTACACAGTTTTTGGAACTGTGGTGTTTGCAATGTTTGGCGGCTTTTACTTCTGGTGGCCAAAGTGGACCGGAAGAATGCTGAATGAGGGCTTAGGCAAAATTCATTTTTACCTAACGTTCATTGGATTCCAAATTACTTTCTTGGTCCAACACTGGCTAGGTGGAGCGGGAATGCCTCGCAGATACGCTGATTATTTAGCAAGCGATGGCTTTACTGCTTTGAATATGGTCTCAAGTCTTGGTGCATTTATTTTGGGTGCATCCACCTTGCCGTTCTTGTACAACGTTTATAAGACTTGGCGAGAAGCTCCTATGGTAAAGGTAAATGACCCATGGGGTTGGGGAATGAGTTTGGAATGGGCAACAAGTTGTCCGCCTCCAAGACATAACTTCACACGGATTCCACAAATTCGTTCTGAGCGTCCCACTTTTGATGAGGCGCATCCAGAGTATGCAGATTTGCCAGTGAGTGGAAAGTAGCAAAATATGAAAAGTGGCGGCTGGTTATTTTTCTGGGGAGCAGTTTTCTATCTAGGAGTTGGAGCTATTTACTTTTGGTTCACCGGTGAACCAGTAGGTAGTGCTGCACTTTTACTAACTGGCGGCTTTGCAGCTTTGATCGCCTTTTATGTGCTCTTTACCCAAAAAAGATTGGGTTATCAGCCAGAGGATAACTATCAGGCGGAGATTTCAGAAGGCGTAAATGATTACGGATTTTATGCTCCGCATTCTTGGTGGCCAATGATCGTGGCAGGTGCTGCCGGCATAACCTTCATGGGTTTTGTCATAGTTCCGTGGCTATTTCTAATGGGATTAGGCTTTGTAATTTTTGGCGTTACCGGATGGCTTTTTGAGTTCTGGAAGTTTGAGCGAAGCGAGCCGGTTCGTCACTGAGCCTTAAATCTTGACTAACAAAAGGCTAGATTTTTAGTATTGAGGACACCCCGCTGGTCACTCTGTTCACAGGGTGTGAAACCCTATAGATGTGTTGCAAAACATCATTATTAGCTAGAGCGCCCGGGGCGAAATAACCCTCGTGCGCTGACCCTTCGCGGATGCGAGGGGTTTTTTCATTTAGGAAGGACCTGCACCATGGATGCAAATGCGTTCCATGTTTATGACACCACTTTACGTGACGGCGCGCAGCAAGAAGGCTTGAATTTGTCGGTAATTGACAAGATCAACATTGCGCAGCATTTGGATAACTTAGGTGTGGGTTTTATTGAAGGTGGGTTCCCTGGGGCGAATC
>JAYPCW010000026.1:5328-16008 GCA_038124905.1 Candidatus Nanopelagicales bacterium | reverse complement strand
AAGGTACTTTGATTATTCGTGCTGCAGAAAAACTTGGAACTTTTATTCCAAGATTCTGTGACCACCCGGCACTTGCGCCAGTTGCAGCTTGCCGGATGTGTTTGGTCGAAATTGAAGGAATGCCAAAGCCACAGCCTTCTTGCGCAGTTACTTTGACCGAAGGTATGAAAGTTAGAACTCAATTAACCAGCGAAATCGCTAAGGGCGCCCAAGAAGGCGTGATGGAATTCTTATTAATCAATCATCCACTTGATTGCCCAGTTTGCGACAAGGGTGGAGAGTGTCCATTACAAAATCAGGCAATGTCTAACGGCCGCCCAGACTCACGTTTCGAAATTGATAAGAGAATTTTTGAAAAACCAATTGAACTATCGACTGAAGTTTTGCTTGATCGAGAGCGCTGTGTTGAATGTGCTCGCTGCACTCGCTTTAGTGAAGAAATTGCTGGAGATAAATTCATTGACTTATTAGAGCGCGGAGCCAAACAACAAATCGGAATTGCCGAAGATGAGCCTTTCAATTCCTACTTCTCGGGTAACACTATTCAAATTTGCCCGGTGGGAGCTTTAACTAGTTCTGCTTATCGTTTCAGGTCAAGGCCATTTGATCTAGTTTCAGCTCAAACGACTTGTGAACACTGCGCTGCAGGCTGCAGTTTAAGAACTGATTACCGCCGTGAAACGGTGATGCGTCGCTTAGCCTGGGAAGACAAAAACGTAAATGAAGAATGGAATTGCGATAAAGGAAGATTTGCTTTCACTTATCTTAAGAATCAAAGAGTAAATCGCTCAAGAGTACTTAACCAAGACGCTTTACTTCCAGATGATGTTGAATTAGCCGCTAAAGAATTACAGAAATATCAAGGTCAAATTGGTGTATTAACTGGTGGCCGTTTGACATTGGAAGATGCTTGGAGTTACTCAAAATTTGCCCGGGTAGTTCTCGGCACTAACAACATTGATTTTAGAAACAGGCCGCATTCAAAAGAAGAAGAAGAGTTCTTAGCTCATTCAGTAGCGGGTGGCGTAATAGGTGCCACTTACAAAGATATTGAAAAAGCACCAAGCGTACTTTTGGTTAATTTCGAGCCAGAAGAAGAATCTCCAATCGTCTTTTTAAGATTGCGCAAAGCAGTTCGAAATAATCAAACCAAAGTATTTGCCGTAACAAGCTTGGTTACCAAAGGCTTAAAAAAGCTAAACTCGCAAAATATTCTCATTCGCCCTGGTGACGAAACCAAGTTGATAAATGACGCTTTGGCCCAATGGTCAAATAATCCAGACAAGTTAGTTGAAAAACTTCACAATCAAATTTCTAAGCCTGGTTCGATAATTTTTGTTGGCGAAAGAGCAGCAGTAATTCCAGGATTACTAACTGCGCTAATAAAGTTTGCTGAAGCTACTGGCGCAAAACTTTCATGGATTCCAAGAAGAGCCGGCGAAAGAGGAGCAGTTGAAGTTGGACTTTTGCCAAACTTGCTACCAGGCGGAAGGCTAGTTAAGAATAAAGATTCCATTGCAGAGTTGGCAGCAGTTTGGGGAGTTGAAGCAAAAGAGATCCCACAAAACACTGGTTTGAATGCTGAAGAAATTGTGGAAGCTGCTATTGCGGGAAAGATTAAAGCCTTAGTGATTGCTGGTATGGAGTTAAAGGATTATCCAAATCCAACTAAATTGAATGCGGCGCTGGAAAAAGTTGAATTTATCTTGGCGTTAAGTGTTAACCACAATGATCTAACCCAAAAAGCAGATGTTTTACTACCGGTCGCCGGTGTTACTGAAAAATCAGGAACTTTTGTTAACTGGGAAGGAAGACCTCGACCATTTGGTAAAGCCATGACTCAAAATAAAGCTTTAAGTGATTCAAGAGTACTTGCCTTCTTGGCTGAAGCAATGGGACATGATTTTGGCCCGCAAACAACTGCTGATATCAGAAATGATTTGTCCGCTCTAGGAGTAAGTGACTTAGGTGAGGCAAAAGCCCCAGATTTTGATGCCAAGGTGGTTCCAAGTTTGGCTGATAATCAATTACTTCTTAGCACTTTTAATCAACTCATTGATGATGGAGCTTTGCAAGCAGCCGAGCCACACTTGGCAGGAACTCGCAGAGGCACTGTAGCCAAGATAAGCGCAAGCACGGCTAGTCGATTGCAGTTAGCAGCTGGAGAAGCTGTGACAATTTCTAATGCTGATGGTGCCATAACTTTGCCAATTGAAATTGCCGAAGTTGCAGAATTTGTAGTTTGGCTTCCAACAAATTCAGAGCCAAGCCAAGTGCGACAAGTTTTAAATGCTTGTGATGGATCCGTGGTAACTCTTTCTAAAGGGGTACTTACATGATTTTGGCAGTGGAATTAACTGATTTTGGAGCAGATCCTTGGTGGATCGTCTTAATTAAAGCTGTAGGAATTTTTGCCTTATTAGTAGTCATGACACTTTTAGCCATTTGGGGCGAACGTCGAGTTGTTGCCAGAATGCAAATGAGAATTGGCCCTAACCGCGTTGGACCTTTTGGAATCTTGCAAGGGCTGATGGATGGCGTGAAGTTAGCGCTTAAAGAAGATCTGATTCCAAAAAATGTAGATCGCGTAATTTTTATTCTTGCTCCAGTTATAAGTGTTACCACGGCATTTTTAACCTTCTCGGTAATTCCACTTGGGCCTAATGTTTCAATGTTTGGAGTGCAAACCCCACTACAAATTACAGATTTTTCGGTGAGTGTTTTGTTTGTAGTTGCGATTGCTTCAATCGGTATCTATGGAATTGTTTTAGCTGGTTGGTCATCAGGTTCGCCCTACGCACTACTTGGCGGACTTCGCTCATCTGCGCAAATGGTTTCTTATGAAATTGCCATGGGACTTTCCTTTGTAGCAGTTTTCTTATATGCCGGATCCATGTCAACTTCTCAAATAGTTTCGGCGCAAGAGCGACTCTGGTTTGGTGTTTTATTGTTGCCTTCATTTTTGATTTATGTAGTTTCAATGGTGGGTGAAGTAAACCGCGCACCATTCGACTTACCTGAAGCTGAAGGTGAATTAGTCGGTGGATTCCACACCGAATACTCCTCTTTGAAGTTCGCCCTCTTTTTCTTAGCTGAGTACGTAAACATGATTACCGTTTCTGCCTTAGCTACGACTTTGTTCTTAGGCGGATGGAGAGCTCCTTGGCCGCTTTCTTCAATAGAAGGTTTGAACGAGGGCTGGTGGGGTTTGCTTTGGTTCCTGCTTAAAGTGGCCATGTTCTTATTCATCTTCATCTGGCTTCGTGGAACTTTGCCAAGATTCCGCTACGACCAATTTATGAATCTAGGCTGGAAGATTTTAATCCCTGCTTCATTGGTGTGGATTGGAATTGTGGCAGTTGCTCGCGGCTTAAGAAATTCATTCGAACTCTCTGCCGCAGGAGCAATTGCGGTTTTAGGTTTGCCGTTGGTGATGGTGGTGCTCGCCATTTTCATATGGGATTGGCGTAAAGCACTTAGTGAAGAAAAAGAATTAGAAGCAGAAGCTAATAAGTCAGAAGTAGTAGAAGTAGATCCATTTGCGGGAGGATATCCAGTGCCACCACTACCGGGTCAAGTTTTAAAAGAAGAGAAGCGATCAAGTATGGAGGTGCAAGGTGGCTGAACTACCCCCAGCGATAAGCGGATTTGCGACCACATTTAAGTCAATGTTTCGCAAAGTGACTACCGAGCAGTATCCAGAAGAAAAGGTTCCAACACAACCAAGATTTCATGGGCGTCACCAATTAAACCGATATCCAGATGGATTAGAAAAATGTATTGGTTGTGAACTTTGCGCATGGGCGTGCCCAGCAGACGCTATTTTTGTAGAAGGTGCCGACAACACCGAAGAAGAAAGATTTTCGCCAGGTGAGCGCTATGGCCGGGTTTATCAAATAAATTATTTGCGTTGCATCGGTTGTGGACTTTGCATTGAAGCCTGCCCTACTCGCGCGCTTACCATGACGAATGAATATGAATTAGCTGATAATGATCGCGGAAAACTAATTTACGAGAAACAGGACTTACTTGGTCCTTTATTGCCAGGAATGGTGGCGCCGCCACATGAAATGGTGGAAGGCACTACTGACACTGATTATTACCAAGGAAAAGTAACTAAAGCTACACCAGAACAATTCCAAGAAGTAGAAGAAAAGCGACAGGCTAGGTCTTAATGAATTTTGAACCACTAGTTTTCTGGATCTCTGGCATCTTTTCAGTTGTTGGAGCACTAGGAATGCTAATTAGCAAGAAAGCCGTGCACAGCGCACTGTTTGTAGCTTTTACGATGTTAAATTTGGCAGTACTTTATGCGGTGCAATCAGCTCCGTTCTTGGCGGTTTCACAAGTAGTGGTTTACACCGGAGCCGTGATGATGCTCTTTCTATTCGTCTTAATGATGGTCGGTGTGGATTCAGCCGACTCTTTAATAGAAGACATTAAGGGTCAAAGGGTTTTGGCAATTTTGGGCGGCGTTGGATTAATTGCTTTCTTTATTTTCTTGACCGGTGGCAGCATTTACCGCACTGTTGTGGGAACCCAAAACGTTGATGCAACTTATGGCGGAAATCTACAAGGCTTAGCTGCTCTGATGTTTGGTAGGTATGTAATTATTTTTGAAGCAACCGCAGCACTATTAATTACAGCAGTATTAGGTGCCATGATTTTGACTCACCGCGAGCGAATTCGACCAAAGAAAACTCAAGGTCAAATGGCGAAGGAATTATTTTCTAAAGGTGATTACAAAGGGCCACTACCTCCACCGGGAGTATTCGCTCGTCACAATTCAGTAGATACCCCTGCTTTGCTGCCTGATGGGTCTATCGCCAAAAATTCCTTACCCGATCCGCTTGTTGCACGTGGTGACATAAGCCCGGTCGACTATGACGATTTAGCTGAAGTTCAAATTATTTCTGAAGGATTAGGGCTTGTCTCTGATTCAGAGACTGAGGAGGATAAGTGAGCCCAGAAGCTTATTTAATTCTCTCAGCCATAATTTTTTCAATTGGCGCAATGGGAGTAATGCTTCGTCGAAATGCCATTGTCGCTTTTATGTCAGTGGAGTTAATGCTTAACGCTGGAAACTTGGCTTTTGTTTCTGCTTCAAACACCTGGGGTAACTTAACTGGTCAAGTATCTGCCTTCTTTGTGATGGTGATTGCAGCATGTGAGGTTGTAATTGGCTTGGCGATTATTGTTACCATCTTCCGCTCCCGGAGATCTGCTTCGGTAGATGAGCCAAGTTTGTTGCGCTGGTAAAGAGAAAAAGGATTAGATAAAAGATGAATTTAAGTCTGCCTCAAGCAGAAGCGCTAGTTTTGCAAAGTGCTAGCGGGTTATTTTCTTTAACTTGGATTTTAATTGCTCTGCCGCTCTTAGGCGCTTTCTTAATACTCACTTTTGGTAAGCAGTTAAAAAAAGTTGCGCCTTATCTTGCAATCTTGCTTTCCGGTGCTTCATTTATATTTGGCTTTACCCTCTTTTTGCAAATGCTCTCTCAACCAGAGACTGAACGTGGGTTTTTAGTACCGGTTTATACCTGGATTTCGTCAGGGGCACTCAATGTTTCTTTCGGCCTCCAGCTAGATCAACTTTCCATGGCATTTGTTTTACTTATCACTTTTGTGGGAACCATGATTCACATTTACTCTTTGGGGTATATGGAACACGATGAAAATCGTGGTCGTTTTTTTGGGTTTTTAAATCTTTTCGTTGCGGCCATGTTGCTCTTAGTGCTTGCCGATAACTATTTATTGCTATATGTGGGCTGGGAAGGCGTGGGCTTAGCTTCTTACCTCTTAATAGGCTTCTGGCAAAAGAAACCCAGCGCGGCAACCGCGGCTAAAAAAGCTTTTGTGGTTAACCGAGTAGGCGACTTTGGATTATCGCTTGCCATCATGACGATGTTTTTGGCTTTTGGTACCTTCACCTTTAGCGCAGTTAACGCGGGAATTCAAAATGCCCAAGATTGGGTAGCGCTAACAATTGGCTTACTTCTTTTATTAGCCGCGGCAGGCAAAAGTGCTCAGTTCCCATTGCAATCTTGGTTACTAGATGCCATGGAAGGGCCTACTCCGGTTTCGGCTTTAATTCACGCTGCCACCATGGTTACCGCAGGTGTTTATTTAATAGTTCGCTCTGCCACCATCTTTAATGCTTCGGAAGCCGCTAGAAATGCAGTGATAATTGTTGGAGCAATTTCATTATTAGCTGGAGCCATAATTGGTGCCGCAAAAGAAGATATTAAAAAATCTTTGGCGGGCTCCACAATGAGCCAAATAGGTTTCATGGTGGTCGCGGCAGGTCTTGGCCCTGTTGGTTATGTGTTTGCAATTTTGCATCTAATTACTCACGGATTCTTTAAAGCAGTTTTGTTCTTGGGTGCTGGATCGGTAATGCATGCAACAAATGACAACGTAAATATGCGCCGCTATGGAGGCCTATCAAAGTTGATGGTCTTTACTTTTGGAACCTTTTTGATCGGATACTTGGCAATTATCGGCATTCCACCATTTGCTGGCTTTTATTCAAAAGAATATATTTTGGAGGCCGCCTTTTCTCACAGCATTTGGGTTGGACTAATTACCTTGTTTGGTGCTGGGCTTACTGCTTTTTATATGACGCGAATGGTGATTTGGACTTTCCTCACCCCAGCAAGATGGGAAGAAGGGGTGCACCCGCACGAATCTCCAAAAACAATGACCTTTCCAATGATTGTCTTAGCTCTTGGTTCGGCAGTAATCGGATTTGCTTTAACTTATAACCACATATTCGAACACTGGCTTGAGCCTGTCACTGGATTTGAAGAGCCACAAGCACCAATTTCAATTACCGCTTTAACCACCATCGCGTTAAGTGTGGTTGCGGCAGGTGTCTTGCTAGCAATTTATCGCTATCGCTCAGTTGATCGAGAAACTCCGCAAAATGTAACTGTCTTAACTAAAGCAGCTCGCCAAGATTTATATGGAGATTTAGCAAACGAAACTTTATTGATGAAGCCTGGTCAAGTCTTAACTCGCAAACTTGTGACCATTGACGAGAAAGCCATTGACGGAACTTTCACAGGTTTGGCAAAAGCAACTTGGGCCGCTAGTCGCCTTTTGCGTCAAACCAGCACCGGATACGTACGCTCATATGCCGCTTATATTGTTGGCGGAATTTTGCTAATTATGTTCTTACTTTTGATAGCGAGGCTGTAATTAAATGAATCTAATTTTGCTTGCGCTGGTAGCGACATCCTTTATTGGCGCCTTACTCGTTCCACTAACAAATAAATACTTCAAGTGGAATCCAAAAATAACTGCAATTAGCATTGCCCTAATTACTTTGGCGCTATCGCTGGTAATCGGTGTCAATTTTGATAGAAGCTCTTCTTCACTTACTCAATTTGATTTCAAGGTGAACTGGATAGATGTTTTTGGCATTAGCTTTCATATCGGGGTAACTGGTATCGGTTTAGTATTAGTGTTACTAACTGCAGTTTTAACACCAATTGTTTTATGGGCAGACTTCCATGCAGCAGTTAAGCGACCAGTGCTTTACTCCTCTTTAATTTTGCTCTTAACTGGTAGCGCTAACTTAATCTTTTTAGCGAGAGACCTCTTTTTGTTCTATGTGTTCTTTGAGGCGATGTTAATTCCGGTATTTTTTCTGATCGGAATTTACGGGGGAGTAAATCGCTCTAAAGCAGCGATGAAATTTTTGCTTTATGGTTTAGCTGGTGGTTTAGCGATGTTGGCTGCAATTGTTGCCTTGACATTGATTGCAACTTCACAATTGCAACGCAGCACCTTTGATATTGCAACTTTGAGTCAAAGTATTTCATTAACCTCCACTCAAGAGTTTTGGTTATTTGTGGGATTCTTTATTGCTTTTGCTATCAAGGCTCCTATGGTTCCTTTGCACACTTGGCTTCCAGATGTTGCCCAAGAGGCAACCCCTGGTACTTCAACAATGTTGATAGGAATTTTGGACAAGATCGGCACTTTTGGAATGATCGCTCTGGTGTTGCCATTGTTTCCAAACACTTCTGCGCAACTAGCTCCCGGGATTATTGCGCTAGCGGTAATAAGCGTTATCTATGGTGCGATTTTGGCAATTGGTCAAAAAGAGATGCGCCGACTATTTGCCTACACTTCAATTTCACACTTTGGTTTCATCGTGATGGGTATTTTTGCCTTCACGACTGTGGGCATTGCGGGTGCAACTTTATATATGGTTGCCCACGGCCTATCAACAGCGGCTTTGTTCTTAGTGGCTGGTCATTTAATTAAACAAAGAGAAACCTCCTTAATTGCAAACTATGGAGGCCTAACCAAAGTAGCTCCAGTTATGGCTGGCCTATTTTTGATGGCGGCATTATCTGCCTTAGCCCTGCCGGGAATGGCGGGCTTTGTTTCAGAATTTATGGTTTTGACTGGTGTATACCAGCGCTATCAATTAGCGGCAATCATTGCTACTTTAGGAATTATTTTGGCAGCTATTTATATGCTCTGGCTTTACCAAAGAGTTTTCACAGGACCTGAGAATGAAAAATCTGGCTTGATTAAAGATTTAGATAAAAAAGAAGTATGGCCTTTGGTTCCAGTTTTTGCTTTACTTATCGTTTTCGGCTTCTGGCCACAACCCGTTCTGCAAACCATTGAAAAATCAGTAGAAAATGTTATGCAACAGGTTAGTGCTCAAGACCCAGACCCATTTTTTGCCGTTGAAAACAAGGAGCAAAATTGAGAATTCCTACTCCGCTAATTGAATATGCCTTAATCTTGCCGATGCTGATCGTTTTTGCTGGTGCGGTAATAAGTGTCGGCTTTGAAGCATTCATCTCAAACAAAAATCGCAGGCAAGCGCAAATCTTTTTAACCATCTCAACTTTAGCGTTGGCCTTGGCTTCTTTGGTAATTATTGGAAACACCTTTTCTCGCTCATTAGCTGTCGAGGGAACCATTGCTTTTGATGGCCCCGGAGTTTTCATGCAATTTGTAATTTTGTTAACTTCAATTCTTGCCACGATGATCATGGCTGAGCGAAAAGTTGACCCAGCAGGAGATGCATTCGCTGCCCGCTCCTCGGCGGTAGCAGGTGGTCAAGATGAAGCCATCGTCACCAAGATGGGCTTAGTGCAAACTGAGGTTTGGCCATTATTACTTTTCTCAGTTAGTGGAATGTTACTTTTTGTTAGCGCAAATGACTTTTTAGTGCTCTTTGTAGGTTTAGAAGTAATGAGCTTGCCGCTTTATCTATTGGCGGCAATGGCAAGGCGAAAAAGATTGCTCAGTCAAGAAGCCGCCTTAAAGTATTTCTTGCTCGGCGCATTTGCAAGTGCGATTTTGCTTTTTGGAATTGCCTTAACTTATGCCTATACGGGTGAATTAAATTTTGGTGCAGTTTCTGCTGGGATTAGCGCAAATAACAACGCTGCTGGATTACTCACGGCGGCAGTTGCCTTAGTTGCGGTGGGGCTGCTTTTCAAAGTTGGCGCAGTCCCATTCCACCAATGGGTACCTGACGTTTATACCGGCTCGGCAACTGTAGTAACTGCATTTATGGCGAGTGCGGTAAAAGTTGCTGCAATTGGTGGATCGCTAAGAGCATTTTTCGTTGCCTTCGGTGGCTATGCCTGGGATTGGCGCCCCAAGTTTTGGGCCGTTTCTATTTTTACAATTAACGATTGAAGCATCGTGGACTTTTAACAAATTGACGTTAAGCGCATGAATGCTTATTCATCGGTTGCTAATGGCGGATTTATTCTGATCGGATTTGCTTCAACATCTAGAGCAGGAACCGCCGCAATTTTGTTCTACTTACTGACTTATTCACTAGCAACCCTAGGCGCTTTTGCCTTGGTGAGTTTAGTTAGAGATCCATCAGGAGAATCAAACAACATCACGCGCTGGAAGGGTCTAGGTAAGAAATCACCATTAGTAGCTGGTTTATTTGGTTTTTACCTTCTTTCTTTTGCCGGAATTCCTCTTACAAGTGGATTTGTTGCCAAGTTCACACTGTTCGTTGCAGCAGTTTCTGGTGGCGCTTTGCCGTTGGTATTGGTTGGTGTCGTGGCTAGTGTGATTGCTGCATTCTTCTATATCCGAATTATTATTTTGATGTTTTTCTCTGATCCTGATCCGGATGGCCCAGTGGTTGTTGTGCCAAGCAAAATTACGGCTGGCGCGATTGCTTTCACTTCGGTAGCCTCAGCGGTATTAGGAGTGTTTCCACAATGGGTGATCGATTACGCGAGTTCGGTGTCGGTGTTTCTCAGGTGAGCACAATGCGAGCCAGAGATTTAGAAATCTCTGACCCGGCTCTCGCCCAATTTATTGCTGATGGGCTTGAAAGAACCGAAAAACTTCTTGAAGTTGAATCTGTTTCAATGTTTGACCCACTTACAGAGATTTCGCAGCATCTACTTAAAGCCGGCGGTAAAAGAATTCGACCAGTTCTAGTTTTTATCGCTGGTCGCTTTGGTCAACCAGACTTAGAACGCTTAGCCAAAGTAGCGGCAGCGATTGAATTTACTCACGTTGCAACTTTGTATCACGACGACGTAATGGATGAAGCCAAAGTAAGACGCGGAGTAGTTTCAGTAAATCAAAGATTTGGAAACTATTCAGCGATTATGGCTGGAGACTTTTTGTTTTCTAGAGCATCTGCAGTAACTGCTGAATTAGGCCCACATGC
>JAYPCW010000026.1:0-5228 GCA_038124905.1 Candidatus Nanopelagicales bacterium | reverse complement strand
TTTCAAATATCAGACGATATTCTCGATCTGAAGGGTAACCCAAATAAATCTGGAAAACTTCTAGGTACCGATTTGATTGAAGGTGTTTACACTTTGCCAGTATTGGCTGCACTTGAAAAAGACACAACTAATCAATTGAAAGCTCGGCTCAATGAAATTAATGAAGATGGTGAAGGCGTAGCCGAAGCTATTGAGCTAATTGAAGCACTGGGAGGTTTTGAGGTTGCGCATTTGCAATTAGAAATGTTCATTGACAAGGCAACAACCGCACTCGACCCCTTACCAAATGGCAGTGAAAAAGAAGCATTAATCAACTTTGCAGCCTGGCTGACAGACCGCAGCGCTTAACTATTTTCTGGAATAGCGCCAAGCGTCTACGCTAAAAAAGCTCAAAGCAATCCAGATACCCACAAAACCAATCCACTTGGCTGGTGAAACGATCTCATTGAATATAAATAAACCAACTAAAAATTGCAAAATGGGTGCAATATATTGAAGTAGGCCGGTAACGCTTAGCGGCAATCTAATTACCGCAGCACCGAAGAACAGCAGCGGAATGATAGTTGCCAATCCGCTAGATGCTAGCCAAAGCGCATGCGAAATACCATCTTGCACAAAAGATAATTCACCTCGGGAGTAAAGCCAAATCAAAAAGCCTATGAAAAATGGCGCAACAAAAGTAGTCTCAACTGTCAAGCTAGTCAATGAAGGTATATTGGCTACTTTTTTTACTAATCCATAAAAACCAAAACTAAACGCTAGTGAGAGTGAAATCCATGGGAAACTACCAGCCGCAAAGGTTAAGTAGAGCACCGCGAAAAATGCAATGATCACCGCTACCCATTGAAATTTTCTCAATTTTTCTTTGAAAATTATTAAACCTAATGCGACTGAGACTAGCGGATTCATAAAGTAGCCAAGTGCAGTATCAACTACTCGATCATGAGAAACAGCCCAAATAAAAACTCCCCAATTTATAGAAATAAATATTGACGCTAGTAATAAAATCCACGCAGTTTTCTTTATTTTCACAACATCAAAAACCGCAGTCCACTGTTTTAAAAAACTAATAATGATGAATAGTGTTAATAAGGACCATACGACTCGGTGAGAAAGAATTTCTAGAGAACTTGCTGGTTGTAAGAGAGGCCAATAAATTGGGATTAAACCCCAAGTTATGTAAGCACCTAAACCATAGTAGAGACCAGTTCTAAAAGTCTCCTTTTCTCTGTTATCGTTCAATTTTTAATTTACTATCCAGGTATCTTGACCCTTTAGTACTGCTTGCAAATCAGCACCTTTGGTTTTTGCTGCCTCAACTTGAGATCGAGCTGCTTCATCGTAAGTTGATTTTTCAACGCTACGCAATACTCCCAAAGTGGTGTAGCGCAAAGATTCGCTATCAGCAAGTCGCGTTAAGGCAAAAGCAATTGAAGGGTCAGGGTTTGCTGGATCATGAACGATAATTTCATTTTCATTGACACTCGAGCTATCAACTACTTTTAGCAATCCTGAACTTCCCTGAACTACAGCTTTGCTTAGATCTTTACCAAATTTAATCGGCTCACCTGGAACTAAATTAATTACTGCTTCATCTTTAGTCTCAGGATTCTTCAAAATATCAAATGCTCCATCATTAAAGATGTCACAATTTTGATAAATCTCAACAAAAGCTGTGCCCTTATGATTTGCGGCAGCTCGTAAAACTTCAGTTAGTTGTTTACGATCGGAGTCAAGAGCTCTTGCCACAAAAGTCGCTTCCGCACCTAAGGCTAAACTTGCCGCATCAAGTGGATGCTCCAAAGATCCGAGTGGCGTAGATTTTGTGATTTTTCCGGTTTCGCTCGTTGGGGAGTACTGTCCTTTAGTTAATCCGTAAATTCGATTATTGAACAATAAGACTTTCACATCTACGTTTCTTCGCAGTAGATGAATGATGTGATTGCCTCCGATGCTTAATGCATCACCATCACCAGTTACCACCCAAATCGATAGGTCAGGCCTGGTTACTGCCAAGCCAGTGGCAATAGCTGGTGCCCTGCCGTGGATTGAGTGCAAACCATAAGTGTTCATGTAATAAGGAAAGCGCGACGAACAACCTATTCCAGAAATAAAAACAATATTTTCGCGCTTTAAATTTAATTCAGGTAAAAAACCTTGAACTGTTGCCAAAATTGCATAATCACCACATCCAGGACACCATCTAACTTCTTGATCACTTTTGAAGTCTTTGGCTTTTTGTGGCTCAGAGGCTAAAGGGATTTCTCTAATTACTGACACTTTGCGCCACCTCTTTAATAACTTCAACTAGTTCCGCACTAGTAAACGGAAGCCCTCGAATTTGGTTATAGCTGATCGCGTCAACTAAGAATTTACCTCTGATCAATAGAGCTAATTGGCCTAAATTCATTTCCGGAATAATTACTTTGTCATATTGCTTTAAAACTTCACCCAAATCTTTAGGGAAAGGATTTAAATGGCGCAAATGAACTCTTGCTACTTCAATACCTTGCTTGCGCACTTCACGGCAAGCAGCTTTAATCGGACCATAAGTTGAACCCCAGCCGAGCACCAAAACCTTAGCTTTGCCACTTGGGTCTTTGACTCGAGTTGAAGGAATTGATTCAGCTATTGCATCTATTTTTGCTTGCCTAGTTCTAACCATGAAGTCATGATTTGCGGGGTCATAAGAAATTGCACCAGTTTTATCTTGCTTTTCTAACCCACCAATTCGATGCTCTAAACCAGCGACCCCGGGCGGGGCCCAGGGACGAGCTAAGGTTTCTGGATCTCGCAGATAAGGTAAAAACTCTTTTTCACCTTTTTCATTTACGTGATTTGGCTCTTTAGCAAATTCAACAGTTAAATCAGGAAGATCGTTAATTTCTGGAATCCGCCATGGCTCGGACCCGTTTGCAATATAACCATCTGACAAAAGAATTACTGGTGTGCGATAGACAGTTGCGATTCTTACTGCTTCCATCGCCATTTCAAAACAATCACTTGGAGTACTAGTTGCTAAAACCGCAACAGGGGATTCACCATTTCTTCCATAAAGCGCTTGTAATAAATCAGCTTGCTCAGTTTTTGTCGGTAAGCCAGTAGATGGCCCACCTCTTTGCACATCAACAACTATTAAAGGCAATTCCAGCGCAACTGCCAAACCTAGAGTTTCTGCCTTCAAACTTAAACCAGGCCCTGAAGTTGTCGTTACCCCCAAAGAACCTCCAAATGAAGCGCCAAGTGCAGCACCTATGCCAGCAATTTCATCTTCAGCTTGCATGGTTGTCACATTAAATCTTTTTAATCCGCTTAAAGTATGCAAAATATCGCTTGCCGGCGTAATTGGGTAAGAGCCTAAAAATAATGGCAAGTTAGCTCTTTGCGCACCAGCAACTAAGCCATAAGCGAGCGATAAATTACCAGAGATATTTCTGTATTCACCCGCAGGTAGATTGCTTGCTGGCTTAACTTCATATCTAACTGAAAAATCTTCCGTAGTTTCACCGTAGTTCCATCCAGCTTTAAAAGCAGCTAAGTTCGCCTCAATCAATTCTGGTTTTTTAGCAAATTTTTGTTTGATGAATTTTTCAGTTGGCTCAACGGGCCGTGAATAAAGCCAAGAGAGCAGTCCAAGCGCAAACATATTTTTGGCTCTACCTGCTTCTTGCTTATTAGCACCAGTGTTCGCCACAGCTTCACGGGTCATAGATGTGAGAGAAAGTGCATAGACTTTGTATGAATCTAAAGTGCCATCAGTTATTGGATTAGATTGAAACCCAACTTTGGTTAAATTTCTTGAAGTAAATTCATCTGTATCAACAATGATGTCAGCACCGCGAGGCAGATCTTTTAAATTAGCTTTTAAGGCAGCTGGGTTCATGGCAACTAAAACATCAGGCTTATCGCCAGCTGTCAAAATATCAAAACCAGCAAAGTGAATTTGGAAGGCGCTTACTCCAGGCAAAGTGCCTTGTGGTGCCCGAATTTCAGCTGGAAAGTCAGGCAAGGTGGCAACATCGTTTCCAAAAATTGCGCTAGCTGAAGTGAACCTGTCGCCTGTCAACTGCATGCCATCGCCGGAGTCACCAGCAAATCGAACGATTACCTGATCTAACTCCACAGTTTGTCTTGGCATATGCCTCATTCTATTGCCGAACGGAATAAACGCCTGGCAGCAGCAGTTGCATAGTTAAGAGCATTAACTACTATTAAAAGACAACCTAGACAAAAGGAATTTGAAGTTGCGCACATCACTCAACGGAGTAAAAACCGCCTTCCTCTTAGGAGCACTCAGCGCCCTAATTCTCTTCGTTGCCGTAACCCTCGGTGGTCAAAATGGTTTAGCCATTGGTCTGGTAATCGCTCTTGCCACAAATGGATTTGCTTACTTCAATTCAGACAAATTAGCTCTTCGCGCGATGCGCGCCTACCCAGCAGACGATGCTAATGCTCCAGTTTTAATGCGAATAGTTCGCGAGCTTTCTATGAAGGCAAATAAACCAATGCCAAGGGTTTATATTTCTCCAACCGAATCGCCAAATGCCTTTGCCACTGGTCGAAATCCCAAAAATGCTGCAGTTTGCGCCACAGAAGGCATTATGAAATTACTCAATGAAAGAGAACTGCGCGGAGTAATTGGCCATGAACTTGCACATGTTTATAACCGAGATATTTTGACCGCATCGGTTGCCGCAACTTTATCTAGCGTCCTTATGTATATGGTGCAATTCTTCTGGTTCTTCGGCGGAAACAGAAGAGGTAACCCAATCGCGGGAATGGCACTATTAATTATTGGCCCGCTAGCCGCATCACTATTACAAATGGCAATTGGACGAAGCCGCGAATATGCAGCAGATGAAGATGGCGCGGTGATTACTCAAGATCCACTATCTCTGGCAAGCGCCCTGCAAAAAATTGACGCAGGAGTCTCCAGAGCACCATTAAGACCAACACCACAAACTGAAGCTGCAAGTTCCATGATGATCGCAAATCCATTTCGTGGCTCAGGCATGGCAAGACTCTTTTCAACTCACCCTCCGACCAAAGATCGGGTTAATCGCCTTGAGGCAATGCATATCAAGATGCAGCGTGGCTTCTAGAAATTACTAAACAGTAAGATTGCAAGTCGCGCCGTAAGAAAAGGTAGCTTGCCCGAGCGGCCAAAGGGAGCAGACTGTAAATCTGCCGGCTTATGCCTTCAGTGGTTCGAATCCACTAGCTACCAC
>JAYPCW010000025.1:0-16681 GCA_038124905.1 Candidatus Nanopelagicales bacterium | reverse complement strand
GTTAATTGCACTAAAGCTTCAACTCTTCGATCTAGATTTCGATGCATTAAATCAGCGCTTCCGATCCAAACTTCAGTGTTACCAGCATTTTTAAATTCAAAAATTCGTGAATGTTCTAAAAATCTACCGAGAATACTTCTTACGGTTATGTTTTCACTTAAATTTGGCACCTTGGGCATCAAGGCACACATGCCTCTTACCCATAATTCAATTTTGACTCCAGCTCGAGAAGCATGATAGAGCGCATCGATGGTTGCTTCATCCACAATGGAATTACACTTAAAGCGAATACCAGACTCAAGCCCAGCTTTGTGATTTAGAATCTCGCGTTCGATTCGTTCAATCAAGCCTTTTCTAACACTATGGGGAGCTACTAACAAACGGTCGTAATCTTCATTTGAGCTATAGCCAGAAAGTAAATTGAAGAGATATGCAACATCATCTGCGATTTGCGCGTCATCGGTGAGCAAACCTAAATCTTCATAACCACGCGCAGTTTTTGGATTGTAGTTTCCTGTGCCTATGTGGCAATAGCGCTTAATGCCTTCTGCTTCTTGCCTGATAATTAAAGATAATTTGGCGTGGGTCTTTAAGCCAACAAGCCCATAAACAACGTGCACACCAGATTCTTCTAGCTTTCTTGCCCAACGAATATTTGCTTGCTCATCAAATCGCGCTTTGATTTCGACTAATGCCAAAACCTGTTTACCATTTTGAGCTGCTTCAATAAGTGCATCAACTATTGGTGAATCACCTGAGGTGCGGTAGAGAGTTTGCTTAATTGCGAGTACTTTAGGGTCTTCTGCCGCTTGCTCCAAAAATCTTTGTACTGTAGTTGAAAATGAATCATATGGGTGATGAAGCAAAATATCTTTAGTTTTTATAGCCTCAATTACATTGGCTGCTGAAGCAGTTTCTACATCTTGATGCACCTGAATGCTCTTTGGAATAAATTTATTAAATTTAAGATCATCACGGTCTAAATCGTGAATATCTGCCAGCCCTCTTAAATCTAAGGGCCAAGCTAATCTAAATATTTCGTTATCATTTACTTCAAGTTCATCTTTAAGTAATTCAAGAACTTTTTCATCCATAGTGTCTTCAATTTCTAGACGAACCGCCGGACCAAACTTTCTTCTAGAAAGTTCTCTCTCCATAGCATCAAGCAAGTTTTCTGCATCGTCTTCTTCAACCTCAACATCTTCGTTTCTCGTTACGCGAAACGTGTGATGTTGGATTACTTCCATTCCTGGAAATAGCGCATCCAAATTAGCGGCAATTACATCTTCAAGGGGTACAAAGCGTTGACCCCAAGTATTTATAAACCTAGGAAAAGACGGTGGGACTTTTACCCTGGCAAATAATTCATTATTCGTTTTAGGGTTTCTTAATAAAATTGCCAGATTTAAAGAGAGTCCAGAAATGTATGGAAAGGGGTGAGCCGGATCAACAGCTAGCGGAGTTAATACCGGAAAAATATTGGTGTTATAAAGCTCATTGAGCTTATTGATTTCATCTGCGCTTAGGTTCTCCCAGCGGCAAACCTCAATCTCGTGGGCATTTAATTGTGGCAGTACTTCGTTGTTAAATATTTGCGTATGTAAGTCTTGTAAATTTCTGGCTTCTAACAAGACTGCTTCATGAACCTCACGCGGGAGCATTCCACTAATCGAACGAACGGCGATCCCAGCGGCAATTCTGCGCTTTAAGCCAGCAACGCGAACCATAAAAAACTCGTCTAAATTTCCAGAAAATATTGCTAAGAATTTAGCTCGCTCTAAAAGCGGAACATCGCTATCCTGAGCAAGTTCTAGGACTCGTTTATTAAAGGCAAGCCAAGATAACTCGCGCTCTAAATAGCGGTCGGCGACCAGTTCATCAGAAGGAGCTAATTGCATAACTACAGGATGTCAGATTTAGGTTAACGACTTGTAAAGAGTATCTGAACCTGAATGAACAAACCCTATCTCTTGGTAAATCTTCATCGCTTTTATATTTTTTGCATCAACATAAAGAATTGCCTCGCTAAGCCCCTTTTTTCGCAGGTGCTGCAAGGCCCAAAGCATTAATTGCTTACCCAGGCCACGATTTTGAAACTCTGGCAAGACTGCCAAGACATAGATTTCACCTAAGGGTTGATGCTCTGCTTCATCGTGGGTATGAATTTTCGTCCAACAAAAAGCTACCGGTGAATCATCTTTTCGCAAGATTAATAAGCCTTCAGGGTCAAACCAGTGCTCATTAAGGCGTAATTGAAGATCTTGTTTGTTCCAGGCTGCTTGGTCAGGTAATTCTGAAAATGCATCTTTATTGATTTGAAGAATTGTTTTATTATCTTCATCATCTTGATAAGTAGTAATTTTGAATTTATTCGTAAAATTAAAATTTGAAATTATATTTAGTAAAGAAAATTTAAGTTGAATTATTTCTCGAATCGGCTCATAATTTAGATTTTTAGTAAATTGTTTAGCGGCAGGAACGTTCCCATGCGCCCATAGCCTAACTGGCTTTGGTTTGGATAACTCTTCTATTTTTTTTAAAATTAATTTTGCTATTCCTTGATTTCGAAATTCTGGGTTCACAACAATTTCAGCAGCTGGGCCTTCCACTAAGTCCGTTTGATCTAAGTGGCCGTAGCCAACCACTACACCTTCTTTTGTAGCCAAGATATGACTAATTGGCTTATCGCCGCCATGTTTTAAATGTAGCTCCGCATGTTCATTTAGTGGATTTACCGAATCTTCTTGAGTTGCATATTTAACTATTTTAAAAACTTGTTCTTGTTGATCCTGAGTAAGTGAATCAACAGTGGAAACTTCCACTGAAGAACTCATGCCTTTACCTGATTGCTAGCTTTCGTCTCTTGTTCATTTTTATTTTGAACAAACCGGTAACCAACATTGCGAATTGTTCCAATAAGATTTTCATACTCAGAACCCAACTTGGCACGCAATCTTCTTACATGCACATCAACAGTTCTAGTACCACCAAAGTAATCAAATCCCCAAACTTCTTGCAAGAGTTGAGCTCTACTAAATACCCGACCTGGATGTTGGGCTAAAAATCTAAGTAGTTCGAATTCCTTAAAAGTTAAGTCAACTACCTCGCCACGTAATTTAACGGTGTAAGAGGCTTCATCAATAGAAAGATCACCGCGTTGAATTTCTTCAATTTCGGAGTCTTCATCGCCCTTGAGTTTTCCAATCACAAGACGAATTCGGGTATCAACCTCTGCAGGTCCCGCGCTATCTAATAACACATCGTCAATACCCCAGTCGTGATTTAAAGCAATCAATCCACCTTCAGTAGTTATTAGAATTAATCCACAACTTAAACCTGTTGAATTTAATAATTTGCATAGTGATTTAGCTGCCGGTAAGTCTTTTCTTGCATCAATTAAAACCACATCACAAGAAGGTGCTTCAATCAAAGCAGTCGGATTAGCCGGGAGGATTTTCACTGAGTGATTTAATAGCGCTAAAGCCGGGAGAATATCGCTTGAGGCGCCCGGGGCGTTAGTGATGAGGATTAGGCTAGACATTCTCACCCCTAACGGTTAAAAGATAAGAATATCTCATCAAAAAAGCCTGTTTAGTAAAGGTTAAGTAAAGTTAGCAAAATGAGAGATTTTGCCGAACAAAAATTTCTACCTTCAGAATTACCTGCTGAAATTCTCAAACTTTCGTGGTTGCTGGGTAATTGGGAGGGTAGTGGTCAAATTTCCTTTCCGGGAGAAGCAGATATTAATTTTGTTCAGCAAGTTAGATTTGAAAACGATGGTTCAGAAATTATTAAATTTTCTAGTGTTATCTGGAATTTAAATTCTGATCTACAAGCTGGTGAGAAATTTTTAAGTGAAGTTGGTTTTTGGAAGCTTAATGCTGAAGAAAATGTAGAAGTCGCGCTTTCGCAATCTTTGCAAGTTAGTGAAATCTGGACTGGAGTTGTAGAAGTTTTGCAAATTATCGATGCAAAAATCACCTCAGCAAGGGCCAGGATAGTAACCGATCTGTCGGCAGCAGCACCTTCAAGCGAAGGCATTCTTAAAGGCGATCGGTTATATGCGTTAATGAATGGTGAATTACTTTGGACGTACGACAAGAGCACTAAAGAAGTACCCATGAGAAATTATCTTTGGGCTCGACTTAGCCCTATTGGGTATGCTGACTATCTAGAAAGTCAAAAGACGCAAAAACCGATTAGAAGTTATGAATTACCAAGACCACCTGGCCAGGGATCATGAACCAAAAAATTGAAGCTTGGGATCGCAGGCTGCGTGCAGCAGGTTTTCGAATTACCCCGCAGCGTCAGTTGGTGTTAGAGGCAGTAACAACTTTGCGACATTCTACTCCTGTAGACATACTGTTAGAAGTCGAACAAACCGCAAGTGGCGTTAACTTATCAACTGTCTATCGAACCTTAGAAGTGCTAGAACAAGTTGGTTTAGTTACCCATGCACATATAGATCACGGTTCACCTACTTATCACGTTGTTGAAGATGCTCCGCATATTCATTTAGTTTGTTCTCGTTGCCAAGCAGTGGAGTCGATTGATAGTCAAGAATTTCAAAAATTTAGTTCAAAAATTCAAAGCCAAAAAGGTTTTGTTATAAATATTGCACATGTGGCCTTGCATGGCTTATGTAAAAATTGTGCGGACGGCAAACCATTATTAATAGATCATGAATTTGACATATAAAAGCCCAAGTTTAAGTCTTGCTGGAGCAATTGCCCCAGATGAAAAATCTTTAGATCAAGGGGTGGCTTGGCATTACGGAGATCCGCTACGTGAGCAAAAATTGCTTAGCGAAAAACAAGCCGCAGTGGATTTATCTCATTTAGCGGTTTTAGAAGTGACTGGTGAAGATAGGCATAATTTTTTACACTCTTTAACATCGGCAGATTTTTTAAAAACTAAGCCGAAAGATTCACTGCTTACTCTGATACTTTCCCCGCATGGTCATATCGAGCATCTGCTTAAAGTAATTATTGATGAGAGTCAAATATGGCTGATTGTTGAGAATTTTGCTAAAGATCAGATTTTAAAGTATTTAACTTCTATGATTTTTATGTCGCGCGTTGAAATTGCAGATCGCAATCAAGATTATGCGGTGATTCATGACTCAATTCACAAAGTTGGTAAATATCCAACTTGGCTTACCCCAGTAAATTTTGCTAACCAACCGATAGTTAACGCTGGGTTTAGCGCAGGGGGAGACCCAAATAAATATCTAAAAACTCGCCCAGGAATTTTCGAAGGAAGAAATTTTTTAATACCAAGAAATCAACTAAGTGATTTTCTAGATTCTCAGGAACACCTGGCAGGCACCTGGGCACTAGAAGCTCTTCGTATTGCCGCAGGTGTAGTTAGAGAAGGATTTGATTTTGATCATAAAACTTTGCCGCATGAAGTTGGTTTGATAGGTAATGCAGTACATCTAGAAAAAGGTTGCTATAGAGGCCAAGAAACTGTGGCGCGAGTTCATAATCTTGGTAAGCCTCCAAGAAAATTAGTTTTAATTCATCTAGATGGCTTAGCAGAGCGCTTGCCTGCTCACGGCAGCGAAGTTAAGTTGAAAGGCGAATCAGTCGGTGTTTCATATTCAACGACGCGTCATTTTGAACTTGGGCCTTTAGCTCTAGCTTTAGTAAAAAGCAAAACTCCTGACGCGGTTGCAGTAGAAATTGACTCAATCGCTGGTAGTTTGCAAGAGATAGTTACAGTAGAAAAATAATTAAGGAGCAGTTTTGGGAATTCCAGCAACGATTGCATCATTCAATATTATTTTGGGTTACGTTTTTGCGGGAATTAAAATCTGGGCGCTAGTTGATGCAGCTTCTCACTCAAAGGCAGCTTTTGAATTTATTGGCAGAATGAACAAAACTTTTTGGTTGGTTTTCTTAGGTTTGGCAGTATTGATTCAATTCGCCTCAGTTTCAACTGGCTGGTCTAGCACCGGGTTATTGAATTTAGTGGGCTTAATTTTGGCGCTAGTTTATTTGGTAGATATGCGACCTAAATTAAAAGACTTAAAGAAATAACTATTTCTTTCCTTGATTAGCAACTTTTTCTATTGCTGCTTTGGCAGCTTCAGGATCTAAATAGGTACCACCTGGATTAATTGGCTTAAAGTCTTTGTCTAATTGGTAATGCAACGGGATGCCTGTTGGGACATTAAGGCCAGCAATATTTGCATCAGAAATTTGATCTAGGTGTTTAATCAGAGCTCTAAGTGAATTGCCGTGCGCCACAATCAAAACTTGCTTACCTTGAAGTAGTTGCGGCACAACATTGTCGTACCAATAAGGAATCATTCTTGCAATTACATCTTTTAAACACTCGGTTAAAGGAATTGCTTCTGGCGGTAAATCTTTATAGCGAGGGTCTTGATTTTGTGCGAATTGATTATTTGGATCAATTTCAGGAGGAGGAACATCGAAAGATCTTCTCCAGAGCATAAATTGTTCTTCGCCGTATTTTTCTAGAGTTTCAGTTTTATTTAAACCTTGCAAGGCACCGTAATGGCGCTCATTTAAACGCCAGCTTCGTTGCACCGGCAACCACATTAAATCTGCTTTATCTAGCGCTAATTGGGCGGTTCTAATTGCTCGCTTTAATACTGAGGTGTGCAAGACATCAGGTTTTAATCCAGACTCCTTAATTAATTCACCAGCACGCTCTGCTTCTTTCACGCCTTGGGCGGTTAGGTCAACATCTACCCAACCAGTAAATAGATTTTTTTCGTTCCATTCACTCTCACCGTGACGCACTAAAATTAATTCATAACTTTTAGTCATTTAAAAATCAACCGCCCTAAACTGCACTTATTCTAACTGGTGAAGGATTTTGTTTTTCTAAGGTAGTTTGATAAATATCTAATAACTGCTCAACGGATCGATCCCAACTAAATGCCTTTGCTTTATTTAGGGCGCCTTGTGACAAGTTACTTAATTGCTTTGGGCTTTCAATTAATTTGATTAACTCCTTAGCCCAAGTGAGGGGATTATGATCCTCAACCAAGATGCCACTTTGCTCATGGTCAACAACTGTTTTTAAGCCACCAACTTTTGCGGCAACTACTGGAACCCCAGCTGCCTGAGCTTCTATGGCAACTAAACCAAAAGATTCAGAATATGAAGGCACAACAACTAAATCTGATGCTTGATAAACCTTGGCTAAATTTTGCCGACTCATCGGAGTTAAGAATTTAGTTATTTTTTCTAGCTTTAATGATTTCGCTAAATCAATTAGTTGAGTTGGTTTGTCAAAGCCACTGCCGGACAAACCACCGCAGATGACAATCTGCAATTTGGAAGCTAACTCAGGCTTTACTTTTAACATTTCACTTACCGCTAAGAGTAATAAGTCGGGTGCTTTTAGTGGTTGGACTCTTCCTACAAAAGTTAAAACAAATGCATCAGGATTTAATCCAAGAGCGCTTCTTGCTTCAACTTGATCAGCTGGATGAAAAGTATCTAAATCAACACCTGGGTTTACAACTGATACTTGATTTGGGTTTGCTCCATAGAGATTTATTAATTCTGAAGCTTCTTGCTCGGTATTAGCAACTAGTTTTTGTGCAGCATTGACTACTTGCTGTTCACCAATTTCTCTTTCTTTAGGTTCTGGTGCATCACCAGCAGCTAAACTTAAGTTTTTTACTCGCGCCATAGTGTGCATGGTGTGAACCAAGGGAACGTTCCAGCGTTCCGAAGCAACCCAACCAACTTGTCCACTCAACCAATAGTGTGAATGAATTAAGTCGTACCAGCCTTCTGGCTTGAAAGCTTCTTCGCGCAAGATTCCAGCAGTTAAAGCACAAAGTTGTGCAGGGAGTGAATTCTTATTTAATCCTTCAAAAGGACCAGCTGTTACGTGCTTTACATTGACTCCTGGAAATAACTCCACTTGGTTATCTGGAGTACTTGCGGTTCTTCTAGTAAAAATATCAACTTGCGTTCCACGTTTAGCTAATCGCTTTGCAGTTTCTACGACATAGACATTTAAGCCACCAGCATCTCCAGTGCCTGGTTGATCAAGTGGAGAAGTGTGCACAGAAAGAACTGCAACACGTTTTACTTTTGACTTATTTGCCATTAAAGAGAAAGTTTACCCTGAATGGGCAAACTGCACCAAAAGACTTTATTTAGTGCATTATGGTTTCAATATAAGGCTCTCCGGTCACTACGTGAATTACTCTTCGAGCAATGCTCACAGCATGGTCGCCAAATCTTTCGTAATAGCGAGAAAGCAATGTGACATCGACAGCAGCTTCTACGCCGTAATTCCATTCTGGCGAAAGCACGACTCTAAATAATTCGCGATGAATTTCATCTAATTTGTCATCACTTGCTTCTATTTCTTTAGCAACATTTAAATCTTGAGTTGAGAGCACTTTGCTGGTTTGATCCACAATTTTTTCAGCATAATGCCCCATTGAGCGAAAAGTATTAACTAATTCTTCGGGAATTGCTTTTGAGGGATAGCGCAATCTAGCTGATTTAGCAATGTGCACTGCAAGATCACCCATTCGCTCTAAAGAGGTGGCCATTTTTAGCGCACCCAATACTGTCCGTAGATCTGAGGCAACTGGATTTTGTAAAGCGGTTACTAAAATACATCTTTCTTCAAGCGCAGAAGTTAAATCATTAATTAGCACATCAGACTCAATTACTTTTTCAGCAATTTCTCGGTCTGCAAACAGCAAAGCCTCGGTGGCTTGGGTTACGGACTTTAGCACTAAAGACGTTATGTATTGAAGTTCATTGTTTATCGCTTTTAGCTCTTCTTCAAAACTGTTTCTCATGTCAGCCCTTCGCTATCAAGATAATACGCTTTCTTTGCTAAAAAATCTAAAACCATTAATAGAGAGTTCCTTTTTTTAGTGAATATTCGGTTAACGAATAGTTAAGTGTCACTAAAAATAGTCATCTAAATTGGTTAGCAACTGAGTGAGCGCCTAGTCTTTGAGCATGGAAGCAATAGCTGGCCTAGCGCTGGGGATTCTATTGGGCGCATTTCTTGGGTATTGGTATTTAACCCGTGAGCGTTATGAAACGACTCCAGTTAGTCATACAGCAGTTCAACAAAGTGATTTAGATAAATTATTACAAGTTCTACCGGGTGTAGTAATTAAATTAGATGGTAATTATCAAGCAATCTTTTCGTCTGAATTAGCTCAAAATTTAGGCTTAGTTGTTGATACCCGCATCAAAGTTCCACAACTAGCTGAGGCAATTAGAAATACTCGACTTGATCAACGCAGCCAAAACTTACAAATTACAATTTCGCAAAATCTCGGAAAAACTCAAACTACACTCGAAGTGAGCATCATTCCTTTGAATCAAACTGAAACACTGGTTTTTGGTCAAGATCTAAGTCTTTTGCGAAGAGTTGAAGCGGTGCGGCGAGACTTTGTGGCAAACATTAGCCATGAATTAAAAACTCCCGTTGGTGCGCTTAGTTTGTTAGCAGAGGCGATTTCGTCTGCAGAAGATGATGTTGAAGCAATTAAAAAATTTGCTGGAAAAATTACTATAGAAACAGAACGTTTGGCGAATGTGATTCGAGATATTATTGATTTATCTCAAGTACAAGCTGATGAGCCATTAGCTAAAGCTAGAAATGTGATTGTCGACAAGATGATTTTGGAGGCAATAGATTCAGTAAAGATTGCTGCTGAAAGCAAAAAAATTACTATCTCTCATGTTAAATCTGAGGGAATAAATGTCATGGGTGTAGAAAAACAAATTGTTGCTGCTATTAGAAACCTACTCACAAATGCAATTGCTTATTCACCTGAAAAATCTCAAATAACTGTAGGAACAACTCGAAAACAAGGTGTAGTTGAAGTTACCGTGACTGATCAAGGAATCGGAATCCCTATCGCAGATCAATCGCGAGTCTTTGAAAGATTTTTCAGAGTTGACCAGGCTAGGTCGCGCGATACTGGTGGAAGCGGCTTAGGGCTTTCAATTGTTAAACATGTTTGTGAAAATCATGGTGGCGAAGTTTCCTTATGGTCTGTTCCAGGGGAGGGCTCAACTTTCACGATGAGATTTCCCGATCGCGCTAGTGCTGAAACTGAGTCAAAGAAAGTAAAAGAAGTTTTATGACAAAAATTTTGGTAGTCGAAGATGAAGAATCAATCCGAGAGACATTAGATTTTTTGTTGACCAAAGAGGGATATCAAGTTCATACTTTGGCAAGTGGTCAAGATGCGGTTTTGGAATTTGAAAAATTTAACCCTGACTTAGTGTTGTTAGACATTATGTTGCCTGGGTTAAGTGGAGTAGAAATTACGAAAAAAATCAGACAAAAATCGCAAACTCCAATAATTATGCTCACTGCAAAAGATACGGAATTAGATAAAGTACTTGGCTTAGAAATTGGCGCAGACGATTATGTAACAAAGCCGTTTTCGGGCCGAGAGTTATTGGCAAGAATAAAAGCATTACTCCGGCGAACAGGTGAGTCATTTGCGAGCGAAGGTGCCCTAAAAGTTGGGCCCGTTGAAATTGATCAAGAGCGCCATCAAATTCTTATACGGGGCGAAGAAGTTGCAATGCCGCTAAAGGAATTTGAACTATTGCTCTATTTAATTCAAAATTCCGGAAGAGTCCTAACTCGAAATCAGTTAATCGATCGAATTTGGGGCAGTGATTATTTTGGTGATACTAAAACTCTTGATGTGCACGTAAAGAGGATTCGTTCACGAATTGAAAAAGATCCAGCAAATCCCAAGTACTTACAGACAGTTAGAGGCGTGGGTTATAAATTTGAAAACAAAACTACAGAGTAGTTTTTGGGCCGATTCCTTCATAAATGTCAGTCGGGGTAACTGTTAAGACATCTAACGGCAAGGCTCCAGCTTTTTCAAAGACAAGCGTTACCGAAACATAGCTTGAGGTTTTGACCGGAAAATTAAGTAAATCTACATGAGGTGCATCTGGCGCATTACCCAAATTAAGCCGTTGTCCTTGCGGAAGGCTAATTGGCTTTTCTGGAGTGAAATTAATTCTTTGTGGGCCAGGGTTTCCAACAATTACATCAATAAGTGAGTCCTCTTGGCCGGAGTTATTAATTAATGTCGCAACTAAAGTTGCATTTTCGTTTCCATCAACTACCACAACAACATTTTGCGCGTAAATATTATTAATCTCTTCATAAGTACCGTCACCAGTTGGTCCTTGCTGATTTGTGAATGCATTTGGGCCAACTCCGCATCCAGTAATTAATAAAGCTCCAACAATTAAAGAAATTAATTTAATTTTTCGCATGTTCATGACAATATTGTAAGGGATTTAACCTCGCGCGAAGCAATCTGAACCCCTACTGATAGAATATTACCCTTATTGAGAGGTGCGTGTATGGCCTTTAAAGTTGGCGAAACAGTTGTTTATCCCCATCACGGTGCGGCAGTAATTGAAGCGATTGAAAAAAGAAAGATTAAAGGCGTAGAGCGCAAATATTTTGTATTAAGAGTTCAACAAGGCGACTTAACAGTAAGAGTTCCAGCAGACAACGTAGAGCTCGTTGGAGTTCGCGATGTGGTTAATGCTGAAGGGCTAGAGCGAGTTTTTGATGTTTTGCGCCAACCGTTTACTGAAGAGCCAACTAACTGGTCAAGACGCTATAAAGCAAATTTAGAAAAACTAGCTTCCGGTGACGTCATCAAGGTTGCTGAAGTCGTTAGAGATCTTTGGCGCCGTGACCAAGACCGTGGCCTATCCGCCGGTGAGAAACGAATGTTGGCAAAGGCAAGACAGATTTTAGTAAGTGAATTGGCTTTAGCAGAGCGTTGCGATGAGGACAATGCGGAAGCTTTGCTCGACGAGGTGTTAGTTTCTTAATCTCAGCCTTAATTAAAGGTGGTTGCTGAATGTCTACCTTTAGAGTTGGTGTTGGCGTTGATGTTCACCCCATCGATGAAAATAAACCTCTCTACTTAGCGGGATTACTTTGGCCAAACTTCCCAGGTTTATCTGGACATTCTGATGGTGATGTTGTAGCTCACGCTTGTTGCGACGCAATATTTTCTGCGGTTGGTTTAGGCGACTTAGGAACAAATTTTGGAACCGACCGGCCCGAATACCAAGGCGCAAGTGGCGAAAAATTACTTAGCGAAGCGGTAAGGATCGTTACTCAAGCTGGATGGAAGATATCTAACCTAAGCGTGCAATTAATAGGTAATGAACCAAAATTAGGCTCAAGACGAGTTGAAGCGCAAGAAGTGTTGAGCAAAATTGCAAATGCTCCAGTGAGTCTTTCAGCAACTACAACTGATGGATTAGGTTTAACTGGCCGTGGCGAAGGGATCGCTGCTATCGCAACTGCATTGGTATATCAGGATCAGATTTGAGTTTAAAACTTTATAACACCTTAACTCGAGGTGTAAATGAATTTGTGCCTATTAAACACGGTGAAGTTGGAATCTATGTTTGTGGTGCAACAGTGCAAGGCTCACCACATATAGGTCACTTACGCTCGGGAGTTGTTTTTGATGTTTTGCGCAGATGGATGCAAGATTCTGGTTTAAAAGTAACTTTAGTTAGAAATGTTACAGATATTGATGACAAAATTTTGCATAATGCGCATCATGAGGATATGCCATGGTGGGCTTTAGCTTATAAATATGAGCAGGAATTTACCAAAGCTCATGAAGCACTTGGAAACCTCGCCCCAACAGTTGAACCACGAGCGACCGGCCATATTACACAAATGATTGAGTTGATTCAAAAATTAATTGAAAAAAATTATGCTTACGAATCTCAAGGAACAGTTTGGTTTTCAGTAAGAGCATTTAATGAATATGGAAAGCTTTCTGGTCAAGATATAGAGCAGATGCTTGCGGCAGAAGATAAAGATCAAGGCAAAAAAGATCCACATGATTTTGCGCTTTGGAAAGCAGCCAAAACAGATGAGCCACACTGGAACACCCCTTGGGGGCCAGGTCGCCCAGGTTGGCATATTGAATGTTCAGCCATGGCCCATGCTTATTTGGGTGAAGAGTTTGATATCCATGGCGGTGGAATTGATTTGCAGTTTCCGCATCACGAAAATGAAATCGCGCAGTCAAATGCAGCCGGTCACAAGTTTGCTCGCAGGTGGATGCATAACGCTTGGGTAACTCAAGCTGGCGAAAAGATGAGTAAGAGTTTAGGAAACTCAACAAAAATATCGGAAGTCTTAAAAATCGTAGAACCAATTCACCTTCGCTACTATTTAATTAGCGGCCATTACCGCAGTAATTTGGAATATTCAGAAAATTCGCTTAAAGAAGCAGGCCTTAGCTTTAGCCGAATTGAGAAATTCTTACAAAATGCTCCAAAAGCCGAGCCAAACAAAGTTGCTGAGGATTTTGCTAAGGCAATGAATGAAGACTTAAATACCCCTAAAGCCATTGCGGTGATTCACGAAACAGTGACTCAAGGAAACCAAGCCTTGGCTAATCAAGACTTAGAAAAAGCAAGAGATTTAGCTGGGAGCTTACGAAAAATGCTAGATGTTTTGGGTCTTGATCCCGCTGCTGCCAACTGGAGCAAAGCAACCACAAACAATCAAGCGCAAAGCTCACTTGAAGTATTGATTGAGGGAATGCTCAAGATGCGAGATGAAGCAAGAGCAAATAAAAATTTTGCATTAAGTGACCAGGTAAGAGATGACTTGAAAAGAGCTAATATTTCGATCGAAGACACAGTTAATGGCTCACGGTGGTCATTTAAATCTGAGGACGACTAATGCCAGTAAAAAAGCGCAGTGTTGGCTCTGGTGGCAAGCGTCGAAAAGGGCTAAAGCCAAAAGGCCCAACGCCTTCTGCAGCAAGACGCAGGGAAAACAAGGGTAAAAAAACTACACGCACACCCAAACCTCGCAAAGCGCCAACATTGAAAAAAACTTTTGACTTAATTATCGGGCGAAACCCAACCTTAGAAGCATTAAAAACTCAAGTGCCATCATCTAGTTTAAGAATTGCCAACGGTATAGATATTGATGAAAGAATTCAAGAATCAATTCGCCTAGCCAATGAACAAAACATTCCAATAGTTCAAATGGAGAGAAGAGATCTAGATCGAATAACCGATCACGGCCCGCATCAAGGAATTGCTTTAGGCGTTAAGCCATATGAATATAAAAATTTAGAGAAATTAATTTCAAATAAAAATAATCCAATAGTAGTTATTTTGGATCAAGTAACAGACCCAAGAAACTTAGGTGCGATTATTCGCTCTGGTGCAGCTTTCGATGTTTCTGCTGTAGTGGTTGGCGAGCGACGCAGCGTGGGAGTTAATGCCGCGGTTTGGAAGGCAGCTGCAGGCGCTTTAGCTCATTTGCCAGTGAGTCAAGTAGTTAATATCGCTAGAACAATTTCTGAATTAAAAAAACAAGGATTTTTTATTTTAGGTTTGTCAACTGAAGGTGCCGAACAATTACCAGAGTTAGATAAAGATTTATCTAATAAGCCATTAGCAATCGTGGTGGGCAGTGAAGGCAAAGGAATCTCAAGATTAGTTGCCGAAAATTGTGATTTGCATGTCTCAATCCCCATAACCTCCAAAGCAGAATCATTAAACGCCTCAGTCGCTGCTTCAATTGTGCTTTATCAAATTGCTGTGAATAGATCTATCGCCAAACAAGTATGATTGGAATGTTTTAACACTTGCCGACGTGGCGCAACTGGTAGCGCACCCGACTTGTAATCGGGCGGTTAGGGGTTCAAGTCCCCTCGTCGGCTCTCCAAATGAAACAGATGTTATCGGTGTGACATGTGGCTTTAATTACAGAAAAAATCCACTAAAAAATGTAAGTCTTGACAAGAAATCAATAAAAAACTACATACGATAGGCGGACGACTTAATTAAAAACTTTTTTAGGAGTTCTTCCGAATGGATTTAGCACCCAACGGTGTTCAAGCTGATGAGACGGAATTAAGCGAACGAGACCATAAAATTTTGGATTTCGAGCGTCAATGGTGGAAGTACTCTGGCGCTAAAGAACAAGCAATTCGAGAACTATTTCAAATGAGCGCAACCCGCTACTACCAAGTTTTAAATACCTTGCTTGATAATCCAGCTGCCCTACAAGCAGATCCAATGCTGATCAAGCGCTTGAGACGACTCAGAGACTTTCGCCAGCGGAGCAGATCTGCTCGCAAGTTGGGCATAAACCTCTAGAAACCCCTTAAATTCCTCAATTCTTGGGGGGTAATTTGCACTCAAGCCTTTAGAGTGCTAAAAATAGTGTTAGCACTCTCCCAGTCAGAGTGACAACCCTCGGGGTTGGTCCCAAATATTCGAAGAGGAACGAAACTATATGTCAAAAATGATTGCCTTTGACGAGGATGCCCGTCGCGCCATGGAACGCGGCATGAACATTCTTGCCGATGCGGTTCGCGTGACCCTAGGACCAAAAGGTCGCAACGTAGTTTTAGAAAAAAAGTGGGGCGCTCCCACCATTACTAACGATGGCGTCTCTATTGCTAAAGAAATTGAATTAGAAGATCCATACGAGAAGATCGGCGCCGATCTTGTTAAAGAAGTAGCCAAGAAGACTGACGATGTCGCTGGCGATGGAACCACCACCGCAACAGTTTTAGCTCAAGCTATGGTTCGCGAAGGTTTACGTAACGTTGCAGCTGGAGCAAATCCAATGGCACTAAAGCGTGGTATTGAAAAAGCTGTTGACAAGATTTCAAAGAAACTTCTTGAAATGGCTAAAGACGTTGAAACCAAAGAACAAATTGCTTCAACTGCTTCAATCAGTGCTGGCGGTGACAGCGAAGTTGGAGGCATGATTGCCGAAGCTATGGATAAGGCTGGAAAAGAAGGTGTAATAACCGTTGAAGAAAGTAACACCTTTGGTCTTGAATTAGAACTTACTGAAGGTATGCGTTTTGATAAGGGTTACATCTCACCTTATTTCGTAACAGACACCGAACGTATGGAAACTGTTCTAGAAGATCCATACATCTTGGTTGTTAACCAAAAGATTTCTTCAGTTAAAGACATGTTGCCAATTTTGGAAAAGGTTATGCAATCAGGCAAACCTCTAGCAATCATCGCTGAAGATGTTGAAGGTGAAGGCCTTGCAACTTTGGTTGTTAACAAGATTCGTGGAACCTTCCGTTCAGTGGCAGTTAAAGCTCCTGGTTTTGGTGACCGTCGTAAAGCCATGTTGCAAGACATTGCAATTTTGACTGGCGCTCAAGTAATCAGCGAAGAAGTTGGCTTAAAACTAGATAGCGTTGGTATCGAACTATTAGGTAAAGCACGCAAGGTAGTGGTTTCTAAAGATGACACCACAATCGTTGAAGGTGCGGGAGATCCTGAGCAAATTGCAGGTCGCGTAACTCAAATTCGTTCTGAAATCGAAAAAAGCGATTCAGATTATGACCGCGAAAAGCTTCAAGAGCGTTTAGCGAAGCTAGCTGGTGGTGTTGCGGTAATCAAGGTTGGCGCAGCTACCGAAGTTGAACTAAAAGAACGCAAGCATCGAATTGAAGATGCTGTTCGTAACGCTAAAGCTGCAGTCGAAGAAGGAATTTTGGCTGGCGGTGGCGTTGCTTTAATTCAAGCCGGTAAAGAAGCTTTGAAAGATCTAAACCTTGCAGGCGACGAAGGAACAGGTGTCAACATCATCAAGGTTGCTATCGAAGCCCCACTAAAGCAAATTGCTGCTAACG
>JAYPCW010000024.1:9728-17628 GCA_038124905.1 Candidatus Nanopelagicales bacterium | reverse complement strand
CTTCACTTTTTCTTTAGCGCTTCGAATAACTTCATCAATCTCAACCTTAGTACTTCTACGATTTTCAATCACAAGTTTTCCATCAACTACCACATGCTTCACATCGCTTCTGCCTGCGGCATAAACCACCAAACCCGCTGGGTCTCTTAGTGGCGTTAAATGTGGAGCCGCTAAATCGAGCATTATTAAATCAGCGTATTTACCAACTTCTATTGAGCCCAACTCGCTTCCCATGCCGATTGCGTTTGCTCCGGCTTGGGTTGCTGCGTAAATGATTTCATGAACTGAAACCGCCTTTGGATCTTCTTTAACAAGCTTTGCCAAATTAGCCGCCAAGCGCATCACATTAAACATATCTAGATCATTGCTGCTAGAACAGCCATCAGTGCCTAAAGTGACGTTAATATTTAGCGCTCTTCGCGAATCCCAATCAAAGGCACCACTAGCTAGCTTCAAATTACTGCCTGGGCAATGCGCCAGCGAAGCATTATTCGATTTAATCAGATTCAAATCATCATCACTTAAATGAACGCTATGGCCTAAGAGCGAATTCTTTAAGTTATCAGTCGCAGCAAGTACCTGAGATGGAGTTGCGTTAAATCGACTTATTACATCTTCATTTTCAGCGACGTTTTCTGAAACATGGGTATGAATTCTTGCTTTAATGTCTCTAGCGACTTGTGATATTTCATTTAATTTGTCTGGAGATACCGTATAAGTAGAGTGCGGCATTAAATAAATTGGAACCTCGGGCCCACCGATTTCAGAAACAACATTGGGCCACGCTTTGGCTTCTGCAATTCTCTCTGGCCATTGTTTGTTATCTGGCCCAGGAAATTCAAAAAATACCGGGCCATTTACGTGTCGTAAGCCAACTTCTACTGCGCCTTGATGAGTTTCTTTTGGATGTAGATACATATCAACAGCACAAGTAGTGCCAGACAGTAAAGCTTCTAAAGCTCCAAGCCTTGCCCCAATTAAACAACCTGCGGCATCCATAATCCGAGCTTCTTCTGCCCAAACTTTTTCTAAGAATCCTTGCAAATCCACATCTTCAGCAATACCTCTAAGCAAAGTCATCGGCAAGTGGGTGTGAGTATTGATTAAACCTGGCATTACCAAAAGCCCAGTAGCGTCAATTACTTGATTTGCCGCACTACTAGCCTCTGCCTTTTTAATTGCAACTATTTTATTTTGATCAATAAAGATGTCTTGATTTTCTAAAATCTTAAATTCAGCATCTACCGTAATAACATAACTAGCATTTTTTATTAATAGCTCAGTCATTTATTACTCAAAAGCCTTATCGCTTCATCGATTATCTTGATTACTTTTTCACCGGTAGTTTTTATGATTCTATCTATCTCATCTACCTCAATAACTTCATCACTTAAGCCCGCTGCAGGATTTACGATCAAACTTAAGGCGGCATAGCGCAAACTTTTTTCGGCAGCCAAAGTAACTTCTGGCACCCCGGTCATTCCAACAACGGTGCCTCCCAAAATTGAAGTCATCTTTATTTCTGCGGCACTTTCAAATCTTGGCCCATCAAAACAGGCATACACTCCACCTTTAGCTACTTCAATCCCTACGTTTTTAGCCGCTTGCAAAACTACTTCTCTTAAATCTTTGTTATAGGCATTGGTCATTTCGGTGTGGATTACTCCGTCTTGCCCATCATGAAAAGTTGAAATTCGATTTTTAGTGAAATCTAAAAAGTCTTCCATAATCTGTAAGCCGCCAACTGGCAAGTTGGGGTCTACTCCCCCAACTACATTTACTGCTAATACGTCTTCTACTCCAAAATCAACTAAGGCTTGAATATTGGCTCGGTAATTAATTTTGTGAGGTGGGACTGAATGATCTACGCCATGGCGAGTAAGAAAATAAACTTCTCTCCCTTGCCAGGTGCCATGAAAGGCTTTCGCTTTTCCGTATTCGGTTAACAAAACTTTTTCGCGCGGGTTTTCAATGTGATCAATTGAATAAAATCCAGTGCCAGCAATGATTCCAAGTGGTTTCAATTTAAATCCTCCGGCCCAAAAGCGCTGGGCAATAGTTCATTCAAAGTTTTAACCCCGTCATGATGATCTACTAATAATTCTTTACCACCATGTTCGTATAACAACTGCCGACATCTGCCACAAGGCATTAAGCGATCATCGCTAGCCCCAGTGCAACTAAAAGCTACCAAACGACCGCCACCAGATTTAATTAGTTCTGAAATCAAACCACATTCAGCACAAAGCGTTAAGCCATAAGAAGCGTTTTCAACATTACAGCCAGAAATAACTCTGCCGTCATCTACTAGCGCCGCCGCGCCTACTGGGAATTTCGAATATGGCACATAAGCCTTAGCCATCGCCTTTTTGGCTTCAGCACGTAAAGCATTCCAATCAATCTCTTTTGACATGGAAAGTAGATTACGCCCGAGTTAGTTACTTACCGGCTTAAGGGTTTTGTTACTCCAATAAAAAATTAGCGGGGTGATAACAATTGTGGGCCCAAGCCAGATCAACACCTCGAGCCAAGTTGAATCTGCCACCCGCGGGGCTACTTGCTGAACTAGCACTGCCGTAATGGTGGCAATGGTGCCCCCTAGCATTCTTTGCAAGTGTTTGGCAATTCTTTTTTTGCCCTTGGCAAAGCCGTTTTTGATTGAGCGAAAATCTTCAATTAAGTATCCAATAATTACAACACTAAATGCAAATAAAACTGTTCCCATCAAATTGCCTTGAGTGATAAGAAATCCACCGTACCCAAGCATTAATAAAACGACAGCGACACCTGCATAGCTCGAATTAATTTCAAGCTTAGTAACTTCACCAGATCTATTTTTAGCGGTACGGTACCCAGTCCACACCATAAAACCGCTAAAAAGCGCAATTGCAAACAAAAAAGGGTTTGGTCTAATGATCGATAGCGCGAGAGCGCCAAGCGCAACATAAGCCATAGCAATTGAATAAATTCGGCCATGCAATATGTGGGTCTTCATTCCTTTTTCTGTGACGATTGCAAAGAAGGCAGATATAAGAGCTACTGCTCCAGCCAATACGTGTGAAATTAGTAAAAATTCGACCATGAGGCTAACTTAACAAATAAGCACTAAACTTCTAGCTAATGAAACTCTTAAATGCAGACCTCTTGATCGTAGGTGCGGGACCTGCTGGGATTTACGCGGCTTATTACGCAGGGTTTAGAAGCCTTTCAACAGTTGTGATTGATTCTTTAGAAGAAGCCGGCGGTCAAATCACCGCCATGTATCCAGAAAAATTGATCTTTGATGTAGCTGGATTCCCAGCAGTAAAGGGTAAAGATTTAATTAAAAATTTGATGGATCAAGCCGCAGCTTTTAAACCAACTTATGTACTCGGTGAAACTGCAAATGAATTAATTAAAAACCCTGATGGATCTTTTACCGTTAAAAGTGAAAATCATGAAATCAATTGCAAAGCCATCATCATCACCGGCGGAATCGGCAAATTCACACCCCGCCCCCTACCCGCTGCTGAAGGTTGGCAAGGTAAAGGTTTAGTTCACTTTGTGCCCAGTTTTGAATTACATAAAGATGAAGACGTAGTCATCGTGGGTGGTGGTGATTCTGCTTTTGATTGGGCACTTGCGCTTCATCCGATAGCAAAAAGCGTGTCTTTAGTTCACCGCAGAGATGCCTTTAGAGCTCATGAAGCGTCTGTAGAGCAAGTTAAAAAACTGGGAGTTACCTTTTATCTCGAGAGTGAAATTAGTGAAGTTTTTGGCAGTGACAAAATAGAAAAAGTCGCGGTTAAAAATGTAAAGAGTGGAGACGTTACCGAACTTAAAGCTGATACGTTGGTTGCCGCATTAGGTTTTACGGCAAATATTGGCCCACTTGCTGAATGGGGCCTAGAACTAGACAAGCGTCGAATTGTGGTTAATTCCAGCATGATGACTAATGTTGACAAAATTTTTGCTGCTGGTGACATCACAACTTTCGAAGGCAAGGTCGCCCTAATTTCAGTTGGCTTTGGTGAGGCGGCAACTGCAGTAAACAATGCTGCAGTAGCAATTAACCCAGAGGCACACTTGTTCCCCGGGCACTCCTCAGGAAGTGTTGATTAACTAAACGTCAATTCTTGAGTGATCAAGTTTTTCAGCACCATGCACGATAAATTCTTTTCTTGGTGCTACATCTGAACCCATTAGTAAATCAAAAACCTCACTTGCCATCTCAGCATCACTCACCGTAATCCTGCGCAAGGTGCGGGTTGATCGATCCATGGTGGTTTCGCGCAGTTGTTTCGCATCCATTTCGCCCAAACCTTTATAACGCTGAATTGGTTGCTTAATTTTCCCGCCAGCTTTTTCGATTGATTTAATCATTTTGTTCATTTCATCATCGCTATAGGTATAAATAATTTCATTAGCCTTTTTGCCTTGACCAATTACTTCAATCCGATGCAAAGGTGGTACTGCGGCAAAGACCCTGCCCTCATCTAATAATGGCCTCATGTATTTATGAAAGAGTGTTAAAAGCAAAGTTCTAATGTGTGCACCATCGACATCAGCATCGCTCATCAAGATGATTTTGCTATAGCGAACGCTTTCTAAATCAAAGGTTCGTCCAGAGCCACCACCGATTACCGAGATGATTGAGGTGCATTCGGCATTCTTTAAAACATCGGCAATCGAGGCTTTTTGAACGTTTAATATCTTTCCTCGAATTGGAAGCAAAGCTTGGTATTCACTATTTCTGGCAAGTTTTGCGGTGCCTAACGCGCTGTCACCCTCAACGATAAAGAGCTCAGAATTTTCTACCTCATTTGTTCTGCAATCAGCTAATTTTGCCGGCAATGAAGAAGATTCGATGGCATTTTTTCGACGCTGCACGTCACGAGATGTTCTCGCAGCAATTCTGGCGCGAGCTGCATTGGCAATTTTCTCTAAAAGTAATTTAGTTTTGGCTTTATCCCCCCGCGGCGGATTTTTAAACCATTCATTTAATTCTTTAGTCACCACGCTGGCAACAATTTTTGAAGCTTCGGGGGTACCTAAAATCTCTTTAGTTTGACCTTCGAACTGCGGTTCAGGCAAGCGCACACTAACTACCGCAACTAAACCTTCTTGTACGTCATCTTTTAGCACGTTATCTTCTGAAGGTTTTAAAACTTTTTGCGCCTTTAATTGATCGTTGATTACTTTGGTAATGGCGCGCTCATAACCGGCAACGTGGGTTCCACCCTTAGGTGTTGCCACTACATTTACGAATGACTTAACTTCTGTGTCATATCCATTGCCCCAACGCATTGCAATATCGACATGCATTTCACGCTCGATCTCACGCGGTACCATATGGCCTTCTTCGTCTAATACCGGAACGTTTTCAACAAAATTACCTGACCCGACTAAACGAATAACGCTAGTTACCGGCTCATCGCTTGATAAGTGATCGATAAATTCAGCAATTCCGCCTTTGAACTTATAAGTAACTTCAGTTGGCTCAGAATCGCGTAAATCTTTAACGTTAACGCTTAAACCTGGCACCAAAAAGGCGGTTTGCCTGGCTCTTTGCATTAGCGCTGCGGCATCTAGGTGTAAATCTTTAACAAAGATTTCTGGATCTGGCCAAAATCTAACTCGCGTGCCAGTGTGATACTCGCTCTTGGTTTTTCTTACAGCTTTTAACCCGCCGCCTTTAGAAAAAGTGGCATTCGCGCCAGGCTTATTCCAAGTACCGGTGTGCCCGCGCTTAAAACTAATTGCATGGGTTTTGCCTCCACGGTCGACTTCAACATCCATGCGAACGCTAAGCGCATTAACTACTGACGCACCCACTCCATGTAATCCACCAGAAGCGGTATACGAGCCAGAGCCAAATTTGCCACCGGCATGAAGCTTGGTCATTACTAATTCCACACCACTTAGTTTTGTTTTCGGTTCAATATCAACCGGGATGCCGCGGCCATCGTCTTCAACAAAAACTGAACCATCGTCGTGCAAAGTTATGTAGATATTTTTGGCGTGCCCCGCTAGGGATTCATCAACTGCGTTATCGATGAGCTCCCACACGCAGTGCATCAAGCCGCGGCCATCGGTCGAGCCGATGTACATACCGGGGCGCTTTCTAACTGCGTCTAATCCCTCGAGAACCGATAAATCTTTTGCGTCGTAAGAGGCCTTAGCCAAAATTCACTTGCCTTTCGTATTTTCGCCCTATTATTCGCGGTTTTTGCGTGGGAATACATTAGCCACGCAAGAAGTTGAACGTAATGGATATCACCGACACTCCCCCTCGGTTACCGGTTGCGGGCGGGCGAAATGTAAGGATGATGTACTTGATAAAGCGAGAAAGGCTTTAACAGTGACTACTTTGACTCAAAGTACTGCGCTAAGTGCCAGCGATCGTTGTGACCGTTGTGGGGCTCAAGGCTATGTAAAAGTCACCTTGCCTAGCGGTGGAACTTTGGTCTTCTGTGGCCACCACGCTCGTAAGCATGAAGAAAAACTTCGCATGATCGCTACTGAATATGTAGACGAGACTGAAAAGCTTTCTCAGAATTAATTAATCTAAGTAATCTCTTAAGACTTGAGAGCGAGACGGGTGTCTCAACTTGCTCATTGTTTTAGATTCAATCTGACGAATTCGCTCTCTGGTAACTCCATATACATGGCCTATTTCATCAAGAGTTTTAGGTTGACCATCAGTCAAACCAAAGCGCATTCTCACAACCCCACGCTCACGTTCGCTTAAAGTATCAAGCACGCTCTCTAATTGTTCTTGTAAAAGCGTAAATGAAACTGCATCGCTTGGCACAATAGCTTCTGAATCTTCAATTAGATCACCAAATTCACTATCGCCATCTTCGCCAAGTGGTGTGTGTAGAGAAATTGGTTCGCGGCCATATTTTTGAACCTCTACTACCTTTTCGGGGGTCATGTCTAATTCCCGAGCTAATTCTTCAGGCGTGGGTTCGCGACCTAGATCTTGCAACATCTGCCTCTGCACACGAGCTAATTTGTTAATAACTTCAACCATGTGAACAGGAATACGAATGGTGCGGGCCTGATCTGCCATCGCGCGAGTAATTGCTTGACGAATCCACCAAGTGGCATAGGTTGAGAACTTGTAGCCCTTGGTGTAGTCGAACTTTTCAACAGCTCTGATCAAACCTAAGTTTCCTTCTTGAATTAAATCCAAAAAGAGCATTCCGCGGCCGGTGTAGCGCTTTGCTAAAGAAACCACCAAACGCAAGTTAGCCTCTAGCAAGTGATTTTTTGCTCTACGGCCATCTTCTGCGATCCATTGCAAGTCTTTTAATAATTTTTTATCTTTGATTCCACCAGCATCTAGTTTTTCTTCAGCAAAAAGTCCTGCTTCAATTCTTTTAGCTAAGACCACTTCATCTTCAGCATTAAGTAGTGCAACTTTTCCGATTTGCTTTAAGTAATCTTTGACAGGATCGGCAGTGGCGCCAGCTTGAGTTACCTGTTGAATTGGCTCATCGGCATCATCGGTATCAGAGATGACGAAAGCATCTGATTCATCAACTCTTGAACCAAGTGAACCTTCATCTTCTTTATCAATAATTTCTAATTCTTCAGCTAAATCTGCTTCAGCCTCAGCCTCGACTACTGCCACCGCTGCTAGTTCAGATTCATCTACTTCTTCAACATCTTCAACCGAAACTAACTCGCCATCTACCATCACGACTTTGGCGTATTCGCCATCTTTACCTTTTTTACCCTTGACGCCTTTTGCCGGCGCTTCTGGTTTGGCAGCTTTTGTTGGTTTTGCGGGCTTTGCCGCAACTTTCTTTTCAGGTTTTGCTGCGACCTTTTTTGCTGGTTTAGCCGCAGACTTTTTTGCTGGTTTGGTTGCAGTTTTTTTCGGTGCAGCTTTTTTAACTACTGGCTTTTTTGC
>JAYPCW010000024.1:0-9628 GCA_038124905.1 Candidatus Nanopelagicales bacterium | reverse complement strand
CTGGCTTTTTTGCTGCTGGTTTCTTAGCCGCTGGTTTGGCTTTTGGTTTTTCGACAGTTTTTTTAGCAGCAGGTTTTTTAGCTACAGGCTTTGCCTTGGGCTTTGGTTTTTCAGCAACCTTCTTGGCTGCTGGTTTTTTAGCTGCTGTCTTTTTAGCCGCTGGCTTAGCTTTTGGTTTATCTACAACTTCTTTAGCTTTTGGTTTTGGCTTTTCAACAATCTTTTTGGCAGCTGGTTTTTTTGCTGCTGGTTTGGCTTTTGGTTTTTCAATTACCGGCTTAGCTTTTGGCTTTGGTTTTTCAACAATTTTTTTTGCAACCGGCTTAGCCTTCGGTTTTGGTTTTTCTATTGTTTTAGCCACTTTAAATTAAAAGCCTTCCAACTCGTCACGTACGAAAAGACCTGTCAAATCGGCAGGTCGTGGGGTTATTCTTGCATGAGGCGCAAATCTTGCACCTTTAGCGGGTCAGCTGCCCCCAAGCAGGTCTTAATTGCAGATAAAAATTCGATCGTTGCTCCAAATTTGGCGCCGGTCGCTGACTCGAGCCTAAAATCTGCCAATCTGCATCCCACATGGCATTCACTGAAACCAGGTAGCGACCAGATTTATTCCAAGTATGAGAAATTTGCTGATTTTTTGTAATTACCTGCTGATCTTGAAAACTCCAAACCCAGGTTGGATACGCAGTTAATAAAACTTCAAAACCAGCAACATTAACTATTTTTGGCCCAAAACGAGTTGGCTGATTTGTAGAAAAATAGACCGGCAACTTAACCAATGCTTGACTCTTCGGGCTACTAGTTGGATTCAATGGTGGCAAAAAAACGACTGCTTCTTCTCGAATGACTTCACTTACTACTCTTGGAGTTACCGGACCTTTTGGCGTTATACAAACAACACCCACATCTTGCCAATCTTCGTCAACTGTCACCTGGCGCCAAATACGATGCTTCACCCCGTTACCCAAATCAGTTTCACAACCTAATACCGGAAGATCACAACTATTTATTTGCTGAAACGGATTATCTCTTTTGCAGTAGTTGGTTACTAGCCATTTACAGTTTTGACAAGTGGCAGCGACTCGCTTTGTGGTTTCGCTACCGGTGAAAGTCTCATCTAAATACATTTGACCAGCTACCCGCCAGCCTTGTAACTCTGAATCAGCTACCACGCTAGTTTCGGTCGGTAAGAGAATTAATGCCGTTAAAAATATGTTGAGCACTTAATTTAGACTCAAAAAAGCCTTAAAAGTTTTTATCAATTTGCCTTTTGGCGCAGGGCTATTAGCGCTTTTTCAACCACACTGGAGACTTGCTCAGTTTCTAGCAAAAATCCATCATGGCCAAATTCGCTTTTTATAACCTCAAGCGAGTTCGCCGTTGGAATCAAATGGGCTAATTCATGTTGTTGTCTAACTGGGTAAAGCCGATCAGTATCTATGCCAGCGACAAAAAAGTCTGCCTTGATGTAAGAAAGTGCCTTAGCGATGCCTCCGCGATTTTTACCAATATCAAAGGTGCTCATCGCATCAGTTAAAACAATGTAACTATTAGCATCAAAACGGCGAGCAAGTTTGTTTGCGTGATGATCTAAATAAGATTCCACAGCAAATTTGTTATTCATGCCTTCTTGGGGGCTTCGCCCAAAGCGAGCATCAAGCTCTGCTTCAGATCGATAAGTTAAGTGGGCAAATTTTCTTGCCAAACCCAAACCGACATGTGGGCCAGAGCCGGGCGCTCTGTCGTAATAATCGCCATTGGCAAAGTTTAGATCAGAGCGAATCGCATCTATTTGCGCAGATTGAGTAGCAATTTGATCAGCACTAGCTGCTGCGCTCGTTGCGATAACAAAAGCGCTTTCTAAATTTTCTGGGAATTCGACTGCCCACTCTAAAACTCTCATGCCGCCCATTGACCCACCCATGATCAGGGCAAACTTTTCTATACTTAAATAATCAGCCAGTAACTTTTCTACTCGCACTTGATCATTTACGGTAATTTGCGGAAACCTACTACCCCAGGGTTTCCCATCAGGAGAAATACTTGCCGGCCCAGTGGTCCCTTGGCATCCGCCTAAAACATTTGCACAAACTACAAACCATTCTTCAGGGTCAATGACTCTTCCGTCTCCAATTAAGCCATCCCACCAGCCAGGGGTTAGGTGTCCATCAGTCGCTTCCCCTGCTACATGGGAATCGCCAGTTAATGCGTGAGCTACATAAATCGCATTAGTTTTATTTGGATTTAATTCCCCCCAAGTTTCATAAGCAACAGTTAATTTTTCAAAAACAAAACCGTTTTCAAGTTTGAAGTTTTCAAAGTGAGCAAACTTTCTATTGCCCACAGCTCCGCCTTCCTGCCAAGCGCCGCTTGCAGGAGGTGGAGTTGTGTAATCAATCGGCATTTAAGTTTTAAGCTCCCTTTGCGGCTCTAAAGCCAGCATCAAGATCTGCCAAAATGTCGTTAATGTTCTCAAGGCCCACTGCTAAACGCACCAAACCAGGGGTAACACCAGCGGCTAATTGCTCATCTGGAGTTAATTGCGAGTGAGTTGTGGAAGCTGGGTGAATTACTAATGAACGCACATCGCCGATATTGGCTACGTGAGAATGTAACTCCAGCGCATCAACAAACTTTTTACCAGCTTCAACTCCGCCTTTGATTTCAAATGACAGAACTGCGCCAGTGCCTAATGGCGCATATTTTTTGCCAAGGGCATGCCATTTGCTATCTGGCAAGCCGGCATAGTGCACCTGGTCAACTTCATCTCTCGTGGTTAGCCATTCAGCTACTGCCTTGGCATTTTGAATATGTCGTTCCATGCGCAAAGACAAAGTCTCTAATCCTTGTGAGATTAAGAAAGCATTAAAAGGTGAAATGGCGGCGCCTAAGTCGCGCAGTAAGACAATTCTTGCGCGCAAAATGTAAGCCAATTCGCCAAGTGCTTCGGCATAAACCAACCCGTGATACGAAGGGTCTGGAGTGTTGTATTGCGGGTACTTCTTGGGATCTTTAGCCCAATTGAATTTTCCACTATCCACGATCGCACCAGCGATGGATGTTCCATGGCCTCCGATGTATTTAGTAACCGAATGCACCACAATGTCTGCACCGTGTTCAAACGGACGAATCAAAAATGGTGTGGCTACAGTGTTGTCAATAATTAACGGAACGCCTGCGTCATGGGCAACATCTGCAACTGCAGAAATATCTAAAATCTCATTCTTTGGATTTGCGATACTTTCTGCATAAAAAGCCTTGGTGTTGGGGCGAATTGCCTTCTTCCAAGATTCGATATCACCTGGATCATCAACGAAGGTAACTTCAATGCCGTACTTTGGCAAAGTGTGATGAAAGAGGTTGTAGGTTCCACCATAAAGCGCGGGAGATGAAACGATGTGATCTCCGGCTTCAGCCAAATTCAAAATCGCATAAGTTTCAGCAGCTTGACCTGAAGCAAGTAATAGTGCACCTACTCCACCTTCTAGCGAAGCAATGCGCTCTTCAACTGCCGCTTGTGTTGGGTTCATGATGCGGGTGTAGATGTTGCCTGGCTCAGCCAACGCAAACAAATCTGCCGCATGCTTGCTATCGCGGAAGGTATATGAAGTTGTTTGGTAAATCGGCAAAGCTCTGGCGTTAGTTTGTGAATCCGGAGATTGCCCAACATGGATTTGTCGAGTTTCGAAGCTCCAACCTTGACTCATTTAATTTCCTTTTCCCTTTTAATCTGCGGCAATCAGGCGAATGCCGTCTTTGAACACTGAAGTGCTTGATTTTTGAAATACCAATAGCCAGATAAAACTGGTTTTGATTATTGGTATTTATAAATACATCGCATCAGTGCCCCTTTAATGACGGGGCCTTGCCTGACGCAAGACCCGCGCTTGCTCGATTTCTCGAACCTGGTCTCATCCCGGAGCACCCCACCGCGGTGGAGGGTTGCCGCTCAGCCAGCCGGTGCTTAACGCTGAGGCTCTTAACCTTGAAGCAAAGAGTACCGCAAGTCTTTTTTATTGACTAGTAGTGGGGATGAAGCAATCTGCAAAGCGCCAGGGCGGCAAACCGCTCTTCATGGCACTTAAGGACAAAATCCCCAGGCGATAACTTTCATCGTGTTCTAAGGCTTGCTTTATTGCAGCTTCAGCCCAAACACTTTCACCCAACTGCCAAAGCCAAAGCCCCAAGCAAGTCAAGATGGTTTTTGCTTGACCTTCCGGTGCGCTTTGAATTGCTGGCAATAATCGTGCCTTTAGTTTGTGCAATTTATCTAATGGCTCAGTTTGACTTTGAATTTCAGATAATACCTCGCTTATTAGTCGATCTCTAAGGCCAACTTCACCGGTAGCAAATAAAACCTCAGCTTGTTCTTGCAAGTTGAGTTCATGATCACTTTGCATAAGATTAACTAACACTCGATTGTAAAGATTCTCTTGAAATGAAGGGCTTTTTGAGCGTTTACTAGCTTTCAGAATTTTTGAAAGCGCCAGAGTGAGCTTTTTATTTGCTGCTTTACTTTGAAAATAACTTTCAATATTTCCTCTACTTGGCATTACGGCTTTGCCCTGTGAGATCAATTGCAGTTTTTCTAAAGAAGTCTGATCTGGGAGCTGATAGCCTTCAGCCGGGCAACACTCTTGATTCTCGCAAAGAATAGAGCCATACCTATTTTGGTTAACCCAAACTGCATCAAGCAATTCAATCGCTTCAGGTTGAGTTTGATAAAAATCTTTTAAAAAGCCGCGAAACTTTTGCCAGTCACTTCCGATATAAAAAACTGGTAAAAAAATGTCAGCCCCGGCTTCTTTTTGAGCGCTAGTTATTGATTGGTTAACTTTCTCTAATAAATCTCTATCGGTTAGCCCAATTAAATCGAGCCGAATGACCAATTGAACTCGATAAGAGTTTTTAGCTATAGCAACTAAAACTAAGCTGCTTTCAGGCTCGAAGCCCACTAGGTGCGGAATTGCTGCCACAAGCGAACTTGGGCCTTTTCTTTCGTTTTCTGTTTTTTGAGTCATACTTATTAAGATGACGCAAATAGTCAAAAAGTTTTTGGGACACTAAAAAATTGGGGATAACCCTCACCTGTGGATGATTACTCTTCGAGTTTTACGCTTTTGACCGTGGCCTTCCAGTTACCACTCGGAGCTGAAACTTCAACCACATCGCCTTTTTTAGCACCCATCAAGGCCTGACCAAGCGGTGAATCTGAGGCAATTCGCTCGTCATCTAGGTGAGCTTCTCGCGCATGAACTACTCGAACTTTGAATTTGTCAGTGTCGGTATGAACGCTAACTAATGCGCCAAGCGTTACCGTGCCATCAAAGTTTTCAACATCGACCTTGCTTGCCATGGCTATTAAAGAATCGATCTCATCAGCTTCTTCAGTAAGGCGGGTAAATTCTTGGACCACATTTTCGTCTCGATCGGTCGCGCCAATTAGCGGCTTAAATCCAGGTAACACCTCATTACGCAAGTGATCTACCCGCGCTTGCAATTCTGCCTTGCCCGCTTTGGTCAAAACCAACTTGCTGAAGTCTTCAGCCATGGAACGCTCCTTTGAGTGGAAGCCACATTCTAGCCGTAATTTTCGGTTAAGGATTCATGACCTTGATCACCTGTTAATTTTTAACTGCCAAAAAATAACACTTACTAGCCCCAAAACCACTTGCGGCAAGTAATAAACGGTACGCCAAATCAAAATACTTGCAGTAGCAGCGGGCAAGGTCGCTCCAAACCCTATTAACAAGGCCAGCATTAAACCGTCAGTAGTCCCAATCCCCCCTGGCGTTATCGGAACCAGAGTTACTAGCCTGGCAAAAGCAAAGGCAACTAAAATCTCAAAAAATCCTATACTTTGCTCCAAGCCAAACAAGGCCACGGGCAAAGCTAAAAACATCAAGAGTTGGATCGCAATACCGATAGCTAAAAGCCGCACCCACTTCTCTTTCAATATTTCATAGGTGGAAATACGAAACTTTGTAAAAGAAATTGTTCGCTGACTTTTAAATACCCTCATAATACGGGCAAAAAGATTTTCTACTTTCTCGCCAAACGCCGCACTTCGTAGAATTCCAACAAATCCGCTGATCATGATTATCAGAAGTATTCCCGCGATAATCGCAGGCAAAACTAAACGTGATGAGCTTTGCCCTGAAATCGCAAGCAGCACTAAAGAAAGCATTGGCATACCTAACGTCATCATCACATTAAAAACACCACTAATTGAAATTGTGGCAAAGCTCGCAACTGAGCTAATTCGAAAAGCTCTCATCATCACATAAATAATGGCGACCCCAATGGTGCCTCCGGCAGGCAAAGTATTAGCGATAGCAAATGAAGACTGTCTGATTACAAAAGCGCGAACATAGCTTAAATTTTTAGTCGTGATTTTAAACGGCAAAGGGTAGATCAAGGCATTTAAAACAGCAATAACTGCAAATATTGCAAGATTGGGCCTATCTAAGCTCAGTGCTAGCCTGCGAGTAGTTTCCCAATCTGCATAATTAACAAACCAATTAATACCAAAAATTAAGATAACTACTGTAAGTGAAAGCGTAAATAATGTTTTACGATTTAGCTTCAACAGCCGCCTCGATTTCTTCTCGAAGTCTCACTAAAGACTTTCTGGCTGCCGCTGGATCTGTAGTTAGCCAAAAGGGCGGCAAGGTCTTTAGTAAACGCTTAGCATAATTTGCATTAATCAATCTTGGATCTAGCACCGCAACCATGCCTTTATCGCTGGATTTTCTAATTAGCCTTCCAACGCCTTGGGCTAGCAAGAGAGCAGCTTTGGGTAAAGAAACCGAAGCAAAGCCACTTCGCCCTTGCGAATCAGCTAAAGCGCTTCGAGCTGAGATTATTGGATCATCTGGCCTTGGGAACGGGATTTTGTCTATCACCACCAAGCTAGCGCTGCTGCCTGGAATATCAACTCCTTGCCAAAGACCAATCGTGCCAATCAAGACGCTAGTTTCATCTTGGATAAATTCTTCAACTAAAAAACTTATTGGTTCACCTTTTTTAGCAACCAATAAATTTAAATCTAGGTCTGATAACTTCTCAGCAACTTGTTCGACTGCATTCCAAGAGCTCATCAAAAGCAGCGCTCTGCCACCAATGGCGGTTACTAAATCTCGCATTTCTTCAATGGCGGCTTGGCTTAATCCATCACGACCGGGAGCAGGTAAATCTTTTGCTACATATAAAATCCCCTGTTTTTGAAAATCAAAAGGACTTCCGACATCTAAAGTCGTTACCTCATCTTTTTCAAGGCCTAAATTGCCAATTAAAGAATCAAAATTTTCACCGACCTTTAAAGTGGCGCTAGTTAAAATTACCGGTTTTTTTTCAAAAAGATTTTCTTTCAAAATTCCTGCCACACTCAAAGGGGCGAGATTTAAGATTTGCCTTCGGCTTTCATCAATCCAAAGCACATTAAATTCATTAAGCTGCAAGATCGCAGTTACTGCCTGCAATACCTCTTCAAGCTCCACCCTGCTTCTTTGAAAAGCCGCGCTTTCTTCTAAGTCATCGGCATCTGGCTTGTTTTTGCGCATCTCGCTAATTGCTCGTTGCAAAGTGTCTCGAACTCTGGCCAGCGCCCCGGCAAGTGAGTTATTTAATTCAGTTATTCGACCAGATGCTGTCTCATCTAAAACTAAGGCCAAGCCCTCTGCCGCGTCATCTATATCTTGTAGATCTTCAAGTTCAATAAATCTTTTTGCAGCATTGGCGCAACGTTGAATGATGGCAGGGCTAATTTGCTTAGTTACCGCACCAGTTGCTCGATCAATTAATTCATGTCCTTCATCAACAATCACTGCCACATGCTCAGGTAGCACCGGCAAACCTTCTATAGCGTCGATAGCTAATAAAGCATGATTAGTAATTACTAAATCAGCAACTTTGGCATTTTCTTTAGCAATTTCACTAAAGCAATCCTGGGCAAATGAACAACGACTTGCACCAATACATTCTCTGCCAGTTACGCTAACCCCACGCCATAATCTTTGATCGATTCCCTCTGGGAGGTCATCTCTATCACCAGTGAGCGTCTCATTAATCCAGTTGTTTAATTTTTTAGCTTGCTGGGCGAGATTAGAAATCGGAATTTCAAACAAACCTGGCTCTTCATCCTCTGGGCCGCGACTTACCTTGTCTAGGCAAACATAGTGATTTCTACCTTTTAAAATTGCCCAAGAAATTTCTCGGCCAAGAACTTTTGAAACCTGCTCTTTAATTGCTGGCAAATCTCTTTGCAAAATCTGTCGCTGCAGCGCCAAAGTTGCTGTAGCCACCACCACGGTTTCACCCAGCGCCAAGGCAGGTGCCAGATAAGCCAAAGACTTACCTGTGCCAGTGCCAGCTTGCACTAATAGATGCTTGTGCTCTTTGATCGCCTTATCCACGGCTAAAGCCATCTCTAATTGACCGGTTCTAGTTTCGCCACCAACAGCTACGACTGCTTGCGCCAAAACTTCTTGCGTATTTGTCATAACTTTGCCAAATTAAGTTGGTGTGCCAAATTCTCTGCCACTAAAGCTTTGACTTGCATTCCAGCTTCTAGGTTTTCAAGGTTTAGTAATTTTCCTTCATTGTGGATTTTTGCCAATAGGTCGCCTCGTGAATAAGGGATCAAGCCAGCAAATTCAATGGTTGGCTCAGGTAAAGATTTTTCTATTCGTTGCCATAGTTCGTCGATTCCAATCCTCTTTTGAGCAGAAATAAAAATGGCATTTGGAAACTCTAGTTCTAAGTCATTTAACTCATCTTGAGTTAGCAAATCTATCTTGTTAAAAACTAAAATCTCTAAGATATTGTTTGCATCAATTTCAGCTAGCACTTCCCTTACCGCCAGGTATTGACCTTGAGGGTCTGGGTCTGAAGCATCGACCACATGCAAAATCAAATCAGCATTCGTTACTTCTTCTAGTGTGCTTCTAAAAGCATCTACTAGCCCATGAGGTAAATGCCTAACAAAACCCACAGTGTCACTGATAGTGACTTCTCTTCCGCTGGGAGCTTGCGCTTTTCGCACCGTGGTATCCAAGGTGGCAAATAAAGCATCTTCAACTAAAACTTCTGCTTTAGTAATTCGATTTAGCAAACTTGATTTACCAGCGTTGGTGTAACCGGCGATAGCAATTGCTGGGGTATTACTCTTGCGCCTGACTTTTCGTTGTAAATCGCGAGTTTTAGCCATTTGCTTTATCTCGCGCCTAAGCCTTGCCATTGAATCTCTAATGCGCCGGCGATCTGTTTCTATTTTGGTTTCACCTGGGCCGCGAGTTCCAATGCCAACACTGCCGCCGCTGGCAGCTTGCCGACTTAACGCTTCACCCCAACCGCGCAGCCTTGGCAGCATGTATTGCATTTGCGCAAGAGCAACCTGCGCTTTACCTTCACTACTTTTTGCATGTTGCGCGAAAATATCTAAAATTAGCCAAGTTCTATCAATTACTTTTACCTTTACGATGTCTTCTAAATGTCTTAATTGGCCTGGTGAAAGCTCCCCATCAAAAATTACTGTGTCAGCTTTATTATCTTTCACTATTTGTTTAAGCTCTAAAGCTTTTCCTGAACCTATGTAAGTAGCAGTATCTGGTACATCACGCCTTTGAAT
>JAYPCW010000023.1:0-18366 GCA_038124905.1 Candidatus Nanopelagicales bacterium | reverse complement strand
GATCAATAGTGTCTTCATTGATTGTGGTTTTTTGTATTTCGAATTTTTTAATGGTGACTTTTCTCGGGTTTAACTCAACTTCTTTGCCTTCGCGAGCAAGTTCATAAGCCTTTTTTCCCTTTATTTTGATGGCGCTATAGGTAGATGGGATTTGCTCAATTTCACCTGTTAGCTGACTTATTGCGCTTTGAATTTCTTCTTGACCTAGATCTTTAGTAGAAGTCTTCTGAATTATTTCACCTGTAGCATCATCAGTATCGGTTGCTTCACCTAAGCGAATAGTTGCTTCATAAGTTTTGTCATCACCCACGCAAAAGGTGAGCAGGCGAGTTGCTTTATTTACTCCTAAAACTAAAACTCCCGTTGCCATGGGGTCAAGGGTCCCTGCGTGGCCAATGCTTCGAGTATTAAAAAATTTGCGAAGTTTGTTAACTACATCATGTGATGTTAAATCTTTAGGTTTATCGACGATTACAAAGCCGTCGGGTGAATTCATTATTCTTTATAAGGGTTTTCGGCAATGGGCTTATGAGTTTCAGCCAATTTATGCAATTCTTCGTCTCTTTTTTGCGCGGTGTGTAATAACTCAGAGATATGGGCCGCAGTTTCTTCAACTGCATCTAAAAAGAAGGTTAAAGAAGGTGTGTGTTTGATGCCTAAGGCTTTGCCTACTTCGCTTCGAAGCATTCCACTGGCTGAGCTCAAGGCAGCTTCAGTTGATTTATGTTGGGTTTCATCGCCCATCACAGTGTAAAAAATTGAAGCTTCTCTTAAATCCCCAGTTACCCTCACGTCGGTGACGGTGACAAATCCAAGCCGCGGGTCTTTAACTCTGCTTTCTAATAGCAGCGCAACGATTTCTTTGATTCGATCTGCTACTCGATTAGCGCGTGCTTCATTCATGACTGCTCTTCTTTTTTTAAAGGTTACTTACGATTGTAATTTGGGGCTTCGATAGTCAATTGCACATCGTGCGGATGACTCTCACGCAAGCCCGCAGGGGTAATGCGAACTAGTTCGGCATTTTCTTTTAATTCTTGAATATTTTTACAGCCCGCATAACCCATAGAAGCTCTTAGGCCACCGATTAATTGATGAGTGACGCTTGTTACCGGCCCGCGATAAGGAACTTGAGCTTCAACGCCTTCCGGTACTAATTTGTCATCGCTTAAAACATCATCTTGAAAATAACGATCTTTGGAATAACTTCTAGCTTCTCCGCGAGATTGCATCGCGCCAAGTGAACCCATTCCGCGATAAGACTTGTATTGCTTGCCGTTGATGAAAACAATTTCACCTGGTGCTTCATCACATCCTGCTAAAAGCGATCCAACCATTACTGCATCAGCACCAGCTACGATTGCTTTGGCAATGTCTCCGGAGTATTGCAAGCCGCCATCTCCGATTACTGGCACCTGATGTTTTTTAGCTGCTTTAGCTGCTTCGTTAATTGCAGTAATTTGTGGCACTCCTACTCCCGCCACAACTCTGGTGGTGCAAATTGAACCAGGGCCCACACCAACTTTTATTGCATCGGCTCCCGCGGCAATCAAACTTTCTGCAGCTGCTTTAGTTGCAATGTTTCCGCCCATGATGTCAATGGCGGTATCTTTTTTAAGTCTTGCCACCATGTCAAGCACACTTTGGGAATGACCATGCGCGGTATCAACCACGATTAAATCGACTCCCGCTTCGACTAACAACATGGCGCGTTTGTAAGAGTCTTCCCCGACGCCAACTGCAGCGCCAACTCTCAAACGTCCATCTTGATCTTTGGTGGCAAGCGGATACTTATCGCTTTTAACAAAATCTTTAACAGTGATTAATCCAGTTAAGCGACCAGAGTCATCTATTAAGGGCAATTTTTCAATTTTATTTTGGCTAAGTAGTTTTAGCGCTTCTTCATTGCTGATCCCGGTTTTGCCAACGATTAGTGGCATGGGGGTCATTACCTCTTTTGCTTTTTTAGATTTATTTTCTTCAAAACGTAAATCACGATTAGTAACGATGCCAATTAATTTGTGTTGTTCATCTACTACCGGAACTCCGCTAATTCGATACTTAGCGCAGAGGCGATCAATTTCAGCAATTGAATCTTCTGGCGAGCAAGTAACCGGTGAGGTAACCATTCCGGCTTCAGATCGCTTAACTAAATCAACTTGAATTGCTTGGTCTTCGGCAGATAAATTTCGGTGCAAGATTCCAAGGCCACCTTGACGTGCCATCGAGATTGCCATTCTTGATTCAGTTACGGTATCCATGGCACTTGAGAGCAGTGGAATTTTTACTGAAATATTTTTTGAAACTTTAGTTTCGGTATTAGCCTCACTCGGGATTACATCACTTAGGCGCGGCAAGACGAGTACGTCATCGAAGGTCAATCCGACAGTTAGATTAGAAATATCAAGGTCTGCCATTTGACTATTTTAGTAGAGGACTTTATAGCGGAATCCTTGAGCCACGGTTTGCTCTCTGGCTTTTGCTTTTAGCTTGCGATTTATCGCTTTTACATGGGTGCGCACGGTTTCAATTGAGAGATTAAATCGCTTTGAAATCTCATGATTTTCATAGCCCAGGGCCACATTAAACAAAATCTCAGCTTCTCGATCAGTGACAATTGCTGGCCGATAATCAAGGTGCTCGGGTATTTCTGGGAACGCCACCTCAAGCAAGGTTTCACATAGAAAGCCCAGTTTTTTAGGATCCAGTGTTTTATAGAAGACAGCTGAGGCCCCTTCAAGCAATAGTCGCTCGGCAAGATTTGGGCTGTTGAAATTAACCAAGCAAACAAACTGCACATAAGGCCGCTCTTCGAGAGTGCGAGAGAAAAAATCAAGCTCTTCAGGGTTGCTGCCGCTAAAGCCCCAAAGCACCAGGTCTAGATCTATTTTTCTGCCTTGAACAAAACTTGAGGCTGGGGTTTCGTTGACTCTTATTTTTTTGATGGAGTCGAAGCGACGCAAAAAACGCGCTAAAAACAAGGCGTAATTTAAATTAGCGTCATAAACCAAAGCATTGATCACATAATTTAGATACTGCTAAGGGCTAAAAAGTTTTTAAGCTCTTACTGCATCGCCAATAGCGCAGACTGTGGAGTTGAGATCTTGGGTGCGCCTTAGGCCATAAGGCATTTGCTCAGGCCAACCAGGGCCGGCAAGCAAAATTAGTGGAGCTGGCCTAATTTCAATCAAGGCCTTTAAATCGTTAACTGAATTTGAAGCATCCATTTGTGACCACATCAAAACCACACTTGGTGCGGTTTTTTTAATGGCTGCTTCTACTGCATCTATCGGGGTTCTTGCGCCCAAAACTCTTGATCCAATATTTCTTTCACTTAAAGCCGCACTTAAAGTGTAGAGCGGTAAAGAATGCAATTCATAAGGAGCGCAAGTAAGCAAAACTGGTCGCGCATTAACGGGAGCTCTTAAGCGATCTGCGGTGCGCTTCATTTGAGTTGAGATAACTTCAGTTAAAAGGTGTTCTACTTCTACCCCTTCACCGGTTTCTTCCCAGCGTTTTCCAACATTTGTTAATACCGGTATCAAAAGTTCATTCCAAGTTTGAATTACACCTTGTTCTTTTAAACTCGATTCAATAATTCGCGAGCAATTGTGAGTGTCAAGCGAATTTGCAGCTCTTGCTAAACCGCGAGCCGAATTTGTGCCTCCAGGAATCGCAATTACCTGGCCGCCACCGGCGCGGGCATTCAAATTAACTGCAGTGCTAGTTTCATCAGCAATTTCATTTATTTGGTTTAAATCGACTAATAAGTTTTCACTGGCATCTGAAACATCAGCTGCAAGTGCCGCCCTTGCAGCTTCTGCTGCAGGAACTCCATCCATTACATAGCGACGCATTAATTCAAGTCTTGCTAAATCAACATTTGTATAACGACGATGCCCACCAGTGGAGCGATCGGTGGGAGTTAGCCCATATCGGCGATCCCAAGTGCGCAAAGTTGCTGGGGCAACGCCAAGTCGGCGCGCCACCCAGGCCACAGTCAGGCCAAGGGAGACTACGTTGCTTTCACGCGTTTCTGGCGCTCTTTCGCTCACGCCCTCATTTTGCGCCTATTTTCAGGGATGTGCATCCTGAGAATTTGTGGTCTAAAACACAAACTTATTCATCTTGTCTATATTGACAAAGTTTTGAACAACTTTGTAAGGTAGAACCTGTTCAACCCCAGCAAAGGAGTCAAAAATGGCAGATGTATCCAGACTGCCTGGCCCAAATGCAGATATTTGGGATTGGCAATTACAGGCAGCTTGCCGTGGAGAAGACCCCGCAAAGTTCTTTCACCCAGAAGGTGAAAGAGGGCCAGCCAGAGACTCTCGCATCGTGCACGCCAAGATGATTTGTGCGACCTGCCCAGTTCTAAAGCAGTGCGCTGAGCATGCTTTGAGCGTTCGCGAACCCTACGGCGTTTGGGGTGGCATGAGCGAAGATGACCGCGAAGCGATCTACGCAAAGCAAAAACAAAAGTTTCCATTGGCGGTTTAATCCCTAAAACCGTCATTACCCCCCTCCATACAGAAGCTGCCTGCTGTCTCTCACAAAGAGAAAGCGGGCAGTTTTTGCTTTGGGCTAGAGTTTGACTTGAATGGAACCTATAAATTTTGAAGCAGTTCAAAAAACCGCTAACAACATCAGAAAGCGGGTTTTAGAGCACACTGTAAAAAACAATGGCGGTTATTTAAGCCAAGCCTGTTCAGCCGCGGAAATTGTGGCCGCTCTCTATAGCGGCTTAGTTAAATTAAATCCCTTATCAGAACCTTTGGCTCCAGAATTATTCAAAGGGGTGCCAAGTAAAAACTTTACTGATTATCGAACTGGTGCCGTTTTTCATGGAGCGCAAAGTTCAGACACAGATCGCTTGATAATTTCGCCGGCTCACTATGCGCTGGTTATTTACACGGCGTTGATAGAAACCAAAAGGCTTCGCGAAGATGGTTTAGATTTTTTTAATAAAGACGGCTATAGCGTTGAGATGATTGGTGCAGAACACTCCCCTGGATTTGAAACTACAACTGGCTCACTTGCTCAAGCGCTCAGCCAAGCCGGTGGCATTGCTTTGGCTAGAAAATTAAAGAAAGAAACTGGCAAAGTTTGGGTTTTCATGAGTGATGGTGAATTTCAAGAAGGCCAAACTTGGGAAGCTCTAGCTGCAATTAACTATCACGGTTTAGACAATGTGAAAATCATTGTTGATGTTAACCGTAATCAATGTGATGGCCCTATGGATTCGGTTATGACTATTGAGCCACTAGCGCAGAGAATTAAAAGCTTTGGCTGGCAAGTAGATGTAATAGACGGCCATAACTTAAGAGAGATGTATGGGGCAGGTAGCAAACAAACTCTTAAGCCCCAAGCAATTTTGGCTTATACCGACCCGATGAAAAATATTGAAATATTAAAAGAACGCTTGCCGGTCTTGCATTATGTGCGCTTTTCTAGTGAAGCAGAAAGAGAAAAATACCAAGATTTCTATAAGGCGTGGAGCTTATGAGTATTGAAATCGTCTCTCGCCCCCACGTTGAAAACTTCATCAACTGGAGTAAAGATAAACCGAAAGTATTAGTGCTGAGTGCTGATTTAACCAACTCATGTGAAGTTGGCAAATGGCGCGATACCTATCCCGAGCGATTTTTTTCTATGGGAATGGCAGAGCAAAACATGTTGGGCTTTGCGGCCGGGTTAGCTCGCGAAGGCTTTGAGCCGTGGCTGCATACCTTTGCGGTGTTCTTATACCGTCGCCCGCTAGATCAATTACAAATGTCAATTGCTTACCCAAATTTGCCGGTGCGGTTAGTTGGCTTTTTGCCAGGTATCACCACCCCAGGTGGTGTTACTCACCAAGCCATTGAAGATGTAGGCGTTTTAAGAGGCGTGCCAAATTTAACTATTTTAGAAACTGGGGATGCAACCGAAATTGAATCTGTTTTAGATGTGGCACATGCAATCGATGGTCCGGTCTACATCAGAATGCTTCGCGGTGAGGTGTCTCGCCTTTTTGATAAATCAGAACCAATGGAATTTAATTCAGCAAGAGTCTTAAGCCAAGGAAGTGACCTCACGCTGTTAACCAGCGGCATCACTACCGAAGAAGCAATGCGAGCTACCAAGGTATTGCGCGAGCGGGGGGTTGGGATTGAACACTTGCACATTTCGACTCTCAAGCCTTTTACCGATGAGAAAGTTCTTGCCGCATTACATAAAGCGCAGAAAGGAATCATCACCATGGAAAACCACTCAGTTATTGGTGGTTTAGGTTCGACCGTGGCTGAAGTAATGGCAGAAAACGCAATTGGCAAACCCTTAGTTCGAATTGGATTGCAAGACACTTACGCTCATGGAGCTTCGCAAAAGTACTTACTCGAGCATTACTCCCTAGATGCCATGGCCCTAATTAAACGCGTAGAAGCACTTTTAGATAAAGAACTTGATATCAAACCTGAAGATATACCATCGGCTAGAGAAATTAGCGTGCATTCAAGTGCCAAGGTAGAAGCGCTCTAGATGGGTCACTTCACAGTTACTTATCAAATTTCTCGCGGGCAGGTAAAAGAGGTCGCAGAAGCAATACGGGTAGAGCAAACCATTGAATTTCCCTACGACCTAGCGCCAAATTGGATTCAAAAAGAAGTGGTTGGCGAAATTGTTGAAATTATTGGCAATAGCGTAAAAATTAGATTTGATGATCGGGTCTCAGGGTATGAGCTTTCGCAATTTTTAAATGTTTTGTGGGGAAACGTTTCACTTTTTGAAGATGTAAAAATTGTCGATTTAGAATTATCTCGTGATTTTTTAGGTCACTTTAAAGGACCGCGCTTTGGTATAAGCGGCTTAAGGGATTTATTTGGCGTTTCAGCTTCACCGCTTTTGGCTACTGCACTAAAGCCCATGGGTTTATCAGCTCAAGAATTAGCAAAAGATGCTGAAGTTTTAGTGCAAGCTGGTTTTAATTTAATCAAGGATGATCATGGTTTAGCCAATCAACCTTGGGCGCTTTGGCAAGAAAGAGTGCAAACAATCGCTCAAGCAGTCAGAAGCGCTAACGCAAAATTTAATAAAAGAGCCGTTTATGCACCAAGTTTGAACTTGCAAGGTGATTTAGTGGAAAGTGCTCATTGGGCAAAAGGCCAAGGTGCCGGGGCGTTATTGATATTGCCGGGAGTTTCGAGCTTTGCTTTAATGCAAACTTTGGCTGAAGATGATGAATTAGCTTTGCCTTTGATGAGTCACCCTTCAATGCTTGGCTCTTTTGTAATGAATAAAAATCATGGGCTGAGCCATGGCTTGGTACTAGCTACCATCATGCGTTTAGCTGGGGCAGATATTTCAATCTTTCCAAATTACGGCGGCCGCTTTAGTTTTAGTCAAGCAGAATGTAAAGAGATTGCCGTTGCGGCAAAGGCTCCTTTAGGTGATTTAAAACCGATTTGGACGGCACCTGGTGGCGGTATGACCTTGGATCGAATCGAAGAGTTAGTTAAATTTTTTGGCCCCGACACTATGTTGTTAGTTGGCGGAGCCTTACATCGTGGTGACTTATTTAAAAACGCTTCAGACTTAGCGCTACGCGCGCAAAGCTTGAGCTAATTCTAAAAAGTCTTCAACAATTAAATCTACTTCTTTTTGACCGTGTGCCAAGCTGATCAACCATTGCTCGTCTAAGCCCGGTGGCGTCATGATGTTGCGGTTTAATGCCCAATAAAAAGCAAGTTGGGCAATTTGAAAATCAGTTGCTTTGTAATCGCGATAGTTTCTAACTGGCTCAGGTGACCAAGTAACGCAGCCTTTAACGCCAAAACCCACGACATGTGCTGGCAATTCGTATTCATCAATAATGTCAGCGATTCGATTTAAGGCTTGCATGTTTAAAGATTCACTGCGACCTAAAGCTTCTTCGGTGCATACTTTCGCCGTTGCTTTTAATCCAGCTATAGCTAAGAAGTGACCGTTGAAAGTTCCTAGGTGAGTGTGTCTGCCATCGATCACAGTTTGCATGATTTCGGCTTTGCCACCAAAGGCCGCAACTGGGATACCACCGCCAATTGATTTAGCTAGAGAAATTAGATCTGGCTTAACGCCAAGTCTTTGCGCCGCTCCCCTAACACCAGCAGTGAGTCCAGTTTTTACTTCATCAAAAATTAAAACTATTTTGTATTCATCGCATAGTTCGCGTACTTTTTCTAAGTAACCATCGTCCGGTAAAACAATTCCGATGTTTTCCATAACTGGCTCTAAAAAGAAGCAAGCAATTTTTTCATGATGGGCTTTAAATACTTTTTCTAAAGCTTCGATGTTGTTATAAGGAACCACCCAAACATCCCCTGGCACGGTTGCTTCAGTTGGAACGGTGTTTGGCGCTTCAGGGTTACCCGCCTCGTCAATTGGTGGCTTAACTGAAACCATCAATGGGTCGTAGCTTCCGTGATAGCCGCCTTCGAGTTTGACGACTCCATTTTTGCCAGTGAAAGCTCTTGCAGTTCTAATGGCATACATTGTTGCTTCAGTTCCGCTGTTAGCAAAACGAACTAAATCTAATCCAAATTTTTGGCAAAGAATTTCAGCGCCTTCACGAGTTATCGGTGAAGGAGTTACTGAAAGCGTGCCAATTTCTAGCATCTCTTTTGCTGCTTTAACTACTTCTGGGTTTAAGTGACCGACCAACATTGAGCCAAAGCCCATGGAGAGGTCGAGCATCTCGCGGCCGTCAACGTCCTTAACCCAAGCGCCGTTGGCACTAACTACGCTGATCGGGAACGGATCCCAATACTGAAATGAAGATGCCACACCTAGCGGTGTCACTTGCGAGGCGTTTTTATTTTCTATTTCGCTCTCTGGGGCAAGGAGTGAAAACTTCTTTTCTTCTTCAGCTAAGAGCTCTTGAACCCGAGTGGGAGAGAGCGGTTTGAATGAACTTGGAGTTCTTCTAAAGGTTTGGGAATGATTTTTTGTATTTGTCATGGGAGTTTGGCCTGCTCGAAGACGGATGATCCGCCCCGCTGGGTTATACACCCCTTCTTAGATAGTCGATTTAATTTATTTTTTCGATACTAGCCTCATCTTGGGAACCCCGCAGCCACACCTCCGTCCACTGCTAGCACCGCACCCGTAGTTTTAAGGGATTTTTCACTAAGTAGGAAGTTCACGGTATTGGCTACGTCCTGGGCTGAGATTTTTTGCCCTAAAAGATTGCGAGTTGCATAAAAATCCTCTAATTCTTCGGGCCTGACCCCATGGGCTGAGGCTCTTTGCTCTCGGATCCCCCCTTCCCAAAGTTTTGAATTTTCAAAAATGGCATCTGGGTTGATTGCATTGGCTCTGATGTTTGCTTCGCCACCTTCAAGGGCGGCAATTCTCATTAACTGCAACATTCCTGCCTTGCTAACTGAGTAGCCGCCAAAGCCAGCGCCTGGAGCAAAAGCATTTTTGCTTGCGATATAAACCAAAGCACCGCCAGAATTTTGTTTTCTCATAACCTTCATAGCTGCTTTGGTTAACAAAAAGGCGCTTGTCAGGTTAACGCTCAAGCCTTTGTTCCATTTTTCTAAAGTTAAATCTTCTAATTTGTCAGTGACGCCAATTCCGGCAGAGAACACCACCCCGTCTAAGCCACCAAAGTTATCGATAGCTGCAAGAACCGTTTTCTCAACGACTGCTGGGTCAGTTTGATCGCCAGCAATAGTTACTACGTCTTTTGTGCTTAGTTCGCTTAATGTCTGAGTTAAACCAGCTTCATCTGCGTCCGCCAAAACTAAGGCAGCTCCATGATTAGCCAAGTCAATGGCAATTCCTCTGCCAATACCACTGCCCGATCCGGTCACAATAAAAATTGAGCCGGCAAAACTCTTTGGCTTGGGTTTGCTTTGCAACTTAAATAACTCCATTGGCCAATAGTCAAATTTAAAAATTTCACTACTTGGCAAACCTTCCACATTTTTAAAAGCATCTTTAGCCATGGCATGAGTTTTATGAGTGTGAAAAGAAATGTCAGCGAGCATTTGATTTTCAGCTCTACTTTGAGAAGCTAAAACCGCACCCTTTGATCTAACTAGTAAAACTTTTGGATCTGGATCATGCATGCTGTATCCAGCAGGCAGAAGTGACTTATTTTCTTCAAAATAGTCTTGATAGTGCTTACTAAATTCTTCAATTGCTTTTACTGGCTCATTTTCAACAATCGCAGAATAGGGCTTGATTCGGAGCATGTGATCTGCGCTAGATACTCCTGCTTTTACGATCTCGGCTAAATCTTTACGCTCTGAAATTTCTTTCAGGCGGGTATCTAAGGTGAGAATTTTCTTGCCAGATTTATTTAATCTGCCTCTTAATTGCAGCATTAAATCTCTAAAATCATCGTCAGAAATATCGTTATGAATAAATAAGGATTCTGGTCTTTCAGTTAGTGAGTCTAAATATTTTTGAGCTTTTTCAACGGCCAGATAGGTTTTTTCTTCGCATTTATCGGTGTCTTCATCCCACACGATTAAGCCGTGATGAGCTAAAACCACACCTTCGGCGTCTTTCAAAAATGAAACTTGCTTGCTTAATTCAAAACCAGGTCTAATCCAATCCACATAAGCAAAGCCTTCGCCTAGAGCTTCTCTTACAGCTTTTTCGCCATTTTTGTGATTGGTAAGGGCGCAAATTACATCTGCGTGCACATGGTCGATGTGCTTAAAAGGCAAAAAGGCATGCAGCAAAGTTTCAATCGACGGACGGCGGCTAGTTGGGTCTACTAACGCTCGACCAACCAGATCAGTCATTTCTTCGTCCGTTAGCGCATCAAATTGCTTTAGCGCATCTAATTCTTCTAAATAAAGTCCTGGGTAATCTTTGGCGACTGCATTAGACATGTCAGCCCCAGAGCCTTTAACCCACAAAACTTTTCTTTTTCGATTTAAATGATCAAGAATTTCACCTTTGGATGAAGTATTTCCTCCGCCATAAACCACTAAGGATTGATCGCTTCCGAGCTTTTGGCTACGGCTAACTAGTTCATCGAGTTCTTTACTCAAATTATTTTCGCTCCTTCATAAACTCTTTCTTCACTAACAACTGCGCTTATTAAGTCATGAGGGGTTACGTCAAATGCTGGGTTATAACCGCGAGAAGCTTTTGGAGCGATTCTTATGCCCTGCAGCTCTAAGACTTCATCTCCATCGCGCATTTCTATTTCAATTTCTTCACCCGTTGCGCAATCTCGATCAATAGTTGATTCTGGCGCGATTACCAAAAAGGGAATTCCGGCTCTTTTGGCAGCTAGCGCTAATGGGAAAGAGCCGATTTTGTTTGCGCTATCACCATTTGCCGCAATTCGATCTGCGCCAATTAACACCACATCCACTTCACCGCGCACAATTGTGCTGGCAGCAGCTCCGTCTGCCAAAACATAATGTGGAATTCCATATTGCGACAATTCCCACGCAGTTAACCTGGCACCTTGCAAAAGTGGTCTTGTTTCATCGGCGAAAACTTCGCTTAATACTTTTCGATCAAATAGTTCTCGAATCACGCCTAACGCTGTGCCCCAATCGGTTGTAGCCAAAGTGCCAGTGTTGCAATGGGTCAGCGCGCGAATTGGTCGCTTAGTAACTTTTTGTTCAATCCAATCGGCAGCGAGTTTTGCCATTTGCCGATTTGCCTGGCTATCGGCCGCAGCAATTTCTTCCGCTTTTGCTAAGACATCTGCAAAGCCATTTTTAATTAGCGGCGCAACTTGATCCACTCCCCAAGCGAGATTAACGGCAGTGGGGCGAGCATTTCTTAATTCATTTATTTTTTCTAAAGTTTGAGTTTGATTCCAATTTTTTTGTTTTTGTTCTAAAAGCGCAATTGCTACCCCGTATGCGCCTGCTGCACCAAGTGCCGGAGCCCCCCTAACTGCTAACTTTTTTATAGCAACAATTAAATCGTCTACCGAAGTGATCTCTAAGTATTCAAGTGATGTAGGTAACTTAGTTTGATCTAAAAGCGTTAATTTTTCGCTTTCCCATTTAAGTGTGAAAAACAAGACATTCCTCTTAACTCTTTTGGCTAAATCCTAGCCCCCGCAAGACTAGGCTAGAGACATGACTAAATTCTTTAAAGTATTACTTTTAACTGTTTTTTTAACCTTTCAAGGTAGCCTAAGTTTTGCTCACTCTGAATTAGTTTCGACAGATCCGCTTGACGGAGCAGTACTCACTGAACTTCCCCAAACCTTTATTGTCACCTACAACGAAGACTTAATCGCAGACGGCACCTTTGCAGTTTTAGTTAACGAAGGAGTCGCTACTGATTTAGTAGCTGAAGTCGTCGCTAATGAGGTAATAATCACCATGCCAAGTGATTTAGAGTCAGGAGTTTATTCAGTTGAATACAAAACTGTGGCTTCTGATGGTCACCCGCAAGAAGGCATTATTAATTTCACCTATGCGATTGAAGAAGCAGCCCCAATTAGTGAAGAAGAGCCTTCAGTAATTAGTCCAAGCCCAATGGAAGAAACAGAAGTCGTCATTGAGCAACCAGTAGTTGAAGAAACCGGTAATTTAATGCCCGTCTTAGGCGCACTTGCGCTAGTTTTGGTCGCAGTTGCGCTTTTGCTTAGGATGCGTAGCAAAAATAAGGGGTAAAAGTGGCGCTTACGCTGGCAGTAGATTGCGGCGGCGGCACGTTAAAATTTGCCAAGGTTGATCAAGATTTAAATATTCTGATAGAGCAAAACATCAATGTTGTTTACCCTTTTCCGCCAAGTGATTTAGTTTTATTGATTGAAAGAGTTTTTAAAGAATTCTCACCCCTCGATCGAGTTGTTGTAGGTATTCCCGGAATGATTCGCCAAGGTGTAGTTGTAACCACCCCGCATTACCAAAATATCTCCGGGCCGAGGAGCAAAATTGACCTCAATTTAAAAAAATCTTGGGATGGCTTTAATGCCAAAGAAGCTATCTATAGCAAGCTAAATGTTGAGACAATTGTTTTAAATGACGCTCAGCTACATGGCTTAGGAGTTATTTCAGGAGTTGGCACAGAATTAGTGCTTACCTTTGGCACCGGATTAGGTTATGCCTTATTCATAGACGGTAAGTTAACGCCCCATTTTGAACTTTCCAGAAGTCCAATTGGCTTCAACAATATTTACGACGAATACATTGGCGAAAAAGAACGGCTACGTTTTGGCGACTATTTGTGGTCTAGAAGAGTCTTGCGACTTATTAGAAAGCTTGAACCAGTGTTTATGTGGGATCGTCTCTATTTGGGTGGCGGAAACGCCTTAAGGCTCGCTAAAAGAATTCAAGCAAAATTGCCTAGCAATGTAAAAATTGAAAAAAATGCCGCCGCGCTAATTGGTGCCGCTAAGATTAGAAACTAAATGCCAAGAAAACTTCCGCCAGAAATTAAAAAAATTTACCAAGCAGCTCCTTTGCCACACCGTAGAACAATGCTAGCTATGCGAGAGCGAATTTTAGAAATTGTTCCTAAGGCTGAGGAAGTAATTAGTTATGGCATGCCGGCGTTTAAATTAAACGGAAAAATTGTGGCAGGTTTATTAGCTAATAAAAATCATGTTGGTTTTTATCCTTTTAGTGGATCTGTGCTAAGTAATTTCAAAGCTGATTTAGCCAAATTCTCGCAAACCAAGAGTGCCCTGCATGTGCCGATTGATCAACCACTTAAAAAGTCGCTTTTAGCAAAGCTAATCAAGGCGCGTATTTCCCAATGTGCCGTATCTCAAGGAAAGGTGAACCTCGCTAGGTATGAATCGCTCGATGGACTCTGGCGGGAGCTAAAGCTGGCAGCGCCAGCCAGGCGAGCCCTAGTGGATGCCAAAATTACAAAAATTTCTCAACTAAAAACTTGGACCAGCGAAGACTTAAGTCAATTACATGGAATTGGCAAGACGGCGCTAAAGATACTTAGACCATATTTAGCTAAAAAATAAAAACGGCCGCACAATGGCGGCCGTTTTTCTTGGTTGTTTAATTAGTGGCTGTGACCGTGCCCAGCGGCAGGTGCTGGCTCTTCTTCTTTCTTGTCCACGATCAAAACATCTGTGGTCAATAGCATTGCGGCAATTGACGCAGCATTTTGTAGCGCTAAGCGAGTGACCTTAACTGGGTCAACAATGCCTTGGCTTAGCAAATTGCCATATTCGCCGGTTGCAGCGTTAAAGCCTTCGCCAACTTTCATTTCAGCAACTTTGCTAGTTACTACATAACCTTCTTCGCCAGCGTTTTGCGCAATCCAACGAAGTGGTTCGCGGCTTGCTGAATAAACAATGTCTACACCCTTAGCTTCGTCACCTTCAAGGCTTAGCTTCTTATCTAAAACCTTGGCAGCTTGAACTAATGCGGTTCCACCACCAGTAACGATGCCTTCTTCAATAGCAGCGCGGGTGGCGGCGATTGCATCTTCTACGCGGAACTTCTTTTCTTTTAGCTCAACTTCAGTGGCAGCACCAACCTTGATCACTGCAACTCCACCTGAAAGCTTGGCTACGCGCTCTTGCAACTTCTCTTTATCCCATGAGGAATCAGTTGCTTCAATCTCACGGCGCAAAGTGGCAATGCGATCTTCTACTAACTTCTTATCGCCCTTACCGCCCACGATGGTGGTGTTGTCTTTAGTTACAACAACTCTGTGAGCTGATCCCAAGACTTCGAGTCCAACTTGGTCAAGCTTCATACCCATATCTGGAGTAACAACTTGGCCAGCGGTCAAGATTGCAAGATCTTCCAAAATCGCTTTACGACGGTCGCCAAAAGCTGGAGCTTTGATCGATACCGAGTTGAAAGTTCCACGGATTTTATTAACCACCATGGTGCTCAAGGCTTCGCCTTCAACATCTTCAGCAATTAGCACCAAAGGCTTTCCGGCTTGCACAACCTTTTCCATTATTGGCAAAAGTTCTGAAATCGCGGCAATCTTATTTTGAACTAGCAAGATGTAAGGATCTTCTAGGACTGCTTCCATTCTTTCAGCATCAGTTACGAAATAAGGAGAGATAAATCCTTTATCAAATTGCATACCCTCGGTGTATTCAAGTTCAACATCCATAGTTGAAGACTCTTCAACAGTGATCACGCCATCGCGACCAACTTTGTCAAAAGCGTCAGCGAGCAAATTTCCAAGATCTTCATCTTGGGCACTAATGGTGGCAACTTGAGCAATACCAGCTTTATCGCTAACTGGGTTAGCTTGCTTTTTTAACTCTTCAGTTACAGCACTTACCGCAGCTTCGATACCGCGCTTGATTCCCATTGGGTTTCCACCGGCAGCTACATACTTGAGGCCTTCATGGACCATGGCTTGAGCTAATACGGTGGCAGTTGTGGTGCCATCGCCAGCGTTGTCGTTAGTTTTGGTGGCAACTTCTTTTACCAGTTGCGCGCCAAGGTTTTCAAAAGAATCTTCTAATTCAATCTCTTTAGCGATGGTGACTCCATCGTTAGTGATTGTGGGGGCTCCCCATTTTTTATCAAGCACAACGTTGCGACCTTTTGGTCCTAAAGTCACGCGCACGGTATTTGCTAGCGCATCTACACCACGCTCGAGCTTGTGGCGAGCCTCTTGATTGAAATCAAGAATTTTTGGCATTTTGTTTACCTATCTATGTTGAGGTTTAGTGGTCTGGTTTGCAATTAACAAACCAGACCAATTGAATTTTTTACTTAGTGATTACTGCTAATACGTCACGGCTAGATAGCAATAAGTAATCTTTGCCGTCGTAGTTGAGCTCGGTTCCACCGTACTTTGAGAAAACAACAGTGTCACCAACATTGATATCTAGTGGAAGGCGGGCATCTCCGTCTTCATTGAATCTTCCTGGGCCTACTGCCAAAACTTTGCCTTCTTGTGGCTTCTCTTTGGCGGTATCAGGAATAACTAGACCTGATGCAGTAGTGGTTTCGGCATCTAATACTTCAACCAAGATGCGATCTTCTAGGGGCTTGATATTTACAGCCACGCTTAACTCCCCTTCATGGGCTTTGGGAAAACTGGCGGGGACGTCCCGTCAGTATTGGCAATTTCGCCAAGTCCTAATTTAGAAAACGGTTAGCACTCTGTCAAGTTGAGTGCCAATTAATGACCAAAAGTGTCATGATTTAAAGGAATTTGAAAAATGTAGCACATTTAATTAAAAATGCTACACTTTTGGCCATGAAAACTTATGGGGTGCGGGAGCTTAGACAAAACGCTTCCAAAATTTTGGATGAAGTAAAAGACGGTGAGATCGTCACTATCACCGAATGGGGCAAGCCCGTAGCAACTATGTCTCCAATTGAGACTAATTTGCTAGACAAGCTCTATGAGCTAGGAGTGCTAACTCCCCCAGTTAATTCAATTGACCAACTACCAGAGCCGATAAAGCTAAAAGGCAAATCTAAGACTGCTTCTCAAGTCTTAATGGAACTAAGAAATGAGGAGAGGTAGTTTGTATTATCTTGATAGCAGTGCGGTAGTTAAATTAATTTTTGAAGAAAAAGAATCAAAAACTCTAAGAGAGTTTTTAAAGCAAAATCTAGTTTCGTCAGATTTAACAAAAATAGAAGTTTATAGAGTATGTGCTCGCCTAGATAAAAAAAGTATTGAAGTTGCTAATAAAGTATTTGATTTTATTTCATTTTTTGAGATAAATAAAAAAGTAATTGAAAGAACAAAAAAGCTGGTTGAAATTCCTTATTTAAAATCACTAGATTCAATTCATCTTTCAACTGCTCTGGGAATAGCTGAATTAATTGATGGATTTGTTACTTATGATAAGCAGCTGATCCGGGCAGCAAAAGAGCTTGAATTGTCTGTAGTTAGCCCAGTTTAAACTTTAGTTAATTCAATTTCTTGGCTTGGATCTATTGCAAAAGTTAAATTGCTAGGAGTTTCGTTGAATTTTACAAATTCAGCGCCTAAAGCTGCCACCATGGCTCCGTTGTCAGTGCAAAGCTCAGGGCGCGGAATTCTAACTCTGATTTTTTGTTTATTAGCCTCTGCTTCTGCAAGTTCTCTTAAGGCGCTATTAGCAGCAACTCCCCCGCCAATTACGATTGTTTCAATACCAAAATTTTGAGCCGCTTTTAAGGCTTTTTTAACCAACACCTCTACTACTGATTTTTGAAAGCTGGCGGCAATATCGTTAACTGGCAAATTTTGACTGGTTAATTGATAATTTTCAATCCATCTTAAAACTGCAGTTTTAACTCCAGAGAAAGAAAAGTCATAAGCGTGCTCTTTTTGATCTTCAGGTGCAGTTAAACCTTGCGGGAATTTGATTGCTTCTGGGTTTCCTTTTTTTGCAGCTTTATCTATCCAAGGGCCACCGGGGAACGGTAAACCTAAAAGCCTTGCCACTTTGTCAAAAGCTTCACCAGCAGCATCGTCCAAAGTACTGCCTAAAGATTGAATTGGTTTAGTTAATTTATTTACCTTCAAAATTGATGAGTGCCCGCCTGAAACTAATAGCGCTAATACTCCTTCAGGCAAAGGCCCGTTTTGCAATTGATCTACCGCAACATGAGCTGAAAGGTGGTTCACCCCATATATCGGTTTATCTAAAGCAACTGCCAAAGCTTTAGCCGCAGCCACCCCAACAACTAATGCTCCAGCTAAGCCAGGCCCGCTGGTTACCGCGAGTGCGTCAACATCTCTGAGTTTTAAGTCTGCTTTATTTAGAGCTGAGTTAATCGTGGGCAACATTGCTTCAACATGAGCGCGTGAAGCAACTTCAGGAACTACACCACCAAAGCGGGCATGCTCAGCAACACTTGAAGCTAAAGCATCGTCTAATAACTTGTGGCCTTGAACGATTCCCACTCCAGTTTCATCACACGAAGTTTCTATACCTAACACAATTGGCTCGCTCATAATCCCCGCCAATCTAACTGCATGATTACCGCCGCCTTACCGTTTGGGTAATACTTTTGACGAAGGGCTATTTGCTCAAAATTAAATTTTTTATAAAGCGCAATTGCTGGATCGTTATCAAATACCACTTCTAGAAATACTCTTTTTGCTCCGCCTTCTTTAGCTTTATCTAATAATTTTGTTAGTAACTCACTTGCCAAACCTCTTTTTTGAAACTCTGGCTTTATCACTAGAGTTTGTAAATCAGCTTCTGCGCCATTTAAGGCGATGCCGCCATAGCCGATTAACTCTTCGTTTTCTTCAAAGCAAAGGTAATAACGATTGTCCGCTGCTAACTCGCTCCAAAAAGTTGCCTCACTCCAAGCAGTTTCAGGAAACACTTTCAAATCAATTTGATGTGCTTGGGGTATATGCCAATAGCGAAACTCTCTTAACTCACTCATGGTTTTGGCTTTGCATCTGGAACTCTTAGGTAAAGAGGAATTGCTGGTAGCAATATATCTTTAGGTAGTCTCACTT
>JAYPCW010000022.1:0-18389 GCA_038124905.1 Candidatus Nanopelagicales bacterium | reverse complement strand
AATTGGGAGTCTATTTGTGTTTATCTTGGCCAATTTATTTTTAGAAATGACTTTAGTTAGGATGCTTCTTTATGGGTGATGTTTGGAATTTCTACATGACGACACATGTTGAAATTACAATGGGTGAAAAGTTTTTCACCATTAAAGCTGATGAAACTGCCAGCGGCGAGTGGCCTTTTGAAGAAGAGGGCTTAATAATTCTCACAGCAGCAAACCCGGAGAGTAAAAATCTCTCGGAAGCAGAAAATCTCAAACGAAATCGGGAGCTCAAAACCTTGCTTGATCGGCTGGGAAGTCCCGTCTACCCCGCCCGCGGCTTTGATCCAAAGTCCAAGTGGTCTGAAGATGGCTTTGCTATCAATATGATCCATCAAGAAAAGCTTTTTGCGGTATGTAAGAGGTTTAAGCAAAATGCGCTTTATCGGATTAAACCAAATTCGTTTGAATGTATCGGAGTACTGCTTTCTAAATATCAGCAAGCGCCCTTGAGTATCAGTTAGTTGTGGATAACTAACTGACTGTTGAAATCCTGGGCTAATCGCTGTTAAAACGCTACCTTTATTAGATGGCCAATAGAAAGCAAGTAGGAGTTCCCTTACTTTTCGGAAGTGCCATAATTTTCATCTTAAGCACACTCAACACTGAGCCCGTTGAAGAAAATGCATTAGATCAAAATATTTCCCTAGATCTACTCAATCAACTAACTATTCAAGAAGAATCTAGAGAAGGCTATCAGCGAGAATTGTTTATGGATCGTTGGAGTGACTTCGATCAAGATGGTTGCGATACCCGTAGAGAAGTTTTAATTCAAGAGTCATTAATACCAGTAAAGATTGAAGAGGATTGCAAAATACTTTTAGGTAAATGGGTGTCTATTTATGATGGGCTTGAAACAGAAGATCCGACAACTTTTGATGTGGATCACTTTGTTCCTCTGGCGGAAGCATGGGATTCTGGGGGAAATTCATGGACCGAAGAAAAAAGAGAACTTTTCGCTAACGATCTAACTGATCCAGATAGTTTGATTGCAGTTTCTCGTGAAGCAAACCGAAATAAGGGGGATCGAGATCCTGCTAATTGGCTTCCGATCTTGCCTGAAACTCATTGTTGGTATGTGACTACTTGGGTAAGTATTAAACACCGATGGGATCTCTCGGTAGATCAGGCAGAGTTTGAGGCGCTAGAAAAAGTTCTAAATTCTTGTTAAAGAATTTTTAACATTCGAGTATTGCCCAAGGTATTAGGCTTTACTTTGTCTAAATCCAGGAATTCTGCAATTCCTACGTCGTAAGATTCCAATAACTGTTGATAAACGCTACTTTCAACCGGTGTGCCATCAATTTCTTTGAACCCGTGTGCTGAGAAAAATTGAGTTTCAAAAGTTAGGCAAAAGACTCGCTTTACCTCTAATTCTCTAGCTCTATCCAAAAGCGCGTTAAGTAATTTTGATCCATAGCCTTTTCTTTGATATTCAGGAAATATCGCCATAGTTCTTACTTCAGCTAAGTCTTCCCACATCACGTGAACTGCACCGGCACCAATTACTTTGTTACCTTCGGTAATAACTAAAAAATCAGGTACGTCTTCAAATAAAGTCACAGTTGCTTTAGACAACAGCCTTCTATCTGGGGCATAGGTATCAACCAAACGTCTTATTTCGCTAACGTCTTTAGTTGTAGCTTGTCTGACTTCCACCATTTAATTTGGCTTCACTAGTGGGAACAAAACTGTTTCTCTAATGCCACGTCCAGTTAGCATCATCAAAACTCGGTCAATTCCCATTCCTTGGCCACCAGCCGGAGGCATTCCGTACTCCAAGGCTCTTAAAAAATCTTCATCTAATTGCATCGCTTCAGCGTCACCGCCGGCTGCTAATAAAGACTGTTCGGTGAGACGTTTCCTTTGCTCCACAGGATCGTTTAGTTCGGTGTAGGCGGTTCCAACTTCTGCTCCAAATGCAACTAGATCCCATCTTTCAGCTAATTCGCTATCTGTACGATGCTCTCTAGTTAACGGAGAAACATCTTTTGGAAAGTCCGCATAAAAAACTGGCGATTGAGTTGTGTCTTCAAGTTGGTGTTCATACAACTCCAGCACTATCTGACCGCGAGTCCACTTTGGGTCTAGCTTAATCGACAACTTTTCAGCAATACGAGTTAATTCTTGCGCTGAAGTTTGGGAGTTAACTTGCTGGCCGAGTTTATTGCTAAGACCTTCATAGACGCTAACTCTTGGCCAGTTACCACTCAAGTCGTATTCAGTTACGTTTCCTTCGTCATCAAAATGACGAGCAACTTGTTTTCCATAAACTGCTTCGGCGGCTTCTTGAATAATTTCTTGTGTTATTTTTTGCATGGTTGAATAATCACCGTAAGCTTCATACATCTCAAGCATTGTGAATTCTGGATTGTGTGATGAATCAGCACCTTCATTTCTGAAGTTCCTATTAATTTCAAATACCTTATCTACGCCGCCTACTAACAAGCGCTTTAGGTATAACTCTGGGGCAATTCGTAAAAATAACTCCATGTCATAAGCATTGATATGAGTTTTAAAAGGTCGAGCATTCGCCCCACCGTGCATCACCTGCAACATTGGGGTTTCAACTTCAATAAAGCCTCTTTTAGTCAAAGAGCTTCTAATGCTAGATACAACAGTAGAGCGAATATTAAGCAGCTCTCGTGCTTCATCTCTAACTAAGAGATCCACGTATCTTTGCCTAACTCGAGCTTCCGGATCGTTTAATCCCTTATGTTTATCTGGTAGAGGTCGAAGTGATTTTGCAGTCAGCACCCAATTACTTGCACGGACCGTCAGCTCGCCGCGTTTAGTGGTTACTACCTCTCCAGTAATTCCAACTAAGTCACCTAAATCAATCTGCTCTTTCCATCTCTCTAATTCTGCTTCACCAACTGAATCTGCTGCCAGCATGATTTGCAGATCGATTCCTGATTCGCGAATCGTGGCAAAAATTAACTTTCCAGTAATTCGATTTAGCATCACTCGACCAGCAATTGCCACATTCTTGCCGGTTTTAGACTCTGGTTGAAGATCCTTAAAATCTTCACGAATTTGACCTAATGAGTGATCAGGGGTAAATCCAACAGGGTAAGGGTCAACTCCTGAATCAATAATTGAATTGAGTTTTTCTCTACGGATCTGCTGCTGTTCGCTTAATTCTTCACTCATAGGACCAATAGGTTATCGGTTCTTTTCAAAAACTAATCGCAACCCTTCCAAGGTTAAATCAGGTTCATGGTGAGTAATTGTTTCTGAAGTTTCCACGACCAAGCCAGCAAGTCCCCCAGTTGCCACCACAGCTTTGAGTGGGCCGATTTCTTTAATGATGCGATTTACGATTCCATCAACTTGACCAGAAAATCCATAAAGCGACCCTGATTGCAAAGCCTCAACTGTGCCTTTACCAATAACACTACGTGGTTTTGCTAATTCAACTTTTCTCAATTGAGCTGCTCTTTGTGCTAAAGCTTCCAAAGATATTTCTATTCCTGGAGCTAGCGCCCCACCTAAAAACTCACCCTTTTCACTTACCACATCAAAATTGGTGCTAGTTCCGAAATCAACTACCACGCTCGGCCCACCGTGTCGAGAAAACACTGCCAGGGAATTTGCAATTCTATCTGCACCAACTTCTTTTGGATTATCAATCATTATTGGTACCCCGGTCTTTACTCCCGGCTCAATAATTATGGTTTTTGTATTTGGATAATTTTTTGAAAACATATTTCTAAGCTCTGTTAGTACCGCCGGGACAGTAGAGCAAAGTGAAATACCAGTTATCTCAGCTTCATTTTGCAAAATACTTCTAAAGGTTAGATTTAATTCATCAGCGGTAGCCCTAGCATCTGTCTTAATTCGCCATGAATTTATTAGATTAACATTTTCATACAAACCAATCACAATATTTGTGTTTCCGACATCAACAGCTAAGAGCATTTAGATTCCTATCCGCCGAGCACTAAGTCTGCACCTATGTCCAGGCTCGGCGCGGAGTGGGTTAATGCACCAACGGCTAAATAGTCAACTCCAGCTTCAGCAACAGCTCGGGCGTTCTCCAAGGTAAGTCCACCGCTAGCTTCAAATTTAACACTTGCTCCATATTCAATTACTGCTTTTTCTAATTCAGGAATCTCAAAGTTGTCAAGCAAAATAAAATCGGCTCCAGCCGCAATTGCTTCTGGGATTTGCTCGAGAGTATCAACTTCAATTTCAATTTCTTGATTCACTACTTTATTTTTAACTTTTCTAAAAGCTTGCCCAACTCCACCTGCCGCTAAAATGTGATTATCCTTAATTAGCGCAGCATCATTTAGTGAAAACCTATGATTTACTCCACCTCCACAAACCACGGCGTACTTCTCTAGGTGCCTTAATCCAGGAATAGTTTTTCTAGTATCTCTGATTTTTGCATTGGTGTGTGAAACCTCGTTTACCCAAAGACTAGTAGCGGTAGCAATTCCAGACATATGAGTTAAAAAATTTAATGCCGTTCGCTCTGCTGTAAGTAAAACTTGAGTTGGGCCCTTTACTGAAAGAATTACTTCACCGGCAGCAACTTTTTTACCATCTTCAACGAATGCATTTATCACAATTTCGTCTGACAATAATTCAAAAACAAGCTGCGCAACATAAACTCCAGAAATTACCCCAGATTTTCTTGCTACCAAATTCAAGACAGAAATACTATTTTCTTCGATTGTGGCCAAGGTGGTTACATCAGATCCATCAGCTAAGTCTTCGCTTAAAGCCAGTTCTACTAACGCTTGAACCAAATCAGGATTTAAGCCCTGCTTTTTTAACTGTAATTTCGCGCTCATTTAGCGCCTAGCCTACTGGTCAATACTTTGAGTAGTTAATTTTATTAATCCGTCCGCTATTTCACCCTTAATTCGCAAACGCCAATTTTTATCATCTTTACTCGGAAAGTCTTGTCGCCAATGTGCTCCTCTGCTCTCCTCGCGCATCAAGGCAGCACTGGCAATAAAGGCACTTACTGTTAGTAAATTTGTAGCTTCCCAGGCTTGAGTTGATCCATCTTGGATTTTTTGACCTGAGATTTCCCCTAAATCTTTCAAAGTTGTCAAGAGGCCCGTTTCGTCTCTAATCGCACCAGCACCTTGAGTTGTAACTTGATTAATTTTTTTTCTTAGATTTCCAGAAATTAATTCGCCCTGAACTGATTTCTCAGCTGGTTCCATTTGATTTGGTAAATCATTGAAATGATTGCCTAATCTGTTAGCTACTACTAAGCCTTCTAGCAAACTATTTGACGCCAATCGATTTGCACCGTGCACACCAGTGTTGGCTGCTTCGCCCACCACAAATAAACCAGGAACATTTGTTTTACCAGACATATCAGTTTGAACACCACCCATCGAGTAATGAGCAGCAGGCACCACCGGTATTAGATCATTAATTGGGTCAATCGAATACTTACGAAGTGATGCCAAAATATTTGGAAATCGCTTTTTCCAAACTTCTTTGCCAAGCTTTCTGCCATCAAGCCATACATGTCCTAAATTAGAATTTCTAATTTCTTCAACTACCGCATGTGCTACTACATCGCGAGGAGCTAAGTCTTTCATTGGATGAATTAAGCTCATAAAGGGTTTTAAATTTTCATTTAATAACACGGCACCTTCACCCCGAACTGCTTCACTAATTAAAGGCTGTGAACCACGACTTTTTTCACCGACCCATAGAACGGTTGGATGAAATTGCACGAACTCTAAATCTGCCACACTGGCGCCAGCTCTTAAAGCTAAAGCAACTCCATCTCCAGTAGCGACTAACGGATTTGTAGTTTGTTCAAAAACTGCACTCAATCCTCCAGTTGCAATTACTACTGCTCGGCCAAGCGCCGCACCTACGCCGTCAATTAATCCTTGACCCATTACGTGCAAGGTAACGCCACAAACTCTGTTGTTCTTATCTTTTAATAAGTCCAACACCAAAGCGTGCTCAAATATTTGAATTTTTGGATCAGAAAGAACGCTTGCGACTAATGCGCGGGATATTTCTGCACCGGTAGCATCCCCACCCGCGTGAGCGATTCGATCTTGTCGATGTCCACCCTCACGAGTTAGCGCAACGTTTCCTTGTGAATCTAGATCAAAAACTGTGCCTAACGAAATTAAATTCTCTATTGCTGCCGGGCCTTCTTCAACCAAAGTTTCTACTGAATTTTTATTACAAAGCCCTGCTCCGGCTTCTAAGGTGTCAAATAAGTGTTGTTTTGGTGAGTCTTTCGGGCCTAATGCCGCGGCAATACCGCCTTGAGCCCAAGCGGTAGAACCAGTTGATAACAATTCTTTTGTAAGCAATAAAACAGACAAACCTTTTTTTCTAGCATTTATAGCCGAGCTCAATCCGGCAACTCCTGAACCAATTACTACGACATCAGCTTGTACCGTCCAGCCCGGAGTGGCGTGGTGGAGTTTTTCAATAACCTTGATCAATTTCGTTTTCCTAATGGAATAAAACTATTGTCAATCAATCTAGTTCTTCCTATCGTCACGGCAACTAATAGCCAGCCGTGATCATTATTGATACTCTCTAGCTGATCATTTAATAATTCAACATAATGAATTTTTATATCGGGGTGTTCTAGCGCATCTCGCACCTGCTGTCGAATTTCAACAAGGCGGCTACCTGCGATTGCGGCATCATATCCTTGAGCTAAGGCAATTGGAATTTTTTTTGCCAGTTCCCGCTCTTCGCTCGAAAGTCGAGAGTTTCTCGATGAAAGCGCTAAGCCATCTATTTCTCGTACAGTTGGGCCTACAACCAAATTAATGGGAATTTTTTGACTTTTTAAAAATTCCCTAATAACTAAAATTTGTTGTAAATCCTTATGGCCAAAAACTGCATACTTTGGCATCACTAATTCAAATAAACGGTTAACTACAGTTAGAACACCGTCAAAATGCCCGGGGCGATCTTTTCCTTCTAAGACTTCACCTAAGTAACCAGAATTGATTAATTTAACTTCAGGCTCTGGATAAATATCTTCATATTCAGGTGCCCATAAAATATTTGCGCCAGCACTAGTCGCAACCAAAAAATCTTCTTTTAAATCTTTGGGATAATTTATGTAGTCATCTTCACTGTTAAATTGCTTTGGATTTACAAAATCACTAACAACTACACAACCTTTTGACCCGACTGTAGCTCGAGCGAGCTTGATAAGTGAGACATGCCCTTCATGTAAAGCACCCATAGTGGGCACTAAAGCAACATTGTCTCCAAGATTATTTAGTGCATTTCTTAGTTGAAGGTTACTTTTTACCAATACAGCCATTAGTAGAGTCTAATTCTCTCGATCACTTATCTAAGTCATCTTTGTTTGGTGCCTGTGGCACGCGGCAAATTCTCTCTAGCCATAATCCCAAAGCCAAAAGCCATAGTGTCAAGACTGTTGTGATTAGCGTGTTGGTTAATCGCTGGTTGTTTGCTGAATTTGATAAAGCTGGAACAAAAAATAGGGCCACTCCGATATAAAAACCTGAAAGTAAAGCCCCAGTTCTACTTGCCGCTAAAGCTAATGCAGTAGTGCGAGCTGCCGCCAAAGCGTTTACTGGCTGATATTTAAAACGATTTTTTAGTCTATTTCTAAAATTTACACCCCAAAAAAGTATGGTCATATTTAAAATAAAAATAGCTAAGGCCGTATTTAGATGAATAAAAATTAATCTACTGGTTAAATTCTCATAAATGCTCGGCCCGAAGATTCCTATTGCTGCACCAATTGAAAAAATCCAGATCAAACTTGAGATTTTTGTATTTTTCAAAATACCCCTAAAACTCTGCGTAAAATTCTAGTTCAAGAAATTCTTTCGATTTAACGATATCTTTCACCAATCCCTTTCTAGGCAATAGCGCCTTAGGATTAATTTCAAGCCAAGGCAGCAAAACAAATCCCCGCTCATGAGCAAGTGGGTGAGGCAGCGTTAACTCAACCGTTTCTATTTCTTCTCCGGCGTAATCGATCAGATCTAGATCAAGGGTTCTATCAGCCCATTTAACAGTTCGCACACGCTGATTATTTTTTTCTATTTCTTGAAGATTTCTCAATAAATCAATTGCGGAATACTCGGTAGCTACCTCAACCACCGCATTAAGAAATGGCTGCTCCGCTACCCCTCCTTCAGGTGCAGTTTGATAAATTTTTGACGCTCTTAACACCGAAGTATTTTTTAAGTTTTTTAGTTCGTTGAATCCCGACTTCAAAAAAGTAAGACGATCACCTTGATTGGAGCCTAAGGCAATAACTGCGATCATTTGGTTTTCGTTATTTTGACTGCTATATCTGAGACTTTAACTGCTACTGGAGCTTGTGGTTTATGTAGTACCACGCTTACTTCTGTTACTTTATCTTTCTTAATTAGCAGATCTGCGATGTCATTTGCTAATACTTCAATCAAATCTCTTCTTGTGTTTTCGATAATATCTTTTACAGACTTCGTAATCTCACCATAATCCAACGCTTCTGCAATGTTATCGCTAGAAATTGCGGAATTCGCATCATAGTTAATTTCTAGATCAACAATAAATTCTTGTCCATTAATTTTTTCATGCTCAAAAACTCCGTGATAGCCAAAGGCACTTATTCCTGAAATTTTAATTTGCATTTGGCTCATAATTTATCCTCGCGAAGGCGATGGGCTGAAACAATAGCGGCATAAGTTTGCTTTGCCTCATGCACTCTAACGGCCCAAACACCTTCATTAGCTAATTGGTACGAGATTGCCGCCGTAGCAGCATCTTTGAATTCAATATCGGCATTTGATTCTTTTGCTAATTCATTTAAGAATCTCTTTCGAGAGTGGCCAATTAACATTGGGAGCTTTAACTCATTGAATTCTTCTAAGTTTTGCAAGATGGTCCAATTATGTTCTGGTTTTTTCGCAAATCCCAAGCCTGGATCAATAATCAAATTCTCTTTTTTGATTCCTGCAGCTAAGGCTTTTTCGATTTGAGTACTTAATTCTTCAATGACTTCTTTGACTACATCTTGGTAATTTGCCAAATCATCCATATTTTTTGATTGTCCACGCCAATGCATCAATATGTATTTGGCGTTTAGTTGGGAAACTGTCATAAACATGTTTTGGTCGGCTTTGCCGCCACTTACATCATTCACATATTTAGCGCCAGCAGCTACTGCTGCTTTGGCAACTTCTGACCTCATAGTGTCAATACTTACAACAATTTTTTGCTTATTGAGCTCACTGACTATCGGTATAACTCTGCTTAACTCTTCTTCGCTGGTAATTCTTTCCGCCCCGGGTCTTGTTGACTCACCGCCCACATCTATGACATCAGCGCCATCATTTATCAATTGTTTAGCTTGAGCCATTGCCTTATCTAAGGTAAAAAATTTTCCACCATCAGAAAATGAGTCTGGAGTAACATTAAGAATCCCAAAAATTAAAGTTCTATCCAAAATTTTTTTCTCTGGATTCATGCCTGCTGTGCAATTAGAGTCATGGCTTCATGTCGTAGTGCTGGGTCTTGCAAGCTACCTCTAACAACAGATGTCGTGGTGCGCGCTTCAGATTTATTTACTCCGCGCATGCTCATGCAAAAGTGTTCACAATCCATAACCACTATTACGCCACTCGGTTGCAAAATTCTCATCAAGGCATCAGCTACTTGCGAATTTAATCTCTCTTGTACCTGTGGTCGTTTGGCATAAACATCAACTAATCGAGCCAGTTTAGATAATCCTGTAATTCGTCCAGAATCATTTGGTATGTATCCAACAGTCGCGCTACCCACAAATGGCAGCAAATGATGTTCACAAGTCGAAAAAACTTTTATATTCCTTACTAAAACTAATTCGTTATGATTTAAATCAAAAGTTGTTGCTAAAACATCTTCTGGTTTTTGAAATAATCCGGCATACATTTCTTTGTATGCTCTGGCAACCCGTGCCGGAGTCTCGCGAAGTCCATCGCGATCAGGATCTTCACCAATACCAATTAGGACTTCTCGAACCGCGTTTTCAATTCTTTTTTGATCAAACGGCGCACGCTGAATTGGATCAATATCAGCTAATGGATCAGCAGTGGGGCTGATTCGAGTCTCTTCCATTTAACCTATTTTGGTTTAGCGGCTTTATTCCTGGATACGCTCGTAGGCTTTTTTTCGGTTTTCTCAAGTTTTACTGGAGGTTTGCTTGATGGTTTCCGCTTCGTGGAACCAGTCCAAGCAGGGCGTGCCGGCTGCCTTTTTAGTTTGGCAAAAATCTCGGAAATCTCTTCTTTGTTTAAAGTTTCTTTTTCTAGAAGCGCTAAAACCAAGTTATCTAAAACTGCACGATTTGTTTCGAGTATTTTGAAAGCTTCTAGATGGGCGTTTTCGATTAATTGTCTAATTTCTTCGTCAATTACTGCCGCTATAGCTTCAGAATAATCTTTTTGATGCATTAAATCTCTGCCCAAAAACACATCTTGCCCTGTTGAACCATATTTAATTGCACCAAGTTTTTCATTCATTCCAAATTGAGTCACCATAGCTTTTGCAACTTGAGTTGCCTTTTCGATGTCATTGCTTGCTCCAGTTGTGGGGTCATGAAAAACCAATTCTTCTGCTGCCCTGCCACCTAACATGTAAGCAAGCTGATCCAACATTTGATTTCTGGTATTTGAATACTTGTCTTCTTCAGGTAAAACCATTGTGTAACCAAGCGCTCGACCTCTAGGCATAATTGTTATTTTGTGTACTGGATCGGTATTAGGTAAAGCTGCAGCAACCAAGGCATGACCGCCCTCGTGATAAGCAGTAATAAGTTTTTCATTTTCGCTCATTAATCGAGTTTTCTTTTGTGGCCCCGCAACAACTCGATCAATTGCTTCATCCATAATTTTTCTGTCGATTATTTCTTTTTTCTCACGAGCAGTTAAAAGTGCTGCTTCATTTAAAACATTTGCCAAATCAGCACCGGTAAATCCTGGAGTTCTGCGAGCAACATCTAGCAAGTTAACGTCTTTGGAAATTGGTTTTCCTTTTGCATGAACTTGTAGAATTTGTTCTCGACCTTTTAGATCTGGCCTTTCCACTGCAATTTGTCTGTCAAAACGCCCAGGTCTTAATAGTGCGGGGTCTAGCACGTCAGGCCTATTGGTTGCAGCAATCAAAATAACTCCAACAGACACATCGAAGCCATCCATCTCAACCAATAATTGATTCAAAGTTTGTTCACGCTCATCGTGCCCGCCACCTAATCCAGCTCCGCGTTGGCGACCAACTGCATCAATTTCATCAACAAAAATTATTGCCGGGGCACTTTGTTTTGCCTGCTCAAATAAATCTCGAACTCGACTAGCACCAACACCTACAAACATTTCAACAAAATCTGATCCGGAAATCGAAAAGAAAGGTACTCCCGCTTCACCCGCAACAGCTCTAGCTAAAAGTGTTTTTCCCGTTCCAGGTGGTCCATAAAGCAAAACACCTTTAGGGATTTTGGCTCCCACTGCTTGAAACTTTGCTGGCTCCGCTAAGAATTCCTTAATTTCTTCTAATTCCTCAACTGCTTCATCCGCGCCAGCAACATCAGAAAAAGTAGTTTTTGGCATATCTTTATTTAAAGCACGAGCCTTGGACTTGCCAAACGCCATTATGCGATTGCCGCCACCCATTTGGGATAGGAAGAAGAAGAGTATTAGAACGATAATTGCAATTGGAATCAAAGAAACAAGCAAGTTAACAAATAAGTTATCTTGTGGAACGATGGCGTCGTAACCATCTCGTGTTAAAGCGCCTGAATCGACTTTGCTTTGTAATAATTTTTGAAGTTCAACGCCTTGCCCAGAAATAAAATCTGCTTGTACTTTGTCGCCATTTTTTAGAACTATTTCAATTCTTTGATCTCGGTCGATCAGAGTTACCGACGATGCTTCATTATTAGAAATCGCAGAAACAGCTTCAGCGGTAGTAATTTTTTTTGCTGCATTCGCTGATGAGACTAAATTACTACCGATAAGAATTAAAAAAATGGCAATAAAAATCCAAAAAATCGGCCCTCTAAATAGTTTTTTAAAATTCATAGTAAGGGCTTATTGCCGCCTTGCCTCCTAATTAATAAGGTATAAAACTCAAACTCTAATGTTATTAGAGCGCTTAGTTTCCAGAATATACGTCCGGATGCAAGCTCGCTACTGATCGAAGATTTCGATACTTCTCTGCATAGTCAAGCCCATAACCAACAACAAATTCATTAGGAATATCAAAACCAACATATTTTGGTTCCAAATCAACAGTAAGCGCGTCAGGTTTTCTCAAAAGCGCCATGACTTCCACAGAGGATGGGCCACGAGAAATTAAGTTTTTCTGCAACCAAGACAAAGTCAATCCAGAATCAACGATATCTTCAACGATTAAGACGTTTCGATCTTTTATATCTTGATCCAAATCTTTAAGTATTCTCACAACTCCACTTGAGGTAGTTCCGTATCCATAAGACGAAACCGCCATCCAGTCCATTTCAACATGACGAGTCATTGCCCTTGCTAAATCTGCAACAACCATGATTGCGCCCTTGAGTACACCTACTAATAAAAGATCTTGACCTTGGTAATCAGAATCTATTTGTTTTGCAATCTCTTTTACGCGCGCTTGAATTTCAGCTTCCGAAAGCAATTCAGTTAACAAATCTTGCTTAATATCCTGCGCGTCCATCGGGTCCTCTCAATTTACTTTGCCTCAATCACGATCTGATTAATAACTCGTGCTGCCCTTAACTTACCCGGTAGCGCAACCTCTCCCTGACCATGCCAATTTTCTACTAGTTGATTAATAGCCTCAATATGAGAATTAGCTAGCGAAGCCGCTGGAGCGCCCGCATTAAGTGCCATAGACCGAATAATTCTGCTCCGTATTGCCTTGGGTTGCATTTCTAAAACAGAAACTTCTGCTCGCGTTTCAATATGATTTAAAGTCATTACATCTTGGCAAATTAAATCTAGCGCTTGGTTGTCATCCCTAATTTGTGTAGCAGTTCGATCGATTGCTTCAAAGGCGCTAACACCTAACACCTCGGCCATAACCGGCAACAAATTATTTCTAATTTTGCTCCGCAAAAACTTGTCTGAGTAATTCATGGGGTCTTCCCAGGCTTTTATATTTATTAAATTTAAAGATTCTCTAACTGCGCTTCTTGGTATGTGCAAGAATGGACGAACAAAAAGTCCGTTCCTCTCCGACATTCCCTGTAAGGACCTCGCGCCGCTGCCCCGAGTTAAGCGCATCAGCACAGTTTCAACTTGATCCTCCAAGGTATGACCCAAATAAATTTGAGTCGCAGCTATTTCTTGGGCAAATTCTTGTAAGGCTTTATATCTAACTTCGCGAGCCGCAGCTTCAATTCCGTCGGGCGATTTTGGTACTTCTACGGTTCTTATCGCTACCTCTTGAAGACCTAAGAGCTTTAACTTGGCCACAGCATCTTTTGCGACTTGATTTGATTCTGCAAACAATTGGTGATCAATAACAAGGGCGGAAACAAAAATCTCACTTTTTTTCGCTACAAATTGCACCGTCCAAGCAAGTGCTAGCGAATCAGATCCACCCGAACAAGCCACCAGGACCCTATCTCCTGGTGAAACATCTTTTAAAAACTTTTCAACAGAATTTGTTAAGACGCTTGGGGGTAAAACTTTTTGGAAATTCATCTTAATCTAGGAGACATTCACAGTTTGCAATCGAATTCATTAGCTCGTCGACACTGTTTCTTGTTGAAGTCCGGGAGTTTGCCTGATTTGCCATTACTGCAAAAGTAACCATTCCCCCATCTTTGGTTTTGATTGTTCCAGATAAACCTATAACTTGATTTAATGTTCCAGTCTTAGCTCGAGTCACACCTTTTGCAACATCTTTGCTGTCGCTTAGGCGCTTGTACATAGTTCCCAAAGATCTAGCAGGAGGTAGCCCCGTCATGACAGGCCATAAGTCGGGCTTAAATGTTCCTGGTGGATTTGTTACCGAAATATTATTTTTAATCAAGGGTAAATCTATCGGTTCATTTTCCAAAAGAATCAATCGCGAAAGATCTGCGGCAACAAAAGCTGAGATGGCATTGGTGCGACTTAAGCCACTTGCGTCACTCAAAGCGAGTTCTTCGCTGTCTATGCCCCAACTTGAATTGACAGTTCTTATTAAATTCATAGTGGATCTGGTATCAGTCTCATCTTGTGCAACTTTCGCAGCTAGTCTTGCCAAAATCTCGGTGTCTTGATTGTTTGAAGTGTACAAAGTATCCTCGATCAACTGCGCAACAGATTTAGATTTCATTTGAGCAATTTCCGTAGCAAAATTTGGAGTGGACTTGCGCTCCGCTCTGGAAGTGACTCGGATTCCTGATGCACGTAAAAAGTTTGCAAATTTTTCACCAGTAACCAAGCTAGGGTCCTTAGGTGCTTGTCTTGGCGCTTTTGGATCATCCAAATTCAATGCAGTAACTGGATGCGCTTCGCTGGAGGCAAGGTAGCCGGGTAACCAATCTTCTGGCACTTGTAAAGGTTCAAAAATAGAATCATCGATTGCAATTTTTACGCTTTTTAATCCGAAATCTTTTAAAGTAATCGCTGCTTGCTCTGCTAGTTGCTCTAAATTAACGGGACCATCGCCGGTAGCTGCTCCAAATTGTGGGTCACCTGCTCCAACTAAATAAACAGTACCTTCAGCCAACATAACTCGCGTAATAATTTGTGAATCTGGATCTAATAAAGAAGCCACCGTAACTGCTGTAAATAATTTTGTTACAGAAGCGGGTGTCTGTAACTTATGAGAGTTTTCCTCGTAAAGAACTTCTCCATCGCTTGCGTCCATAATGACTAGGGTTGCGTCTTGCCTCAGCCCCGGTGAATTTTTCCAATTACCAATGGCTTGCTGTAAGGCCCCTTCGTCAATTTTTTTAAGTTCAGTTGGTTCTAACACCACAGCCGCTAAATCAAAGTCCACATTTAGGGTCGTGGCATTTACTGGCGCAAAATTCACAAAAAATACAAAAACCGCAATAAAAAGGGACTTTTTTATCACCGTGTTACCTTATGCGCCTTCTTTTGTCTGTCTACAAGAAACTCTATGGAGCTCAGGACTAGACTACTGGAGTTATTAAAGGAGTTTAGTGTCCGAACAAAATTCATCTAATGAAGAATCTACATATTTAGAACATTCTCAAATTAAAAAGGTATTAATTGGCCTGATGTTAGGCATGTTTTTAGCAGCTTTAGATCAGACCATTGTCGCCACTGCTATTAGAACCATCGGAGATGACTTGCAGGGGCTATCAATCCAAGCTTGGGCAACTACTGCTTACTTGATTACTTCAACAATAACAACACCCATTTACGGAAAACTCGGTGACATTTTTGGGCGAAAAATACTTTTCACCTGGGCAATTTCAATTTTTATTTTAGGTTCGCTTCTCAGTTCTTTCGCTAACTCAATGTATGAATTAGCAATCTTTCGTGCAATACAAGGTTTAGGCGCCGGTGGGCTTTTTGTTTTGGCGCTAGCAATTATCGGAGATATCGTTCCCCCCAGAGAGCGTGCGCGCTATCAGGCGTACTTCATCGCAGTATTTGGCTCCGCGAGTGTTTTGGGTCCCATTATCGGTGGGTTTTTAGCAGGCCAAGACTCAATTCTGGGTCTAACTGGATGGCGATGGGTATTTTTTGTTAACGTTCCAATTGGATTTTTCGCTTTGTATGTAGTTAACAGAACCTTAAAGATCCTTGCTGTTAATAAACAGCCGCATCGTATTGATTGGTGGGGAGCAACTTTTGTAACAATCACCTTGGTCCCTTTATTACTACTTGCTGAACAAGGCTCACGCTGGGGCTGGACATCCGCTCGTTCAATTTTTGTGTTACTCATTGGTCTCGCCGGGCTAATTGCTTTTGTGATTGTTGAAATTAAAATGAAGGATGCAGCAATTATTCCAATGAGGTTGTTTAGAGATAAAACATTCTCATTTATCTCAATTGTTGCGACTTTAACCGGAATCGCGATGTTTGGTGGTTTAGTAACCGTACCTTTGTATCTTCAAATTGTAAAAGGGTCTTCTCCAACCGAAGCTGGGTTAGAGCTCCTACCTTTAACTCTTGGTATTGCATTGGGTTCAGTTGTAGCAGGAAGGACCATCTCCAAAACTGGCAAATATAGAATTTTCCCAATTATTGGTTCAGTCGTTTTAGCAATAAGTTTCATACTAGCGGCCACAGTAAATCCAGATACTGTTTATTTATTCATTGCACTGGTTTCACTTTTATTTGGTGCCGGCTTAGGTTTTGTGATGCAACCAACGCTAATTGCAGCTCAAAACGCTGTACCAAAAAATGATATGGGTGTGGCAACATCTAGCGTTACGCTCTTTCGTCAAATAGGTGCAACCATGGGAACTGCCGTGTTTTTATCAATACTATTTAGTCAAATTGGTGTTCAATCCACTCAAAGATTTGAAGCTGCATTAGCTAATCCAGAATTTCAAGCTGCATTAACTAGTCCAGCAAATGCGGAGACCTTACAGCAATTAGAAAGTATTCAGACCGGAGCTTCTGCTTTTGATGACAGTAGTTGGATATCAAACGCAAATGAAATTTTGGTGCGGCCTTTACTTGAAGGTTTTACTGATTCGCTAGCCATAATCTTCATCACTGGAGCTGGCCTCATGGTCTTAGCTCTTTTAGCAGCATATTTTGTACCAAATAATAAAATAGAAAATGTTAGGAAGACAGAGCCTTAAAAACTATTTTATAGTTGGGTATTTATCTGAAACTAAAGTCAACGCATATCCAGTAACTCGATTACTGTAAGCCAAGTACCAGTAAACAAATGGCGCTACCTTTCCTGGATAGTTTCCAGTAATTAAAATATAAATCCAGGTGTAAATCCATACTAAAATTAGCGGAAAAGCTGCCAAGGTTAAAAGAATAAAATGTGGAATTGCCAAAAACCATTTAACCAGTGGCAAACCGCGACTTAAGTTCTTTCCTTCAGCAATATCTGGATATAGCAAAAAGGTATGAGTCTCATCTCGAAAACTTGGGTATTCGTCTCTTAAAAAGAAAAGATATGAAGAAACTTTGGTATTAAAAGTTTGCAAGGCAAAAGCAAAAATTATTAAAAATTTGGGATAGTAACCCAAAAATAATAGTAAAAGAATTACTGGAAAGGTCACCAAATAAGGAGTAGTAAAACCACCTGACCAATTACCGCCCGAGAGTAAGGCCACCAGAATTACGGCAGGGATCACCAAAATGAATCTAAAAAAAGTGGTCAAACGATTTCTTGGGCCTAGATCAACCTCGATATTGGTTATAACCTGCGTAGGCGGGGTCCTAACTTGAGCATGTTCCATATCATGAATCCTTAATCGACTAACTGCACCATATCCAACTACCAAAGAGCCGAGCATTCTTGCATTGCTTATTAGTGAAGTGAGATTATTAAACCCCTGAAAAATCCAGATTTTGTGAGGCCAGATGAGTCAGTTGACTACAAATTACCGACCCTGGTCAAAAGATGTCGCACTGGCAATTTTAGAAAGTAACGCTTCAAAATTAATTCTTCCAAATTTACAACTAATTCAAAAAGAGTTTGGTTTCATTCCTCATGAGGCAATAGAGCTAGTCTCTGAAGCCTGCAATGTATCTCGGGCGGAAGTTCATGGGGTAATTTCCTATTACACCGATTTAAGAGAAACTCCCCCAGCAAAAATTTGTGTGAAATTATGTGTAGCCGAAGCTTGTCAGGCAAATGGAGTCAGAGAATTCACTAAAGAAGCAGAGTCGGCTCTGGGAGTAAAAATTAATGAACATAATCCCAATGGAGTTGAGTTAGAAGCGGTTTATTGCCTCGGTAATTGCGCCTTGGGTCCAACAGCGCTCATTAATGACGAACTTTATGGCAGGCTTACTAAAGACAGCTTAAAACAGATAGTAATGCATAAATTGGATGTAAATGAGCAGTAAAAAAATTTTTGTACCCAAAGACTCTGCGAGCAAATCTGTCGGTGCAAATGAAGTTGCGGATGCGATTCTCTCATTCGCAAAAAATAACAATTTAGATGTTGACATAATAAGAACTGGTTCCCGAGGAATGCTTTGGCTTGAGCCTCTAGTCGAAGTTGAGACCGATAAAGGTCGAGTTGGCTTTGGGCCAGTTACTGTTCAAGATGTTAAATCATTATTTGAAAATGATTTTTTAAATAGTCAAAATCATCCACTTGCACTTGGATTAGTTGATGAAATACCTTGGTTACAAAAACAACAACGCTTAACTTTTAAGCGAGTTGGAGTAATTGATCCTTTAAGTTTGTCTGACTATCAAGAGCATGGTGGCCTTGCTGGGTTAAAAAAAGC